>JBPCYD010000215.1:0-11368 GCA_051007895.1 Woeseiaceae bacterium
GTTACCGGCGATGTTGTTTTGGTTCTTTTTAAAGGCGGTCGACTTTAAGGAGCAATCGCGCCTGCCTTTTCTTTGTCGCAGTGGGTTTAAGAACGGGCCTTTAACGCCCTGATTTTCCCCGGCCAACATTGTATGCCCGTCGACGATGTGTCGACAACATTCTTACCAAACTGAATAAACTCTTATGTAAAACCAATGGGCTAACGTTGCTACTAAGTCAATCGTCGATCAGTAGTTGGATTTCCGCCGCTCGAGCCGGTTTTCCCCATGCGTGGTAAAGACCGACCAAACGGGTCGCTGTTTGGCGTTTAAAGTAAGGCAGTGCGCCCGGTTCTTCCCTGAGAATGTCGAAGCTTTCCTTAAGCAATATCTCTGCTGATTGGTAATCTTCCTGTCCCGCCAATGCGGCCCCTTCTGCGCTAATCGATGCGGCTGTCCGCCAATGGTCTCGGCCCAGTGCAGTTTCTAAAATCGTTCTTGCATCCACGGCCATCGAGTAAGCGTCAGCGTAGTCTGCCGATTTTATCTGCAGGTCAGCGAGCAATGTCAGGCTGTCTGCGACATCGACATGATCCTCGCCAAGCCCGGTACGACTCAGGGACAAAGCTTCGCGCAGCAACGGCTCCGACATTTCATAATCGCCCCGGTCCATTAGCCACATACCCAGATTATTCATGCCGCGTGCGACAAATGGATGCGCATCTCCCAGTGTATTGCGGAATATTGTCAATGCTTCGCGTGACATGGATATTGCCGCAGTGTCGTCCCCGGTGTCATACAAGAGAAACGCTAAGTTGTTCAGTGACAATCCGACATCCGGGTGATCCGGCCCGTAAACCTCTTTCTGCATTGCAATCGCTTCCCGGTACAACGGTTCCGCTTCAACCAGTTTTCCCTGGTCCTGCAGGGCGAATGCAACGTTGTTCAAACCCATTGCGATTTCCGGATGCGGCTCGCCCTGAAACAGAATGCGTTTCATTGCGAGCGCCTCCCGAAACAGTGTTTCTGATTCTTCGTACTCACCCATCTCGCCAAGGATGAAACCCAGGTTGTTGAGCGCTTCCGCCCGGTCCGGATGAGCTCCCTGGTGAACTTCGCGACGCAACGCAACGGCGTCGCGCATGATGGGTAATGATCGATCCAATTCTCCTTGGTCGAATACATTGAGCGCAAGATCTTCCAGGCTTTCAGCGACGTCGGCGTGCTTCTCACCATGGATGGTCCGACGCAAAGTCAATGCGTCTTCTATTAGCGGTTCTGCATCGGCATAGTTTCCCTGTCGCGATAGCACATCCGCGAGATCGGTCAGCGTTTCAGCAACTTCGGGCGCATCGTTTCCCAGTACTTCCTGGCGAACAGAAAGTGCCTCCCGCAAATTCGCTTCAGCTTCGACGTAACTTGCTTTCAGCATCCTGAGTTCACCAAGATGATTGAGCGTGCTGGCTACTTCGAGGTGTGAGTCGCCCATCAATTGACGTCGCCGACTAAGGGCTTTTTCCACAAGTGGTACGGCTGCATCGTAAAGACCCAGGCTCGTGTAAACCGTGCCCATCGTGTCCATCAGAGTCGCCTGGATTTCGGGCTGGTCAACGAGTTCCGTTTCAACCCGTGCCGCACCTTTGTCTAAAATCTCGCGTGCGGTGATCGTGTTGCCCAGCGATTCACTCGGATCGGAAACGCTAAACAGGCCGACCATAAAGTCCGTCGTCTGACGTGCGGTCTCGGCCTCAATCTCTGCCTGCCGCCGTTGCTCGTCTGCTTCGTTTCTTGCAACGATTGCCATCGTCGCCAGACCGGTGGTGATTACCATGCCGACTACCGCAGCGGTCGTAATAATTGCCATGCGCCGCTGCCGGCGATGATGTTCGCGCCGTTTGAGCGAATCGAATCCGACGCCAAGTAATCCGGATATTAGTTTCAGCTTCGCGTTCTGTTTGCCGTCTCCGTGAGGCCGACCGTCTGCGGCGATCGGTTCGGCGGGCTCGTCAGACAACAGGCCATCCGTCCCCATTCGGAAACGTACCGCGGGTGGAAAACACTCTTGGTCGGTGCCAGGTTCACCGTCAACGATGAGGCAAAAGATGCGGTTTTCGCGACCAAGGCGTTTATAGGTGAGAATCTCTTCGTTGGTCCAGTGCGAGTTAGCTGCGTTCGGCGAGCAAATGACAATCTGGCATGCGGAGCCTTCGAGCGCCTGAGTTAGCTCGTCTCCCAGGCTGTGTGACGAAGCAAGTTCTTCCCGATCGCGAAAAACCTTGCCCATGCGATCGGGCACGATACCCATAGATGTGGAACGACCCACGAGATACTTGGGTATCTTGAATGTTTCAAGCGCCTTGTGCAGCCAGGCAGCCCATTTCTCGTCCTTGTGGCTATAACTGATAAAAGCGCGATATTTGTATTCCGAAGACACCGAATCGCAATCCCTGAAAAAACCTGTTGCCCGGACTTTTTGGTCAGATGCGTTGCCGTTCCAATGATAGTAGATACCGCAGTCGATTTCGCAGCTTTCTTGCAGTTGTAAATCGCAAACTGAGCTGGCGTCCAAACTCGCCGCAGCGGTAAATTCCCCGTATTGAAAAGCGGGAATGAAAAGCCAGCGAGCAGTGTCGAGATGGGCAGCACAGATAAGCGGATGGTTAAGCCGCAATCACTTGTTATCCGATGAGATTGAATTAACTTGTTGACTAAATTCATCTCGTCAAATCGTAAACCGCAAAACCACGAACTACCTGGAATTAAGAGGGAGAAATCCCCTTTGCGGGCGGTATCCATTCGCTCCCACATGCTAGACTCATTGGCGAAATTTCAAGAGCAGTAGCATTCCGACAATGAATCGCTTTATCAGAGAGTTGCGACGTCGCGAGGTATTCCGTACGGCCGGTCTTTACATTGGCGTCTGCTGGATCCTGATCGAGGTTGCGAGCGTCATATTGCCAACCTTCGACGCACCGGAATGGGCATTGCAAGCGGTTATCATCGTTGCGTTCATCGGCTTCCCGGTCATGCTGGTACTCGCCTGGGTCTATGACGTCACGGATCACGGCATCGAAGTTCAGGCGGATCCGACGGACACGTTAGTTGCACCCATCGGCAGCCGTAAAATGGATTTCGTTGTCATTGGTGTGCTGACCGTCGCTCTGATTTTCTCCGTCTACATGAACCTGACGAGGACGCCTGAGCTTGCTGCACCCGTCGAACCAGTTGCGGTGCTGATCGCCAACTGGGACAACCAGACCGGTGACGCATTATTCGACGGGTCATTGGAACAAGCGCTGCAAATTGGTGTGGAAGTCGCGCCTTTCATTGCTACCTACAGGAGATCGACCGCCCAGGAGATTGCCGAAGAGCTGCAACCAGGCAGTTCGCTCGACGTCTCGGTCTCGAGACTTGTGGCGGTACGCGAAAATATCGGAATTGTGCTTGCGGGATCTATCGTTCCGGATGGCAGTGGCTACGAGCTCGAAATTTCGGCAATCGATCCGCAAGAAGGCGCCGTTATTGCAACTGCCGATGCAGATGCCGAAGACAAGGGCGCCGTACTGATGGCAGTCGGCTCGCTGACAGGTGACCTCGTCGAGGAACTCGGTGGCGATGTCCTGGAGGAAGATATTGTATTCGCCTCGGACTCATTTACCGCCGCCTCGCTGGAGGCGGTCAAGAGCTATACAACCGCACAGGAACTGCAGCATCTTGGTCAGGATGAGCAGGCCGTTGGTTTCTATGCGAAGGCAGTCGAGCAGGACCCGAATTTCACCCGCGCGTTTTCGGGTTGGGCATTGAGCCTCACGTATCTTGGCAGAACCGACGAAGCCGACCCACTGTGGGAAAGGGCGCTCGCTAATCTCGATCGGGTCACCGAGCGTGAAAGACTACGGACGTTGGGACTTTATTATTCAATCGTTACCAGGAATTATCAGAAGGCACTCGAAAGCTATCAGTCGCTGGTCGACAACTACCCGGCCGATGACATCGGATACAACAATCTTGCGGTATTGAATTTTCTGTCGTTGAACTTTGAAGATGCGCTAACGGCCGGGCAAAGTGTGCTTGAACTCTATCCAAATAGTGCCATGTACCAAACGAATTACGCGTTGTACGCGATGTACGCGAGCGATTTTGAAGCGGCCGAGGCAGAATCCAGGAAGGTGCTTGCCAGTCAGCCTGACTATTATAAAGCCTGGCTGCCTATCGCCGTCAGCGCTCTAGTAGCACAAGACTTACCTGCCGCCGTCCAGTCCTACGAAAGTATGGCTGCGTCGAATGAGCTCGCGGCAACGTCAGCCGCGCTGGGTATTGCGGACAGCCAGATATATGCAGGCCAGTTTGGCTCTGCACGTAAAGTACTTCAGCAAAGCATTGATGCTGGAATTGAAAGTGGCAACCAATACGGCACGGCGACACTGTATTCGGCGCTGTCCTATGCGTACGAAAGCGAAGGTGATATTCAATCGGCCGTTGCAGCAATAGAGGAAGGCCTTGCGGTTTCGGGTGGAGAGCCCTGGGTGGTGCCGGCTGCATTGACGTACCTGGCGGCCGGTGACAAAGCCTCGGCGAGTGCAATTGCCGCAGAGCTCGTGCAGGAATTGCAGCCGCAGAGTCGCGCGTACGGAATGTTAATCGAAGGATTGCTGTCGCAGCAGGATGGAGACAATATTGAGGCGATTGAAAAGCTAACCGCAGCGGTAGAGCTCGCCGACCTGTGGTTAGTCCGGTTTTATCTTGGCCAGGTTTATCTCGAGGGTGGTCACAGTGCCGAGGCGCTGGACGAATTCACAATTTGTGACGGGCGCCGCGGCGAGGCGGCGTCAATGTTTCTGGACGATTTTCCGACTTACCGATATGTTGCGCCGTTACACTACTGGCTTGCTCGCGCGCAGCGGGAGCTCGGTATGGCTGATGCCGCAGCCAAAAACATCGAACGCTTCTTGACGCTGAGACCGAATGGCGGCGCCCTGGTCGATGACGCAAAACAGCAGCTTCGTTAGGGAGCCTGGTTCGACCCACGGATCGGTGATTCCCGCGGACCGTGCCAACTAGCTCATCACGGCCTCAGCAGGACCTCGCCTGATTGTTCACCAACCGGGTTGCCGTTTTCGATCAGCGTCACCGTCACACAATAGGGCGAATTCGGATTCGATGCAGGAAGATTGTTGCCGTTCTGATCCACCGCCTGCCAGTTATATTCCCAACTGAGGTCAGATTTGATTCTGAATCCGCTGCTGCCCGGATCTTCCGCGACGATGACGCCGCCTGGGCACATGCCTTCCTGAACTTTAAGCGACTGAGTGGCATCGCCAACGCTCATCGGCGTGCCGCCTTCATCTGTCCATGCCCAGTTCAATGGGATAGACGAGCCAGATTTGGCCGTTCTCTTATTCGTTGTGATTCCGGTTGTACCGTATACAAAGTCGACCGTCACCGTAAATGAATCTGCGGCTGAATTACCTGATGAATCGGTCGCCGTGCAATCAACGGAAGTTGTCCCGAGCGGGAACGTGTCGCCGGATTCCGGAGTACAGGTAACTGATACCGCGAACACATCGGTTGTATCTACCACGAAAGTAACAGCCGTACCTGCCGACGAACTGGTCGATTCAGTAATGTCCTCCGGAACTGTAATGTCCGGCGGCGTTGTATCCTGAATAATGACGTTCTGGTTCGCCATTGCTTCGTTGCCGGCAAAATCACGGGCGGTCCACACTATTGGCGTGGGACCAAGCGGGAATTCGGTAATCGTCGGTGTGCGGCTGATTGTCGCGTCAGCATCGATCTCGTCGCTGAAGTCGGGATTGGGCACATTGACCGGCATCGGATCTTCGGTAGCTTCGACCACAATGTCTGCCAACGGATTTCCATTATTTATCACGGGTGGATCGCCATCTACAACCGACACCGTGAACATGACCGGGTCGCTGACGTTCACGCCGTTGACGCATGCGGCATTTGCGGCATCACAGGGTCCAAGGTCACTCGCCGTGCACGATACCTGAGTGTCTGCGACCGGGAACAGATAGACGCCGCTATCAACCGTGTCGCCACTTGCCGGGGCCACGCAGCTGAATATTACATCGTCCGGGCTGATCAATTCGGTCACTGTGATGCTGTTACCGTTAAATCCGCCTGGCGCCAGGAAATCGACCATCGTACCGTCCGCCGAATCAGGATCTGCGATCAATATCGCACCATTGCCACCGGGTACGCTGATCGTTGGCGGTGTGTTGTCCTCGACCAGGATAGTTCCGGTCCAGGTACCGACGTTGGGTACCGGCGCCGTGTCTACCGCAGTACAGCTCACAATCGTAGAGCCAACCGGAACCGTGCCAGGCAACGGCATCGGGTTTCCGTCCGGATCGGCGATGCAGGTTACCTCCGGCGAAGTATCACCATCCTCTGCACTGATCGAATCGCCATTTGTCGTTGTGCTCGGGTCGGTGAGATCGACGAATGCACCGTCGGGTCCTGTGGCTTCAGCAACGAATGTGTAGCCGTTGGGCAAATTAAAGCTGGGTGGAATGACGTCCCTGATGACCTGCTCTTCGCCCGGATTAAGCTCTGTGTCGCCGGTGTTGGCCGACTGTGCCGAGACCACCCAACCCAGGTTTGTCTCGAGCTTTGACGGCCCATTATCGGTATTGGTCAGCGCCGCGAGTTCCGCTTGCGGGCCGAAGATTCGTAAGGTCAGCTCAACGACCTCACCCGGCCCTACCGGAAATCGAATCGAACCGTCGAGGTTGTTGTCGATGTCCGGCACAGTCAGGTTGCGGAGGCTTGGATTATTGGCGGCGGCGATCACCTTGTTTTCTGTGATCTGTCCAAAGTCACAGTTCTGCAGTGATTGAATTTCGTTTTCCTGCCAGGCAATGAGCTGCGTATCCAGCGTTTCAAACTCTTCGCCGGCAAAGGCGAAGTCGGCATCAATGGCGGTAATGGTGTTGTTGGTTCCTTCGACACCAAACGTAACGTCTATAAACGAATCGGTCAGTGTCTCGTTTCTGAGAGACGGGTTTCGCAGACTAGGGTTCTGGACGTTAGTCGCTTCCGTAGTCTCATTGCGCATATTCGGGTTTCGCAACCGCGGATTCCGCAAACTCGGATCCTGGTAGTCGAGATTGCGAAAATTCGGATTGCGGAAGTTGGGATTCCGCATGCTCGGATTTCTGAAGGCCGGGTTCAGCGGGTCTACGGTCAAATCACCCCAGACTGGCAGAAGCAGGCCCGGGTTGTGAATCTCGGTCAAAATCACATCATCACCTGACCCGACAGGTGGATTCAGCAGGTCCCCGGATTCTGAATCACCGTTGACGGTAATTGACGCGACCAGCAGATCAGATTCATCGTAGGCATACACGGTGACTGGGCTGTTCGGCACATCGGAAACGACAAATAACGAGATGTAGTCCGTCGAATTGGCGGGTACCGCCAACGACTCTTCTATCACGGGCGGCGGCTCGACCCCTGGGAAAAACACGGGTCCAAATGGCAGTTGGCGCCATGATGAGCGGGCATTTTCAAGAAAGGATGGGTCGCCGCCGTCTACTGGCGCATTGCCAGGCTGATTGGCAATGACCAGGCGGAATGTCTGATCCATTTCCGGATCGATGTTTTCAATGCCGAGTACAAAGGCACGCTGTATCTGGCCCAGGTTCTTTACGGGTGTCGGCGACACCAGTCGGACTCGGTCTTCAATGGTCGCACCATAGATTTCTGAATCCTTGGTGCGGGTTTCGGATGGCATCGTCGTTGTGTTCGGCTGCGAATCGGCCTCCGGCATGCACATACCCGGATTGAGATTGCGATCTTCCAGTCCTTCAGCGCGCGGCATGTAGGCGGAATAAAAACGGTCGACGTTCATCGCCAGCATTTCCTTACTGACCGGTGGTAGCGGTCCACCGGGTTCGCTATCTGCCGGCACCTCGTCCGCGTCCTCGTCGTCAGTGGAGACCGACACTTCACTGGATACGCTGTACGGGGTGGGCGTGGAATAGGGATAAGCAAGTATCGAACTGCCGCGGACCCTGCGGTTGTCTGTCCAAGCGCCGAAGTAGTTGACCTTGTCGAGCTCTGCAATACCAACGGGAGACTGGTTGGATTCCCAGGTTGTCCCGTCTGCTTTCAGTCGCCACTGCGGCGCGGCCATGGCGATGTAGTCACCCATGAACGGTTTGGTATTGGCAGCGTAGTTACGCACGTTGAGCGGATTGAATTCGCGTTCGAAAACGTTTTCGAATTGATCAATGCCGAGCTGGTAGACCGACACACGCTCAGGTTGGGCAGAAGGAACCGGATCGCCGTTGGCGGCGATATTGATACGGCTTGTATACACGTCCGCGGTGCGTCGGAAAGTAAAGCTGCCGAACTCATCGTCAACGATGAAGTCCTCGATGAACGGGTTGTTCTCCCAGTACGCCGGTGCACCCGCACTCAGTTCCGGTTGCAATGCGGCCGAAAATGCCGCGCTTTCATTGCGAGTGTCATACCACAAGACCTGGCAGGAACCGCGTGCGCAATTCAGTGCAGGCATGAACTGGAATGCGTGGCCTGCAACGGGACTTACGGGAACCGCGTCGCTCCAGCTCGTACCATTCTGCGACGTTCTGACCATGATGCGTGTTCCCTGGTCGAGGATGCAATTTCCGCCGCTGTCGCGTGGCCTTTCGGAATAGACCAGCACGTAGTCATCGCCCGTGGCACTGACCCACGGAAAATCGTTGGTGCGAAAAGACGCCGCTTCCTGCGTAATAGCCGAGTCGGGCAAAGTCACCTGATCGAACGCGCAGATGTCGGTTATTTCAAAAACCTTGCCGATTTTCTGGCCGCGATTTTTTGAGATCGCGCCCATGACGGAATCTTGTTCCGTGCCTGCCTCAAAGCGGCGCACCGTGTATAGAATTTCATTGCCGATATTTGCGACGGACAGTCCCTGGTCCAGTCCGGACGAGTTGGTAATTTGTTGCGGGTTGCTCCAGCTGCCCGCAGCGCCGAAGTCATCGGAATAGGTCGAATAGGTTCTTATGTTTTGATTACTGCCATTGAAGACCGCATACGTCACGATAATGCGAAACTTGGGCCAGTCCCTGGTGACAGTTTCACCCGTTTCCAGCGTCATGGTGACACTCTGTGTGCCGCCTTGTGGGTCGATAACGACACGTGCATCCGGCTTGTCAATAAAGTTGACGCCGCTGATGGACGCTATTTCAATTTGTCCCGCCTCCGACAGGTGTCGAAAACCCGTTTCGGTGTTGAGCTCCATCATGCGCTGAATCAACATGACGCTGTTGCCACCGCGAATTCCTGCAATGCTGGTGACAGCAGCGCCGCCGGGCCATGCCATCATTGTTGGATCAGCGGCGAAGTCCTGGCCGGTCCAGTCATTGTCTCGGGTTCCGGTCAGAGGGCGGCGCAGGAAAACCCTGCCGTCGCGAGTTTCGGAAAACCCGATCCAGGTATCGCCCTGTTTCGTAGGAAGGTCTGCGAATCCGTACCAGTTGTAGGCACACATCACGTTAAGGACATTGAGTGGGTTTATTGCACAGGACGGTTCGTTTTCCTGCTTGCCGGGCTGGCCGACGTCATAGCCCGGAGCGCCGATACCGGTCACATTGATGTTTGATTCCACTACACCCTGCGCTTGTACACCCGTAATGGTGATCGTCATGACGATGATGCTGGCAAGAAGACACTTCAATACGCGTAGTGCTGGGCGTACGCCCAAACCTCTGATTCCGTCCATTTCCCGCTCCTGATGGCAGCCCTATTTAGTCGTTTGATTTCCGGACCTAGATGCCTGGCTGCAATATTTTTATTTGGTCGCAATTATATGCCATTTGCACAAATTGCGACCATAAATAACTGATTCCTATGAAATCACATAGAATTCGGCACCATCCTGCCCCAGGCGGCCGGTTATGTAGAATACTGACCATTTGCGACGTTTTGCCGACTGTCAGCGGTCGTGACAATTCATGACAGTCGGAACTTGCTTCGAGCGCTAGAATCAGATTTGTAATGGATCCAACGGCCGAGCTTCTTTGAAAACGATTCTCATAGCCGCAGTATTGAGCGCGACCGCTGCATTCGCCGCGGCGACCTGGGTATATCTGCCTGAAAAATCGCAATCGACTGCCAAAGAACCCGTTAGTTTTGATACGGACCTCCCCGCAGCAGAGAGACTCGCAGCACTCGAACAAGCCGTTAGCCAGGAGCAGTATGCGCGGCAGTTGCTGCAGGAAGAGATCATCGTGCTTACTGACGAACTGGAGAGTCTGCGTACGGTTGCAGCGCCAGTTTCGTCCGAAGTGGCACCAGAGGCGTCTGACAACAGTCGCGAATCAGAATGGGAGCAGCGCCGCGCGCGATACGCGGCACGAAATACGCCCGAGGCACGGACCGAGCGCCTGGTCGAGGCAGGCATCGATCCGGGTCTTGCCGGCTGGATCGTGCAACGCGAGCAGGAGCTGCAGATGGATTCCCTGCAGGCGCGCTACGATGCCGGCAGGAGTGGCGATGCCACGGAATTCAGCCGCGAGCGGTTTTCCTCCAGTGATGCGTTGCGCCAGGAGCTCGGCGATGAGAACTATGAGCGCTACCTGGAGGCGAACGGGCGGTCGACCAACGTCGGCGTGTCGAGCATCATCGGTAGCTCGCCGGCGCAAGCCGCGGGATTGATGCCGGGTGACGAGATTGTTCGCTACGACGGCAACCGCGTCTTCAGCATGAGCGATATCACGCAGGCGACCATGACCGGTGAGCCGGGTCAGAATGTGGTCGTCGATGTCATGCGGGACGGACTTACCTTGCAGATGGTGATGCCACGGGGACCGCTGGGAATAACCAGCCGGAGAGGAAGGCGCTAGCATTCAGACCCGAAATTACTTCGGTCAGACTGTGCGCTAACGATCAATCCGCACCGGGCTTACGGATGCCAAGTAAAGGCGAGGGCGGATTGGACGCTAACATTCAGACCCGAAAAAACTCCGGCCGGACTGTGCGCTAAAGATCAATCCGCTCCGAGCTTCCGAATGCCAAGATAAGGTGAGGGCGGATTGGACACTGAGCAAGACTCCGGCGGTCTGATCCAGCGCGTCCAGGCCGTATTGCCACTGGCGCTGCGGCGCGGCGCGATGCAGAATGAACACCGGAATAATAATAATGAATGCCGGTGTCCAGTTGGTAAAACTCCGCTACACAATCCCTAACAGCTTCACGGCCATAAGCCTCCTGCTTGGCGTAGGCTCGATAGTGACGGGCCAGCTCGGCGATCTCGAGCTCGCCGGCTGGATGATCGTCTGGTGTGGGCTGCTGGATGTCCTTGACGGCCTCGCCGCCCGTTTACTCAAGGCTACTTCAGACTTCGGTGCCGAGTTCG
>JBPCYD010000216.1:0-6615 GCA_051007895.1 Woeseiaceae bacterium
GCGGCGGAAAGAAAATTCTCGAGACAACCGACGACATGTGGCGCAAAGTCTATGAAGTCAATGTTTACGGACCGCTTAACGGCATCAACCTGTTCCTGCCAAAAATGTTAGAGCATGGCGAAGAGGCGCACATCGTCAACACCGCCTCGTTTAGCGGCATCGAAGGACATGGCCACCAGTCTGCATACGGCACCAGTAAGTTTGCCCTGGTTGGGCTATCTGAATTCTTGAAGAATGACCTTGCCGACACGAATGTCGGTGTGTCCGTTCTGTGCCCACACGTCGTCGACACGCCAATTATCGATTCACTCAAAGCACGAGTTAACAAGGAAGTCCTCGCGATGATCGATGACATGGCTGTACCGGCGGAAACGGTCGGTGACCAGGTCATGCGGGCAATCCTTAGCGACGAATTCTATGTTTTCTGCGATGGCACCCACACCCGAAAAATGCTCGAGGCTCGCTGTGAAAGGATGATCGACGCCATGGATCGCCAGTTTCCCAAGGAATAAAGATGACTGAACCATTAAACGAAGTAACTTGGGAACAATTGCCGGATATGCCGGTCGGCAAATGGGAACCAGCGAGCCTGATTCGCGATAACAAGCTTTACGTACTCGGCGGCTATGCAAACTACGTCATTTCCAGCCGACGCCAGGATGTGTTCGATCCGGCCGACGGGTCATGGACCCAACTGCAGGATTGTCCGAGTACAATCTCACACGTAAATCTCGTCGCCGACGACAGCGGTTTTTGGTACGCCGGCGGCATGAAGGACAAGCCCAACCGCGAGATCAAGGACCACATCATTTCCGAGGTGTGGCATTACGATCTTGAGCAGGATCGCTTTTCGGCCGCACCGCTGCTTCCGGAGCCGCGCGGCGCGGGCGCGCTGCAGCGTATAGGAGACAAGCTGCATTACATTTCAGGATTGATGGTTGATCGCGACACCGACTCACCGGATCACTTCGTATTCGATCTTGCCGAATGGCGCTCGTCGGGTACCGGAACGTGGAGCAAGGCGGCCCCGTTGGCAGTGCCGCGGAATCAGCACTCGATTGCAACGCTGGGCGGCCAAATCTACGTCATCGGCGGGCAATTCAACCACGACTCGCAACAGATCGATCAAGTGCTTGTCGACATTTATGATCCCGATACCGATCGCTGGAGCGAAGGACCACCATTGCCTGTACCGCATTCGCACTCCGAACACGCAACATTTGTTTACGAAGATCGCATATGGATGATCGGTGGGCACAGTACACCTGAAGGCGGCAAGAAAGGATTTTGCGGTAATGTTGTTACCTTACGTGAGGGCGAAGAATGGGAGATTACCTGTCATCTGCCGAAGCCTATTTCGTCACCTGCAAGCGGAATCATCAACGGTCGGCTGTACGTGGCAGGAGGCTGGGACGGCCGTATGGACGACGACAAAAATTGGTTGTCATCACCTGAGGTCTGGGTAACCGACGTTTCAGGCATTTAGGAAAATCACAATGAGCACGCAATTATTCGATCTGAGCGGAAAGGTGGCATTGATCACCGGCGGCAACGGTGGCATCGGTCTCGGTTTCGCCAAGGGCATCGCTAAACAAGGTGGCGATGTTTGCATCTGGGGCAGCAATCCGGAAAAGAACAAGAATGCGCTGGCCGAGTTGCAGGAATTAGGGACGAAAGCCCATGCCATCACAGTTGACGTTAGCGATGAAGCCGCAGTCGACGAAGCATTTGCGGAAACGCTCGACGTGCTTGGTCGCGTTGATGGCTGTTTTGCCAACGCGGGTGTTGGCAGCGGCCGCAAAAAATTTCATGAACTGGACGATGACGAATGGCGCCGGGTGCTATCAGTCAACCTGGACGGATTAATGTTCTCGCTTCGAGCCGCGACAAGGCACATGAAAGAGCGCGCTGAGGCTGGCGACCCGGGCGGACGGCTGGTCGGTACGTCTTCGATAAGTGCGATCCTCGGTTACCCTACCGGCTCCACTTACGCCGGTAGCAAAGGGGCCGTCATTGCAATCATGCAAAGCCTCGCGGTTGAACTGGCGCGCTACAAAGTTACGGCCAATTCGATTCTGCCTGGCATGATCGAAACGCCGATGACCGAGAAGGCCTTGCAAAACGACGAATTTTCCAACGCCTTTATTGCCCGAATCCCGGCGCGTCGCATCGGCACACCCGAAGACTTCGAAGCGATCGCCGTCTACCTGATGAGCGACGCCAGCCAATATCACACCGGCGACAAGTTCACGATCGACGGTGGCTTCATGATGTACTGATGACGGGTGAGTAGTGCGAATCCGAAATACGTAGCCAGGGACGTCCGCCAAGGACTGACAAAAGCGGAAGACGTGGCATTTCCCTTGCGCTGGGGCATCATCGGTGCCGGCGATATTTCCCGGCAATGGGCACTCGCGTCGCGCGAATGTGCTGGCGCTACCATTGCGGCTGTCGCGGCCCGCGATGCAAACAAGGCGAAAGCGTTCGCGGTGCAACACGGGGTCGAGAAGGCTTACGGCGGCTACGAAAACATGTTGGCGTCTCCCGATATCGATGTTGTCTACATCGGCACCATCGACCGGCTGCACAAGGAGCACTGCCTGATGGCGATCGAAGCCGGTAAGCACGTGCTTTGTGAGAAGGCGCTGGCAAAAACGGCAGATGATGCCCGGGAAATGTACGCGGCCGCCAACGAGAAAAAACTAATGCTGCAGGACGGCATGTGGACACGATTCCTTCCTGCTGTCGAACATGCACGCTACCTGATCGAAGCCGGCGCAATTGGCGACGTTCTGATGGTGCAGGCCGACTTCGACTCCTACTATACAACCCAGGCCGCGACCCTGGCATTTGGCAACGAAAAACCCGTGAGAGTGCAGGTGGCGGGCCGTCACTTTGGTCCGGGCGGAGCCATACTGGAATACGCAGGCAACCGCTTCGCCAACCTGTCGTTTATCCCATACCCCAGCGAGTTCCCGGAAGTGACCGAATACATCGGTAGCAAAGGTCGTATCTCGCTGGAGCAGCCCGCTCACTGCCCTACCCGCCTAACCGTGCGGATTCCGTCGAAAACGCCATCGCGTTACATGGATGGCAACAAGCCTTCCCCTGAAGAGCGCTTCGAGTACCCATTTCCTGATTCGATCGACATCCCCGATGCCTTTCCGAATCAGGAAGGATTTATCTATCAGACCGAGGCTGTGCATCGCTGTCTGGCAGCCGGGCTGCGAGAATGCCCGCAGATCGATCAGCGTGCGTCTATTAATAACCTGGAAGTGCTGGAATCAATAAACGCACTCAAGGAAGGCGAGCCGGGTCCCGTACCCTCCAAATCATCCGCTAAGGAACATTCGAACTACTCATGAAGGAGACTCTGCCAATGCGTAATTTTTTCGGTCGCTTCATCCGGGTCGCGCTGGCCACGATTATCCTGCTGCCCTTGTCCGGCATTGCATTCGCGGATGACTCCGAAGATACATCAACCATGAGTGCGCTTGAACGCCAGATCATTCGCGGCGAGTGCGAGTATCTTGTTTATCGCTACCTGCATTTGCTGGAAGCCGACCAGGGCAAAACAGCAGACCTGTTCACCGAAGACGGCGATGCGTTTGGTCTAGTCGGGCGGGAAGTGATCCGCGAGCGCTTCACTGAAATTGAAACGGCGGATAGCAACGTCAACGTGTTGCAAAGCAGTAATTTGCAAATCGACGTCGTTGATGAAGGTCACGCAACCGGTTCTGGCTTCGTAACTCACTACGTATCGGAACCAATTGACCCACCCAGGAAAGACCCCACCGGGCAGTCTGTCGATGGAGAGCTCGAGGCGCCCAAATCAATCACCCGCTGGACCTGGGAATTCAAGCGTGTAGACGGTGAGTGGCTGATATCCAAAATGAACTATCCGCAATCCGTACTGCTCCGCAAGGATGTACTCGACACGCTCGAGGGCTACTGAATGCCAACAAGTGACGAGCTTCACATTGACACATTAAGTGAGTTTCCGAGTGACACTCCAGTAACGATGATAAACCTTATAAAGTTTAAGGAATGCTCCGATGACGGAAATGGATCCGGCCGTGATGCCTACGCACGATACGCTAAGGGAAGTTTTGCCAAGTTAGCAGCGGTCGAAGGTGTCGTAGACTGGGCCGGCGATACCCGCGGTACGGCTTTTGGGCCAGTTGACTGGGGAGATTGGGACTACATCGTTAAAGTTTCATACCCGTCTAAAGAGCGGTTTCTGGAACTATTCACATCACCGGAGTTTGCAGCTGCCAATCAGCACAGAGTCAATGGCGTTGAGCGACAGGTCATCATCGCGACACAGGAAGCATTTGGGCCATGGGCACCGGCTTTTTCTGACTAGTGGGTGGACGAGCAGATCTGACCTTTTGAATTTCGATCAGCGTGCCCGGAATATGTGATCGTTAATAAGGTTCTCGACCAGTTCCTGCCTGGCGCTACGCTGTGCCGGCTCGCCATTCGCCGCAGCAATGTCGCGCAACTCGCTCAAACCAAGTTTTCCTTTCTCGAAGTCTTTTCCCGGCCCATCGTCAAAACTCGTATAACGTCCGAAGCGAAGCTCGGAGAATCGCGGGTCGGAAAGGATACTGTCCGCAATGACGAGGCCACGCGCGAACGAATCCATGCCACCGATATGTGCGATGAACATGTCCTCCAGATCCGTCGACTCACGGCGAACCTTGGCATCGAAGTTCAAGCCGCCATTGCCTAAACCGCCTGCCTCCAGGATGACCATCATGCCGTGGACAGCGTCGTACAGGTCAGTCGGAAACTGATCTGTGTCCCAGCCATTTTGTGGATCACCACGATTGGCATCGACCGAACCCAGGAGGCCCGCATCGGCTGACATTCGCAGGTCATGTGCGAACGTGTGACCCGCGAGCGTTGCGTGATTCGCCTCGATATTCAGTTTGAAATCGCCATCAAGGCCATGGTGACGCAAGAAACCGATCACGGTCTGGGCATCAAAATCGTACTGGTGTTTCATCGGCTCCATGGGCTTCGGCTCGATAAGAAACGTGCCGTCAAATCCGATCGAGCGCCCGTAGTCACGCGCCTTCTCAAGGAACATCGCGAAGTGTTCGAGTTCCCGCCGCGTATCGGTGTTTTGCAGGCACACGTAGCCTTCGCGGCCACCCCAGAAGACATAGTTTGATCCGCCAAGTTCGACCGTCGCGTCGATTGCCGCTTTGACCTGTGATGCCGCATAGGTCAGGACTTTAAAGTCAGGATTGGTGGACGCACCATTCATATAACGCGGATTTGAGAAAACGTTGGCTGTACCCCACAGCAATTGCATGCCCGTCGCTGCTTGCCTTTCCTTGGCAAGATCAACCGTCCTCTGCAGATTTTTCTCCGATTCTTCGACAGACGCTCCTTCCCAGCCCATATCGAAATCATGGAAACACCAGAATGGCACATTGAGTTTCGTAAAAAACTCGAACGCAGCGTTGAGCTTCTCAGTTGCGTTCTCGAGCGGGTCTTTGCCTACGGTCCAGGGATGCACTCGCGTACCTGGACCAAAAGGGTCCCCGCCCACGGCGCAGAAAGTATGCCAGTAGCAAACCGAGAATCGCAGGTGCTCCTCCATAGTCTTACCTGCAACGACCCGGTCCCGATCATACATTTTGAACGCGAGCGGATTGTCCGATTCAGGCCCTTCATACTGGATCTGTCCGATGTTCGGAAAGTAGGGAGTATCGCCTGTGAATAGTGTTCGACTCATGATTTACCCGCCCTCGTCCGCCAACTCTTTCGGCCTATAGCCGCCCTGTGATCGGTAGTACAGCATCAAGCCCAGATAAGACAAGAACATCAGAACTGGAAAGATCGCCACCGTCGTGAGTGCGCCTTTCGTCGCTTGCTCGATGGTCTGGTCGATGATCACGTTCTCTTGCTCTGACACGTTGCCACGCAACGCCGGATCAACAGCATCGTATTCGCCAAAAACGCTGTTCTTGGTCGAGACGACTTCGGCGTGAATCGCCGGGTTTTCTGCGGCCAACTGGGTTTCGATCGACTGGTCCTGGATCAGCCCCAGGAATACTGCGCCCACAACACCGACGCCCAGCATGCCAACGCCGCCGGTCGCATTCAGCGTTAAGGCGCCACCTTTCGGATACTGCTCGGCGACGACGCCAAGCATCGTTGGCCAAAAGAAGGTTTTACCGAGACCGTAGATTGTCGCCGCCACGAAAATCATCATGCCGGTTGTCGACGATAGGGCCACCAGACCTAAAGCGGCCACGATGCTGCTCGCCATTAGCAAACCCAGCGGCGATAGTCTGTGCACAATGGGGCCGGCATAGAGTCGCAGGACCAACATGATGGCTGAGGTGTAAATAAGTACCCACCCTGGATGCATGTTCAACGCGGCCATCTCGCTTACCATCAGCGGTGTAATCCACGCGTCCGTTCCGAGCTCCGTCGTCGCAAGTGGAATCATGATGAGTAATAGGATCACAAAGATCGGACGTCCTAATGACTTCACGTAAAAACCGAACGCCGCTGCAGCTGCGACCGCGATTCCCGTACTGACCAGCGGATCCACGTCAAAGACCCGGCCAATCTCGCTGAAGATCAGGTATAGAA
>JBPCYD010000217.1:0-3075 GCA_051007895.1 Woeseiaceae bacterium
GGCACCGTGCTTCCCGAACGCCAGTACAGCCGGGAGTGGGACGGTGTCTGGTACGGCGCCACGCAGCAGACGGAAGACGGCTGGTCCGCCGAGTTCTTTATTCCCTGGTCGCAAATGGCGATGCCCAAAGAAGGCGGTACGCGCCGTATCAACTTTTATTCGTCACGCAAAGTTGCGCATCTCAACGAACGCTACGGCTGGCCGGGGTTGCCGCGATCGCAGCCGCGCTTCATGAGCCGCTGGCAGCCGGTGCAATTTGAGGGTGTGGACCCACGGCAGCAGTGGAGCGTGTTTCCGTACGCGTCAATGACATTCGACCGCGTTGGCGACGATCGATCCAATGCTGGCATGGATTTATTTTGGCGACCCTCTACCAACTTCCAGGCGACCGCTACGCTGTTTCCGGATTTTGGTTCCATCGAATCGGACAACGTTGATGTGAACCTGACGTCGCAGGAAACTTTCTTCCCGGAAAAACGGCTTTTCTTCCAGGAAGGCCAGGAAATTTTTGCCACGACCAGTCGGGCCGACGATGGCGGGCCGAACCAGCTGGCGGTCGTCAATACCCGGCGTATCGGCGGCCGGCCGGGAGCGCCGGGCCTGCCGCCGGGCGTGGGCTTGTCACGCCGCGAGTCCTTACAACCGGCGGACCTGGATGGTGCGCTAAAAGCGACAGGACAGATTGGGCGGATACGTTACGGTGTATTGGGTGCACTCGAAGACGATACTGACTTTGCCGCCGATGACGGCAACGTCTATACGCAAACCGGTCGCGATTTCGGCGCGGCGCGTGTTCTTTACGAAGACAGTATCAACGCAACCTACCGAAGCCTGGGTCTCGTTACGACGCTGGTCGATCACAAGGATTCGGATGCCGTCGTGCATGCGGCGGACTTCAGGTTTTTTAGCCAAAGTGGCAAATGGAATATTGAAGGCCAGTATCTGTACGCGGATCGTGGCGCAAGCGGCGAGGGCAACGGTGCAACGCTGGACATCGAATATGCGCCGGAACAAGGACAAAAACACAAGCTGGCACTGACCGATTTCGAACCCGGGTTCGACGTCAACGATCTCGGTTTCCAGGTTCGCGACGACCTGCGCTTTCTGAACTACAGCGCAGAATGGATCAAATCCGGATTTTCGCGCATTCGCGATATGAAATTCGGCGGGTGGTATGCCTACGGCAAGAACGACGCCGATCTGGAAATACGGGGTGGCATAAGTACGTTCCTGGAATTCAATCGCAACAACCGCCACCAGGTTTTTGCCTCCGCTGCGTTTTTTCCAGCCCGTTGGGAAGATCGCGAGAGTTTCGGCAACGGCACGTTCAGGATCAACGATCGCTGGCGAGTCGAGACCAGCTACGAAACGGATACTTCGCGGCCACTATCCGTCGCTATTCAGGTGGACTACGATGGTCAGGATCTTTATGGCGGCTCTTTGCGTACCTGGGGTGGGCTAACCTGGCAGCCCCGCACAGATCTGAGTATGACTTTCGGCGTGGCCCATACCGATATCGACGGTTGGCTGCTGCACCAGGAAGGGCAGGATTTCACGACCTTCAAAGGAGACCGATGGCAGCCTGATCTTGCCGTGGATTTCTACCCAAGTGCGAAACAGCAGTTACGTGTCGTATTGCAGTGGGTGGGCATTCGGGCTCAGGAGGACCGCTTTTATGCGCTGCAGTCCGACCCTGGTAGATTAATCGAGGGATTAAAACCAACCGGACCCAGTGACGACTTCAGTATCTCGACCCTGAATTTCCAGGTGCGCTATCGTTGGCAGATCGCGCCGTTGTCAGATCTATTTATCGTCTATACCAAAGGCGATTCACGACAGCTCGAACTGCAGGAATTCTCGGATCTCTTTCAGGATTCATGGCGGAATCCGCTCGCCGATCAGCTCGTCATCAAGTTGCGCTATCGATTGGGCTCTTGACGTCGTTCTGTTTTCCCACCGCTTTCGTAAAGCGATAGCATAGACGACAGCGAAGCGATGAGACTGGATATGAAGCGTCCCAATTTTTCCTGGAAGACTGACCCGCGCGTTTTGGCGACAGCCTGCTATATCGGCTTATTAGCATCACTCGTCTCGCCGTTACCCGCCTCGGCGGAATCGTTTGAGATAACTCGCGCGACCATCGCAGATATCAATAAAGCATTCGACGCGGGAGCGCTGAACTCTGAGCAGCTGGTGCGGATCAGTTTGCAGCGAATCGCTGCTTTCGATGATGCTGGTCCCGTCATCAATGCCGTAATGCTGCTCAATTCCCAGGCTCTCGAACGAGCGAAGGCACTCGATGCAGAACGGGATGCCAGTGGCCGGAGGTCGCCGTTACACGGTATTCCAATCGTACTCAAAGACAACTTTGACACTGCCGATATGCCGACGACCGCGGGTAGTTTCATGCTCAAGGGTTCGATGCCCCCGGACGATGCCTTCCTCGTCAGGCAACTTCGTGACGCCGGCGCTATTGTCCTCGCCAAACTGAACATGAGTGAATTCGCTTCCGGCGATGCAATGAATTCACTCGACGGGCCAACCTTTAATCCACATGATCCGACCCGGACTCCGTCAGGGTCATCCGGCGGCACCGGTGCATCAATAGCGGCTGCATACGCATTTGTTGGCCTGGGAACCGACACCGGCGGTTCGGTTCGAGGTCCGTCTTCAGCCAATGGCATCGTAGGGCTTAAGCCAACCCACGGTCTGCTGAGTCGCGACGGTATCGTCCCGCTCGCGCTGTCCTTTGATACCGCCGGCCCCATGACCAGAAGCGTCTATGACGTTGCGGTCGTGCTTGGCGTCACGACGGGCATTGATGAGGCAGATGCGGCGACGTCGAAGAGTGACGGTAGATTCCAGAAGGAATACACGCAGTACCTCGACGAAAATGCACTGAATGGTGCACGAATCGGCATCGCACGCGATTTCATGGGCAAAGACCGGGAAGTCGACTGGGTAATCGAGGCTGCGATCGAGGTTATGCGCGACTCTGGTGCTGAAATTGTTGATGTTGAGTTCCCGGAATGGCTGCTGGAATCGCGCGGCGAGTTTTACCGTGCAATACCCTCC
>JBPCYD010000218.1:0-2519 GCA_051007895.1 Woeseiaceae bacterium
GACAACATTGACTGGATGCTGGCCTTGGCTGAACGACTATTGCGGGATCGAGCACTGGCTGAAGACGCTGTGCAGGAAGCTTTTGTCTCCGCGTTTCGTGGTATGGACAAATTCGAAGGACGATCCAGCCTTAAGACCTGGTTGCACCGCGTCACAGTGAATGCATCGTTGACGCTACTACGTAAACGCAATCGCCAGGCAGAACAACCGATTGATTCTCTGCAACCGGAATTTGATCGACACGACTGCCGAATTGAGGAGCGCTGGACGCACCTCACCCCATTACACGACGTGTTGGAAAGCGAGCTTCTTCGCGCACGGGTCAACGAGGGAATTGATGAATTACCCGACCCGTACCGTATCGTTTTGCAGCTTCGTGACGTCGAAGGATATGACACTGGTGAGGTCGCAGACCTGCTAGAGATATCCAATGCCAACGTTAAAGTTCGTCTCCATCGAGCACGAGCCGCCCTCAAGAAGCTGCTCGAACCCGTTCTCCGCGGGGAGTTGGGCCAATGAAACATACGCACTCAGGCGGTTTCGGCCGTTGGCTCAAAGGATTGATGCTTAAGCACATGCACTACATGATCACGTGCAAAGAATTTGAAGACTTTGTGCTGGCTTATCTGGAAGGGGATCTTTCACCCAAACAGAAATCAGTCTTCGAATGGCATCTGCGTCTTTGCAGCGAATGTCGCGAGTACTTGGCGGCCTATCGACGGTCGCTGGAAATCGCCGATGCAGTATTGGCGCCACCCAATTCCCCAGTGCCCGCCGACGTGCCAGAAGATCTGATTAAGGCGATCCTCGACGCACGCAAACACTAAGACTAGTTCGACAAGACGACAAATTCCTCGATCGCCTGCCGAACTCGTTTCGCGTAATCGGAATCGGCTTTGGCCATATACCCAAGCATACGCTTCTGTACCGATTCTTCTGCCTGGCATAGAACACCGGCAATTGTTGCGGCGAGTCGTTGTTTTTCTTCACCGGAGAATATGCGATACAGGTTGCCGGCCTGCTCGAAGTAGTCCTCATCATCTTGTTCGTAGGCCTTGACCCACGCTTCTTCAAGTAACGGCAATGGTGGTGCTGAATAGGCGGCATCAGGACCTGGCGATTGATTCTGATCATTTGGATAGAAATTGATATCCGGCCCTTGGTTGGCACTGGACATGCCGGCCATACCCCCGTCGCGTTGATAGTGGTGAACCGGGCACCGCGGCGCATTGACCGGAAGTTGGTTGTGATTCACACCGATGCGATAGCGCTGCGCATCCTGATAAGCAATCAGGCGTGCTTGTAACATCTTATCCGGTGATGAACAGATTCCAGGCACCAAATTGCTAGGTGCAAACGCCGCTTGTTCGGTCTCGGCAAAATAGTTCTCGACGTTCCGATTCAGTTCCAGTTTCCCTATCTCTTGAAGGGGCGCCAATTCGTGTGGCCATACCTTGGTCAGGTCAAACGGATTAACGGGGAAAGACCGTGCTTCGTCTTCGGTTAGAATCTGCACCTTGACCGTCCAGCTCGGGTAGTCACCGCCATTGATTGCATCTACCAAATCCTGCTGTGCCCCCTGTGGCGGCAGAGTCGCGGCCTCCTCGCTTGTCACACACTGAATCCCCTGGTCGGTTTTGAAATGCCACTTTACCCAGAATCGTTCACCCTCATTGTTCCAGAAACCTAAGGTATGCGATCCGTAGCCGTTGATGTGTCGCCACGATCGGGGAATGCCACGATCCGACATTAGAATTGTCATCTGATGTAACGACTGCGGATGATTGGCCCAGAATTCGAACATGCGTGCCGGATCGGGAAGGTTAGTCTTTGGATTTTTCTTTTGCGAGTGCACAAAGTCCGGAAACTTCATCGGGTCATTAAGAAAGAACACCGGTGTGTTGTTGCCGACCAAATCGAAATTGCCCTCATCTGTATAGAATTTGACTGCAAAGCCGCGCGGATCGCGAGCGTAATCGCTGGAGTCCTGACCGCCTCCTACGGTCGAAAATCTCAGGAAGACTTCGGTTTCTTGTCCCTCTGTCTGGAGAAAACTGGCGCGGGTAAAATCGGAGAGCGATTTGGTCAACGTAAATGTTCCGTAGGCACCCGCGCCTCTTGCATGGACGACCCGCTCCGGAATGCGTTCGCGACTGAAGTGTGCAAGCTTTTCGAACAGCTGGACATTGTCGAATGTCAACGGTCCGCGCGATCCGACGCTAATGCTGTTGTTGTCATCCGCAACCGGTGCGCCCGCCGAAGTAGTTAGTCTTTGCCTCGTCATATCCGTGCCTCTTGCCTGTTTCGTATATGTACTTGACGTTAGCTTACGAAGTCCATAGGGTCTAATCGATTTTTGTTGACATTACTATTGGACATCCCTATGGGTATTGCTAATCTGGGCTTCCGCGACCTGCAATATGTGATTGCGGTGGCAGAAGCGGGCACCATCAGCCGTGCGGCCGAGGCATGCGCGATCACACAACCCGCCTTGAGTGAGCGCATCAAACGAATCGAAG
>JBPCYD010000219.1:0-6846 GCA_051007895.1 Woeseiaceae bacterium
TCCTCCCTGAGTGTGTTTTGTCTTGTTTTTGTCACCCATGCCCCCTCGTGGGGCCCCTCCCCCCCCCTCGATTCCTTAGCCTCACTCGCGACTTACATGATCCCCATCGATTAACTGCGCAACAGCAGATTTGTCCGCACGTTTCATCGGTTTGCCATTAACCGGGCTGATAGGCGCCTGACGCAAGCCGTCCACTGGAAAGACCGTTGCCTCAACGGGCGAATCATCGTGCAGAAAGCGAAACCCCGCATACGTATCTACACGATCTCGACGACTCTTTAGTCTGCGTTCAAATGGTTTGTAGCCCAGCTGTTGCTCATCAAGCCGCAGCGCAATCAACTCTGGCGTATCCGAAAACACATGCAGGTTTATCGCAGAGCTTATGCTGGCAGTGCCATGCAAAACCGGACCAACCAGTCTCGGGCTGAATTGAGCCAGGATTTCCATGGCTGCGATTGCAGTCAAGCGCAGCGCCTGCAGCAGATCCAGGTGCGATTCCCTGCCAAAAAGTAACAGGTGTTCGCTGACGGCCGCCTCAATTTCTCCGTTGCCCGGCAGTGACCCTCGCTCACTCATGCCGAGCCGCTCCGCCGCCTTGATTTTCGCGACACGAAAATCCTCGATACCCTGCTCGACAATAATGCGAGCGGCTTCCTGTGCCAGCACCTGTCGGGCCCGGTCATTTCCGGATGCGCTTTTCCTGCCCATTCTCCTGGTCCTTTGCAGGGAATCCCTAAAACAAAGCTCCATCGTCCCCGGAAGAGTTGAATATGTCTTCGACCGTATCCGATTCTTCGCAGACTGGCACGTGGTCTTCACGAAACAGTTCAAACATGACATCTTCAAAAGGGTGATTAGCGCCCGCCGGACATCCAGTGGATTTTGAGATGCGCACGGTCACAATGCCCTCCGGCATTGCCATTTGATTATTCGGGACGTCATCCAGGGCGATTTTCGCGAAGTCAATCCAGATTGGCAGGGCCGTTCGTGAACCTTCCTCGCGCGGTCCCAGCGGCAGGTCATCGTCATAACCAACCCACACAATGCTGACAACGTCCGCGTTGAACCCGGCGAACCAGGCGTCCCGCCTGTCATTGGACGTGCCGGTTTTACCGGATAAATCCGTGCGACCCAGCACATTCGCGCGTACGCCGGTGCCACGCCGGATCACATGCCGCATTGCGTCCTGAATGAGAAACGCATTTTGCGGTGTGATGATCCTCTCGGCCGTTTTTACATTCTCGAATAACTCCGGCGCCTGGTTAACATCGGGTCGAAAATCCTGACCGATGTCCGCCATTTTTTCCAGTTCGGCCTGCTGCTTTGCAATCAATGCAGCATCCATCGCAAGCTGTTCTTTCTCCCCGATCGGTAGCGCTTGGGCAATTTCGGGCCCAGGTTCGACGCCAGCTATTATATCCGTGTCCTGGTCACGCACCGGGTAGCGCGGTCCGCTGTCCCGGCGTCGCAAATCCTCATCAATTTCACAGTCTGCACAGACGACAACCGGTTCAGCACGATACAAAATTTCGTCATCCGGTCCGATGATCGCGTCTATTACGTAGGGTTTGACGGCGTAACCACCGTTGGCAAAGGTCGCATAGGCCTGCGCCATGTCGAGCGGCGACGCATTGCCGCCGCCCAGGGCCAGAGAGCCGTTGCGCGGCAAGGCCGAGTCGTTAAAGCCAAACGGCGCCAGGTAATTTACGGCGAATCCTATTCCAGTGTTGTTTAGCAGCAGCCGCACGGATGCAAGATTCATGGAGCGGACCATCGCTTCGCGAACTCGTTGCTCGCCATAGAACCGGCCGCTGTAGTTCACCGGTCGCCACAGGCGCTCCAGCGCCGAAGAATTAATAACGACCGGTGCATCCAGGATGATTGTTGCCAGCGTATTGCCTGCTTCCAGCGCTGCGGAATAAATAAACGGCTTGAAAGATGATCCCGGCTGACGCGCCGACTGGCTCGCACGATTGAATTTGCTTAACGAGAAATCCAGTCCGCCTACCAGGCTGGTTATCGCAGCATCGTGTGGATCAACCGAGACCAGCGCCGATTGTGCTTCCGGTAGCTGCGCCAACGCCCAACCGCCAACCGTTATTGGCATTACGTATATAATGTCGCCCGCTGCGAGAACTTCGTCCGCAGTCTCCGGGACGGGCCCAGCCGTTTCCCGATCGATAAACGGTTTCGCCCAGGAAATTCCGTGCCACGGTAAAACAGTTCTTGTACCGTTTTGCAGAACGATATCAGCAGTGTTGTCTTCGTTAATGCGGGTTACGACGGCGACTGACATTCCGGCGGGGTTGCCGTAGTCCTGCAGCATTTGTTGTAGCTCGTCCGGCCACTCAATATAAGGTTGACCGAGTATCGCCGGATCAGTGTCTACGGATGCCAGTGGGCCTCGATAGCCGCGTCGCCGTGTGAATTCGAACAGGCCGTTACGCACGGCATAATTTCCCGCAATCTGCAGGTGAGAATCCAACGTCGTGATAACGCGGTAACCCGCGGAGTAGGTCGCTTCTCCGTAGCGAGAAAGCATCTCGCGCCGCACCATTTCGGCAACATACGGGGCTGACAATTCATTGGCCGTGCCGTGCAGCTTGGATTCGACCGGATACTCCAGTGCTTCACGGAGTTGGCTCGTGTTGATGTGGCCAAGCCCGTGCATGCGATTGAGAACATAAGTACGACGATTGCCAGCTTCCGTCGCGTTGCGCACCGGGTTGTAATCAGACGGTGCTGGCAATACGCCGGCGAGCGTCGCCGCTTCGGCAATGTTTATATCCCCCAGGTTTTTGCCGAAGTAGACCTGGGCCGCGGCAGCTACGCCATAGGCGCGCTGACCGAAAAACATTTTGTTGACGAAGAGCGCCATGATCTCTTCTTTACTGAAGGCCTGCTCGATCGCATACGCGAGAAATGCCTCACGAAGTTTGCGTATGAATGTTTGCTCCCGCGTTAAGAAGTAGTCCCTGGCCAGTTGCTGGGTGATCGTACTGCCACCACTCTTGATCTCACCCGTTCCGATGAGCTGCACAAGGGCGCGAATGATTCCCTGGTAATCGATGCCCGGATGGTCGAAGAAGCGCCCGTCCTCTGCCGCTACAAATGCATCCACGACGAAATTCGGTAAATCCTCATAATCAACGAGTACCCGGCGGCGTTCGCCGACTTCTTCGATCAGACGACCGTCGCGACTGAAAATCCGCAGCGGTATTTGCAAAGGAATATCGCGAATGGTTTCAGCGCGGGGCAAACTGGGAGCTACATATAAATAGGCGCCGATAACGCCGGCGGTCGCGCCGATCGAAGCGGTCAACCCAAGCCCGGCGAGCAGGATCAGCCAGCGGAGAGCCCGACGCCGTGGGCGTCGCGTGGCCGTTCGGGAACGGCCCCTTGTTGTAGGTTCATTCTGCATGCGTCTGCGCGTTTCCAGGCAAATTGGTCAAAAATAGAGGGTTTGAGCCTCAGGGCCCGGCAATATATTCGTACTCAGTCGTTCGAGCCAGTTTTCTGGCCAAAATGTTGACCCGCAAATGTGGCTTTTCCGTGGCAGCCGACAGCGCGCATGATAGCCAGCAAGGCGGTTTGACCGCAATGGACCGTCAAAAATCGCCATTTCTGCGCATATTTGGGCGCCAGAGGGCCAAATCCAGCCCCCAAACCCCGATTTTCTGCCCCGATTCGAGTGCTACTACCGCGGCGAAACAAGACCTCCATCACAGGCGGGGAACTAAATACCTGAGAGGATACGAGGCGACGACCAGTTCACGGAAAGCTTCCTTCTGCGTCAGTAACATACGGATCGCTGCTTCGTGAACAAAGTCACGTTTTATTTAACATTTTATTGATATATAGTTAAATCGAATTGCTGAGGTCAAAACTAATTTTGCTTCGCAACTTACCGACTTAGAAGGAAAAATACGTGCTTTTTGGAAAAAAATCACAGCCTCTGTTGGGCCTCGACATAACCACCTCGTCGGTCAAATTGATCGAGCTTTCGCAAAGCGGAAAGCGTTTCCGGGTTGAGGCATATTCGGCAGAGCCGACTCCGCCAAGTTCGGTTAACGAAAAGGCGATCGTAGACGCAAAAGCTGTCGGTGAGGCAATTCGCCGGGCAGTTAAACGGGCCGGTGCGAAGGCAACCGACGTTGCTATCGCAATCAGCGGTGATGCGGCCATTACCAAGGTTATCCAGATGCCGTCTTCCTTGTCCGAACGCGATCTCGAGGGCCAGGTCGAAATTCAGGCCGATCAATATATACCGTTCCCGATGGAAGAGGTCAGTTTCGACTACGAAGTGGTCGGGCCGAACGAGAACGATCCTGAACTAATGGATGTGTTACTCGTCGCCACCCGAACCGAGAATGTTGATCAGCGCGAGTCGGCGGTGCAGGCCGCGGGCTTAAGCACCAATATTGTCGACGTCGAAGCCTTCGCGCTTGAGAATGCCTGCCAGCTACTCAGTCATCAGATTCCCGATGGTGGCACCGACCAGTCGGTGGCCATCGTCGATATTGGCGCAAGCAGCACGACCTTCAGTGTGTTGCATGACTTAAAGGTCATTTACACGCGAGATTTCGCTTTTGGTGGACAGCAATTGACCGAAGAAATCATGCGCACTTACGGATTGTCTATGGAAGATGCCGGCCGGGCGAAGAAGCAAGGTGGCCTGCCCAGCAACTACCAACCCGAAGTTCTGGAACCGTTCGTTGATGACCTGACCCAACAGGTCAGTCGATAGCTGCAGTTCTACCTCGCCTCGGGTGGTGGTCGTGAACAACCAGACATGATCCTGGTCTGCGGCGGATGCGCCAACATTCCGGGTATTGCGGATGTGATCTCAAGCCGCGTGGGAATTCCGACAGAGGTCGGCGACCCACTCGGACAAATGAAAATATCGTCCAAGGCCAAGTCGCAGGGAGTGCATAAAGATGCCACTGCGTTGCTGACTGCCTGCGGACTTGCACTCAGGAGCTTTGACTGATGCCACGCATTAATCTACTGCCTTGGCGTGAAGAAGAACGCAAGAAACGCCAACAGGATTTCCTCGTCGCCCTGGGCGGTTCCGTCGTCGTTGCCATTGGCGTCGTCGCCGCGACCTTTTTCGTCTTTTCACAGATGATCGATGCCCAGCAAGCGAGAAACCAGCGACTCGAAGCGGAAATCGCGGAGCTTGAAAAGAGCATTACCGAGATTGACGGGCTTGAGCGACAAAAAGAACGGCTTTTGGCCCGCATGGAAATCATCGAGCAGTTACAGCGCAGCCGACCAGAAATCGTGCACCTGTTCGACGAGATATCGCGCAGACTCCCCGAGGGCGTTTACCTGAACGGCATGAAGCAGTCCGGATCTGCCGTCGAATTACAGGGTGTGGCGCAATCGAGTACGCGCGTTTCAGCATTGATGCGCAGATCCGATGAGTCCGAATGGCTGACCGACCCGAGCGTAACCCGGGTAGAAACGACTGAGTCCGGACCAGCGCGCCAGGCTGAATTTGTGGTGACGCTGAAACAGGTCAGTGCAGGGTCGGAGGAAACTCGATGAACCTTATAGAAGAACTGCAAAGCCTGGATGCAAATGATGTCGGGCGCTGGCCATTTGTATTTCGCGCCGCCGTTATTGGCATCGTCTTCGCCATAGTCGTTGGTGCCGGTGTTTATTACACGATCATTGAGGACAAGGCCCCGGCGCTTGAACGTGTGCAACAGGAAGAAGTGACGCTTCGCGATGTCTTCGAAAACAAGCAACGCAAGGCGGCGAACTATGACGCCTATAAAGCGCAGTTGGCTCAGATGGAGCAATCTTTCGGCACTATGCTGCGCCAACTGCCCGGCGAGACCGAAATACCCAGTTTAATCGTGGATATTTCGCAAACGGGACTGGCCGCCGGATTGCAGGAGAGGTTGTTCCAGCCGCGACCGGAGATTCCGAAGGATTTCTATGCTGAAAAGCCGATCACGATCAGCCTGAACGGCGGATATCACGAGATCGCAAATTTCGTCAGCGGTATCGCCGCATTGCCGCGAATCGTGACGCTTCATAACATCAACATCTCTGCCA
This sequence comes from Woeseiaceae bacterium, assembly GCA_051007895.1. Classification (GTDB taxonomy): domain Bacteria; phylum Pseudomonadota; class Gammaproteobacteria; order Steroidobacterales; family Woeseiaceae; genus SZUA-117. Next base: position 6,067 of record JBPCYD010000219.1, read on the forward strand.
ACAACGCGCAGGAACCCGATGAGCTCACGCTATCGGTAACGGCCAAGACCTACCGCTACATAGAAGAGGAGGCGGATTGAAAATGAAAGCTTTCTTTTCAAAGAACGCACTGATCATCCTGGTTGCAGGCCTTGGCTTAAGTGCCTGTGGCAGCGACATGGATGACCTGGATCAGTACATCAACGAAATCAAGGCAAGACCAGGTGGTCGCATCGAGCCGCTTCCCGAGATTACGCCGTACGAAGTATTCACCTATGCAGCGGACGTCGAAGGTATTCGTTCTCCGTTCGTTCCGGACTCACCGCAGGTTGCGAGTGGCCCGGATGATGGTGGTACCCGGCCGGACCCGGAACGCAGCCGCGAATTTCTTGAGAGCTTCCCGCTCGATTCACTGCGCATGGTGGGAACACTCGAACTCGGAGGAACCAATTTCGGACTGGTGCAGACGTCCGACGGATTGGTGCACCGCGTAATTCCGGGAAATTATATGGGGCAGAACGACGGGCGTATTGTTGCGATCCGGGATTCTGAAATAGAACTTGTTGAAATTATTTCCGACGGGATCGGCGGCTATCTGGAACGAGATGCTGCCGTTGCGCTGACGGATTAATACCTGAATGAAACTGGGAGTATTTGGAATGACGCTCAATTTAAAGACGACGATCGGCTCTTCATACCGACGTTGGGTCATGCAAATGGCTGCGGCGCTGCTCGCATTTTGCACTTTGTCTGCAAATGCGCAGGACGGCAATCGCCTGCAGGACATTCAGGTTCAGAGCC
>JBPCYD010000220.1:0-18114 GCA_051007895.1 Woeseiaceae bacterium
TGATCGCAAAAGCCGCCAATGCGGCCTCATGAAAGCCGCACAGAATAAGCTTCTTCTTGCCGGGATAGAAATTGATGTCGCCGACCGCATAGATGCCGGGCTCGGAGGTTTCGAATTTTTCGGTATCGACGTTGATCGTCTTGCGATTGATATCGAGACCCCATTCCGCAACCGGGCCCAGTTTCGGCGCAAGGCCGAAAAAGACCAGCACGTGATCCGCATCGATTTCCCGGGCTTCACCCTCTTTGGGCTGGATAAGCACTGATGTGATGTTGCTATCGGCGCCATTGATGGCGGTCGCTTTGGCACTTCTGATTTCGTCCATGGCGCCGTCCGCAACCAGTTTTTCCATCTTAGAGACCGAGTCCGGCATGGCGCGATATTCATCGCGACGATGCACCAGCGTAATCCTTTCGGCCTTCCCTGCTAATTCGAGGACCCAGTCAAGCGCCGAATCGCCGCCGCCCAGTATGACCAGTTTCTTGCCGGCAAACTGATCCGGATTCTTCACCCGGTAATGCAGAGTCTTGCCGGCATAGACTTCGGCATCGGCAACACGAATAGCGCGCGGTTGAAATGAACCGACGCCGGCAGCAATGACGATTGCTTTGCAGTTAAATTGAGTGCCGCGGCTGGTTTCAACAAAAAAGGTGTCGTCCTCTTGACGCCGCACAACCCGCACTTCCTCACCAAGATGCATGCCGCAGCCAAAAGGTTCAATTTGCGCAAGAAGCGCCTCGGTAAGCTCTTCACCAGTGCACACGGGTATAGCCGGAATATCATAGATCGGCTTGTCCGGATACAGTTCCGTGCACTGACCGCCAGGTTGCGGGATCGAGTCGACTACTTCCGCTTTCAATCCCAATAAACCCAGTTCAAATACCTGGAACAGACCACAAGGCCCTGCTCCGACAATGACAACATCTGTATTGATCACCCAAGACTCCTGACTATTTGCGACAGGCATTGTCCTGCCAATACGCATTGTCTGCAAATATTTGCAGCAGAATCAGTGCGACGCTCTCTGGTGTTGCGAACAGGCTGCGCGATGATTTCAGGTCAGGGGGCAGACTCTGAATTCCGCGAGCGCCTCGGCGCGTGAGGAAAAAGTCCTGAGGCCCGGATAGGTGTCTGCCGACACATGTTCCGGAAGCGTATGCGTAACAAATCGCCAACCCACTGCGACCGAGATATCGGCCTGCGTAATCTCCCGCCCAACCAGCCATGCCGAGCCGTCACCAACAGCGGCCTCCAGCAAATCCAGTGCTCCGTTAAGCTGCTGGAGGACGCGCTCGATCCAAGGTTGATGCTGAAGTTCAGTGGGCCGTTGTCGCGTCTCGTAGATTATCTGTACTACTTTCTCCATGGCGACAAGCGCAATGCCGATGATATGCAGCGCGGTAACCCGGTCCGCGCCCCCGCTTGGCAGCAGGGACCTGCCCGCTCGGGATTCGAGATAGTCGATGATCAACGTAGAGTCGACCAGCGTTTGCCCGTCATCGCAAACCAGGGTCGGCACTTTGACGAGCGGGTTAAACTTTCGAAATTCGTCGACATCCCGAAATATCGATAGTTCACGATGCTCGTAGGCCTGCCCAAGAAAGCGGGCAGTGATCGCAACCCGACGCACGAACGGTGAATCCATAAACCCGACCAGCTGCACTATTGATACTCCAGCAAATGGGAGTCGATTTCCGGAAAAAATCCAGCGGGGCTTGGTGACAGACCCAGCCAGTATGCCTGCTGGCTTTTCAAGGCCACACCCGGAAAATTCACGCCATGGTCCAGCAGGTCTGTTATTAATTGAAAATGCAGATGCGGTGGCCAGTTACCGTTGGTCGGCGGATGGCCAACGGTTGCAATTTGTTGCCCGGCGGCAACCGTCTGCCCGCATTCCAGTCGATCAAATACGTCCATCCCGAGATGTCCATACAGGCTGAAAAAATTGCCGGCCGATTCGTCGTGGCGAAGGATAATGAGGGGCCCATAGTCGAGCTCGGCTTTGTTGTTCGCTACATGCTCGACCGTCGCATCCAACGGTGCGAAAACTGGCGTTGCGCCAGCGCAGAACAGATCGATACCCATATGGATCGTCCGGGTCTCTGCGGACTCGGTCGTGGAGAAATTCTCGTTGCTGTATAGCTCGCGCGGTTCCGCATAGCGTCCGAAGGCGAACTCTGTCCCGGCAGCGACCATGGTCCTGTCGATTAACTCGCTCAATTCCGCAACGTCGCGGCCGGCAACTTGTTCTCCACACAACGTTGCCCCCGAACTAAGATCGAGCACAATAGCCCGCTCATCAGTGTTGATAATCGACCGACGCATTATGGTTGAAGCACAGCCCCGTGCAATGACGTTGCAAGCCGGCCGTTCTCGCGAGCAATTTCGCCGTTAACGATGACGACATCGAAACCATCGGCAAGTCTCAGTGGATCGGGATAAGTGGCGTTGTCGCGAACGCTTGCGGGATCGAAGACGATGAGATCCGCTAGCATGTCGACCTGCAGCACGCCACGGTCCGCGAGTCCCAGCACGTCGGCGGGAAAGGAGGTCATTTTCCGGACTGCCGCTGGCAAAGACAACGATTCGTTTTTCATTACGAACGTTTCAATGATCCTGGCAAAAGTGCCGTGCCCGCGCGGATGAAAGCCAGTGGGACTGCCATCGGAACAAACGCCGACGTACGGGTCCTGCAACAGCCTCGACTGCAGTTCATCATTCATCACGAAATAGGCACCCGAACCGCCTTGCGGCCCAATAACGTCAATCAACACATCTTCGAACGGTAGCTCTTGTTCGTGCGCGATTTCAGCCAGGGTAAGGCCTGTCCACGGATCAGTTCCCAACAAGGTCGCTTCGGGCCCGTTCCGCTGATTGATCCGGTTGCGGAGATACTCTTCCAGTTCCTCGCGGCGCTCGAGCTTTGCAACCGCAAATTGCTCGGCTGTCTTGGCCCAGACAGGAAACACAATGCCGATGCCCGTGTAACTGGCGCTGTAAGGATATATCTCCGCTGTGATATCGATTCCCGAAGCGCGCGCGTCAGCCAGTATCTTGAGGATTTCATCCGCTCGTTCTGCACCTTTGCCGTAGACGGATTTCAAGTGTGAGATATGCACACGCGCGTCTTCTCCCTGGTCCAGCAATTCAGCGATCGACGCCTCTAGCTGATCGTCGTCTTCGTTGCGCATGTGGCTCATGATCAGGCGATCATTCTGCCCGACGACTTTCGCCAGCGCCCGCAGCTCGGCGCTACTCGCGTTGAGACCGGGGTTGTATTCAAGTCCGGTGCTCATGCCGAATGTATATTTTAGGGCGTCATCGAGCATGGAAAGCATACTGTCCATGCGCTCAGGCGCAGGCGTTGCCGCCATACCGATACCTGATTGGGTCCGTAGCGTTCCGTGCCCGACGAACATCGCGAGGTTAGTGCCAATGCCCTTTTCCGCAACCTCATTCAACCATTCGCTTAGTGAATCGACCGCGGGGCTTGATCCGTCCTGTCCCAACGTAATGGTCGTCACGCCCATCGCCAGGAAGTTCTCGAATGCGGGAGTTTCCAGCGGGTCGCCGTGCGAATGCAGATCGATAAATCCCGGTGCCACGATTTTCCCCGACGCATCAACCCGGCGCAGGACGCGCTGGCTTAAGTCGTCCGCGGAAAACGCTGTTTCGCCCACGTAGACGATGCGATCACCGACGACAACGACATCTGCCTCGATCGCTTCGTTTCCCAACCCGTCCAGTACCTGGCCGTTCTCAATCAGCAGATCGATAGCAGGGTATTCAGTGAGAAACGGGGTCTCTTGTGGACTGCAGGCCGACAGAAAAACCAGCGCAAACGATGTTGTAACAAGCCCTCTATTCACTGTCAGTCCCCTCAATATCAGTCCGATAGCGCCTGAACCACTCGAGAATACTGTCTACCTTCGATATCAGTCGGGACGGCCGTCCGGCAATCCCATGCGGCGAACCCGGGACCCGCACCATAACCGCATCGACTCCTTTCAGTTTCAATGCCTGGTATAGCTGTTCCGTCTCAGAAATCGGCGTTCGCTGATCATCCTCTCCGGTAATCAGCATGGTCGGCGTTGTCATATTGGCGACCAGCGAAAGCGGTGAACGCCGCCAGTAGTGCTCGAATTCTTCCCAGGGCATGCCGGGAAACTGGTGTGAGATTTGCCCGATATAGGAGTCTGCCGTCAGCGTCTTGCTGATCCAGTTGACCACCGGCTTTGCGACTGCCGCTGCATTAAAGCGATCGGTGAGACCGATTGCATAGGCGCTTGCTATGCCGCCGGCAGAGCCGCCGGTAATAAACAGATTCTCCGGATCGACAATGCCCTTGTCGATGACGGCGTCGACGCCAGACATGTGATCCGCAAAATCCTCGGCGCTCGAATACTTGTAGTGCAACAACATCGCAAAGTCTTTTCCATAGGAAGTGCTGCCACGATGGTTGTCATAGAACACAACGTAACCGGCGGCTGCCATTAACTGCATTTCTGCCGAGAAATAGGGACCGTATGCCAGATGCGGCCCTCCGTGAATTTCCAGTATCAACGGATACTGCTCGCCTTCCTGGTAACCGGGGGGTGTGATAAACCAACCCTGGATCTCGGTACTGTCAAATGACGACGAATAGACAATTTCTTTAACCTCGCCCAGCACACGATTATCCAGCAGGTCGTCATTGAGCGCGGTCAAACGGTTTTCCGCTTGCCTGCCGGCGACGGCGACATCGGCAGGTCTGCGGGAGTCGCCCTGAGTAAATGCAACCGAGCCATCGCTCGCGACAGTGAAGCTACCGCTCAAATAGGGACGGCCCAGAGAGGTGCTGCCAAGGCCGGCTACGATGTCGGCAGTCGCGCCATTCGGAGTCGCCCGAGCTACCTTGCGGACGGCCCGCTCATCGTACTGATAATAAATGTACCGATCGTTTGACCATTGCGGATTGCTGACAGAGTTGTCCAGATCCGCAGTCAACGGCCGGTCGTTTCCACCATCAATATCCATTACATGCAGGACACGATTGCGATACGCAACCTTTTCATTGCTGTCGAATACATAGGCAACCATTCGGCCGTTCGGTGATACAACAGGCGACGATTCTCCGCCGGCCCGACTGGTTAGTTGTGTAAGCGTCCCGTCGGCGACATCGATACTGAAGATATCCGACTCGCCCGACTGCAGTTCCCAGCCAGCGTCGCGGTTGGCGGCAAACACGATCCTTGCGGAATCAGCAGACCAGGATAGCGGACCGTCGTGATTGTAATCACCTTGTGTCAGCTGCCGCGGCGTGCCGCCTTCGGCCGGCAGTACGAAAATATGCGTGTTGGCGACTTTGAGAAAGCCCTGCCCGTCCCATTTGTATTGCGCAGCATCGATAACTTTTACCGGTTCCGACCAGTCGGCTCCCTCCGGTTTATCACGAGGTTTGGCCAGTTTCGCAGGCGTTCCCGGAACAGACATCACTATTGCCAGCCACTTGCCATCCGGTGACCACGTCAGGCTGGATGGCATTTCCTGTAAATTGGCAATGAGCCCGGTTTGCCCATTGTCCATCCAGCGAACGAAGATCCCGGTGCCGTTGGAGGTCTCCTGTAAATACGCAAGGCGATCACCCCTCGGCGACCAGCGCGGCGACGACGCGCTTTTCGTGCCTGATACCAACGGCCTGTGGCGCTCGCCATCGACGTCAATTGTCCACAGATTCGAGCGTGTCCTGTCGGTCATGATGTCATTGCTGCGACGCTCGTAGACGATCGATTCTCCGTTCGGCGAGATACGCGGATCATTCGCGTATTCCAGCTCGAAAACGTCTTCTGCCTGAAACGTTTTAACGTCCTCACGGGCAGCGACGCTTGCCGAAGTTGAAATAATTGCTACGCCGGCGAGCAGCGCCAGAGCAATCGTAAAGTCAGGATTTCGCATTGTTAATCTCATTTTTCTGGCGGGTAGACCGCTTGGTGTTCACGTCGGGATTCGCGCAATATCAGGGTCGCTACAGGCGGTACTGCGCAATCTGCACTTCTGCTCCGTAATCTGCGTAGTCGCCATCCGTTCTTTTACCACGAAACTCCGACCACTGGATCGGAGCGTATCGTGGCGGTCGCTGCGGACTGATCACGCTGGTCAAAGGCTCGACAATTGTCGCAGCCGATGGATTAAAAAAGAATGGAATGCTGTAGCGATCTTTTTGCTTCATCGCCAGCACGCGATGAACCGCAGCCTGGTAAATATCGTTTGACCAGACTTGCATCATATCTCCGGTGTTGATTACGAAGGCGCCCGGCACCGGTACAACGTTATGCCAGTAACCGTTCTTGAATACCTGTAGTCCGCCGACATCGTCTTGCAACAGTACGGTTAGCGCACCGGCGTCGCTGTGATGGTGCACTCCCAGGTCTGCCTCCGGGAGTTGAGTGACTTCTGGGCCACCAAGTGGATCGTCTACCGGATAGTGGTTGAGCCTGATAAACCCAGTGTGATTCGTTGCGAAATCGGCTCGCATCGAACCTGCCGGCAACTCAAGACCGACACAAAATGCTTCAAGCAGGGCCAGGCCGAGTTCCGTGCAGGCGTCCCGAAACTCCCGCATGGTTTGTGAAAACCCGTCATCGGCGTCCGGCCAGCGATTCTCTGCGCCGTATATCGGATCGCGCCCGTCGGTCGTGAAATCAAATACCTCTTTCTTATCCCGCTGGTTTTTCGTGAGTTCGTTGTTGTAATACCCCCATGGATTTGCGCGCGTCCGGATAAGGGCTTTCTTGGCGGTAGCTGGCTGGGCAAAGAAGCTGCGCGTCTGTAGCCAGGTTCTGTCGAGCAGGTCTTCCTGCACGCCATGATTGATAACCTGGAAGAATCCCCAATCGCGACAGGCTGCGGCAATCGCGTCGACAGCCTCGCGCGCTTCCTGTGAAGTCGCCTCCGTGACAACGGCGCTGACATCGATAATCGGAACCTGATTTGCAGTCTCGCCCGATTCGGCAACAGGATATTTGTCGAGATCTTCCTGCAAGTTTTCCAAACTACGTCCTTCTGTTCCCCGCATTACGGATCGATACCGACAATAACCGGATCATGGTCGGATGATCTGCGCGGACTCTCCGCATCAAATATGTCCGCGGCACGATCGAATTCGAGATTGTAATCAAAGAGCGCCGGTTCGTCCGCATTGATATGCCACTCGGCAATGCTCGCGACGCGCCCGGCCAGCGACGGCGATGCGAGTGCGTGATCCAGAGCACCGGATTGCGAGTCGAAAACGAACGAATAGGCGTCGACACCGACCCGTGTCTCCAGCAGGTTTACATAGCCCGCTGCTTCGAATGCACCAACAGGATCTTCCTGTAGGTAAGCGTTAAGATCGCCGATGACGAGGAAATCAGGGTCACCGCTGCCGGTCGGGTCAGTATTGAGCCAGTCGACTAATGCCTGCGCAGCGCGGGTGCGGGTCAAATTGCAGTTGCCCTGGCCGTCGGAAATATTGATATCCCCGCTATCGTCACACGGAGAACCCTTCGATTTGAGGTGATTGACGGCGACTGTAAAACGACCGTCATCCTGTACGGCATCAAATGACTGTACCAGTGCCGGCCTGTTCTTCGTATCGTCGAACCTGTCATCGATCGCCGATGTCATTAACGCAAAATCACCTGCAGGCTGCACGGTGAGTGTGCGATATATGAGACCAACGGTGATCACATCCGAGCCAACAAAGCCGGTATCGATATACGACCATGTTCCAGTCGCGGCGCGAGCGTTCATCGCGTCGACAATATTTTGCAGCGCGACGCCGCCGTTGTTTTCAAGCTCCATCAGGCCGACGACATCAGCGTCGAGACGCAACAGCGCATTGACAGTTTTTAACTGCTGCCGCTCAAACTCAACTGCGCTGTCAGCACCGCGGCAACCGACGTCGGTCGCAGGACCGCAGATGTCCTCACCGTTATCGAGGGTAGTGAAGTAATTCAAGACGTTGAAACTCGCGATCGAGATCTGTCCGCCAGGCACGGGTGCGCTTGTGTCAACAGAATTTTGCGGCATGAACACGGGATCAACGGTCGGAACAAGACGATAGGATTCCTTGCCGGAGCCGCCACTACCTCGGCTAAAACGTATGTTGCCTGTCGCGACAGTCACGGTGTCTCCCAATCGCACGGTATAGTCCGCGACACCCGTGGCTGTCGGTCTTAAGTACCGCAGGAACGACGGGTTTTGCACCGCTTGTCCGTCGTCGAGAGTAATTTGACGGCCGGCACGCTGGTCGACATACGCGGCGTAACCCGCAATGTCCGGTGCAGTACGGTTGGTGAATTGCATCAGGCGGCCGCCGCTGCTCAGTGACAATTCCCCGAATCTCTCGAGGCCGAAGGCGTCGCTTATGTACGCAGGCTCGGACAGGCTGACGAGCATCCCTTCAACGTGTTCCAGATCGGCAATGACCACACCATCGCTGTTACTGATGACGTCCGCCGGCAGCGGAATCGGCACCGGCTGCACGGTGCCTGTGCCCGTTACCACCACGGAATCCGCAACGATCTGCGTTTCGCCGAATCTTTCGGTTACCGTGCCGGATACCCGTACGGTCTGGGAGGTTTCGACATCAGCGGAAGCTGCATTCCTGTCGAAAACGAACACGCCATCGGAGGATTGCGAATCGCCGTCTGGTATCTGTTCCTGTAGATAGAAACCGCCGAAATTTCTCGTCCTGTCTGCGTCGCCGTCCTGGAAGTCGCCGGTTACAACACCGACCACCGTGATCTGCTGATCCTCGAGCGGACTTGACGCACCAGTACCCTGGACTTGATAAATTGGCGTGAGCGCCGAATCATCGGGACTTGAGGAGGCTGATACTGTGCTGCCTGCACCGTTGCACGCAACAAGGCAGATCAGCGGCAGAAATTGGACTGGCAGGTTCGGCAAAGACGGCATCTAAGGTGTCAGGCACTGGTGTCAGTGCGTTTTATAACACAGTGATTCGACCCGCTCGGTTCCCGATTAGTCGACGAGACTGAGAGAATCCCTTGCAATTCCACCATCCGGAGACATTACATAACGATCCAGCTGCCAACCAATATAGAAACTACCTGTTTCGTCGGGGTTTTCAGTGATACGCAGTTCTTCCGGCTGCACATAACGCCGCATCCGCTCGCTGAACAATCGGGCGATGCTGGGCTTCTCTGCTGCGTAAACGATATCCATGACACTCTCCTTATCTGCTTTCCATAGCACGGATTCGAGCTTCAACTGCAGAATAGACTGCCTGTACTTAACAGCGCCTGAAAAATAGATGAATAGCGGCTGAATCCTGCAACGCCCGGATCGCCAACCTGCTAGGTACGCAGATAATCGTCGCTGCCGTCCAGCCAATCGTCACGGCGCGGCGACCACATGTCTATTTCTTCCACTTCTCCGACGCACAGCGCCTCGTGCGGCAAATGTGCCGGAATAACGACGACATCACCCGGCCCGAATTCCCGGGTTTCTGATCTGTCGGCGCCAAACACAAAGCGCATGGTCCCTTTGATTACCTGGGTAATCTGTTCGTTGTGGTGGCTATGCATTGGCACCAGGAATCCATCCCTGAAATAGACTCGCGCAACGGTCATCTGCTCACCGGTGACGATGCGCCGCTGCATGCTGGCGTTGACCGTCTCGAGCTCGATGTCGTCCCAGTTGATTGACTGCAGATCTGCCACTGACATGGTTGTCCCCTCCGACAAGAGTCCGCCGCAGATCATCGCATTCTTTTCGATGCGATCAAACCGTGGTCATATGACAAGCGCTGCCCCGGATGCGGGGCGCAATTTTCGGCATGTCTAACTGTATATTTCGACGTACCCGGAGAGAAATTCGAGGCCGCGACGCAATTCATCTCGGTTGATGGTTGCGCGCGTCACGCCTTCATAGTCGGCAACCACCCAGCGTAACTCATGTGTTTCACAGTAGGCCCACAAGAGCCTGCCGATCTGCCACACGTCGTTGCGACGTCCACAGTGCGGACAACCCGGCAGCTCGCGCCGACGGTCGAGAGGAAACGGAATAATATTGTTTGCTGAAGCCGCCATACCTGCTTACGGTAGGCGATATGACGAGTTGTAGCCGTGACCTGACTCTCACGATTTACGCGCATTGAGTTCCTGTACTGTCGTTCTGAGAACCAGGTCCGTATTTGATGACTGTGCTGTTTCGATGCAGTATTGTTAGGCGACTATGCGTGGAAATTGAAGCATGAAAAAAACATCATTGACGGTGGTATTGACCACAGTTTTTTGCTCATTCGCGTTTGCACAGGACAGCGGCATTTCCTGGCGATCGACTGAATTGGCACCTGGCCTGCAAATGCTCGAGGGCCAAGGCGGTTTTCCCGGTGGCAATCTCGGTCTTCTGACCGGCGACGATGGCATTGTGCTAATTGACGGTGGCCTGACAGTAACCTCGGCCATGACCGTTGCGACCATCGAGCGCATGACCGACGGGCCCGTAAACTTCCTGATCAATACGCACGCACATGGTGACCACACGGGCTCAAACTCTCCCATGATGCAGGTCGGCACAACGGTCGTGGCACACGACAATCTCCGGCGCGCGCTATTAGAAGACGAGCAGTTCGACAATAGCGGGTTGCCTGAACTCACGTTCAGCGATTCCGTGACGTTCCATCTCAATGGCCACAATGCGTTCGTCTTTTTTATTCCAAGCGCACACACCAGCGGCGATTCCGCGATTCACTTCCCGGAGGCAAACGTCATTCACGCCGGCGATGTTTTTTTTAACAAGGTATTTCCGTTCATCGATCTCGACGGGGGCGGCAGTGTCGATGGATTTATCGCGGGACAGCAAAAGCTGTTATCAATGGCGGATAACGATACACAGATAATTCCTGGCCATGGCCCGCTCGCCAACAGGGGCGACCTGCAGGCGGCGGTCGATATGCTGGTCGACGCGAGATCGAAAGTGAGTGCGCTGGTCGACGCCGGCATGTCGAACGAGCAGGTACTCGAGAATAACCCGCTTTCCGTTTACGACAACTGGAGCTGGGACTTCATTACGACCGAAGTCATGACGAATACGTTATACCGCTCGCTGACAACGGATTAGTTCAGCAAATCGCACTCTCGCATTGACAAAACCCAGCGATTGTCTCTGCCGCTAGCTGTCAAGGATTTCCATGACGGCACGGTGCCCATGAAAGATCGCTGAGTCGGTATTGGCGGCTGCCCCGGCATCCGAATTGGCGATGGATATCCGGCCGAAAGACTGTCGGCCCCGCACCCAGGGTTTGTCGCTCTCGCTCTGGTACTCAGGCTCCCACAGCAGTCCCGGGCTGTATGAATAACCGTGCGCCCAACGATTGACGGTGATGCCCGAAATATCGCGCTCTGCATCAAAGCCGGCCCCGGCAAGTGCCTGGTCCAGCTGATCGCGAACATGGTGCTCGAATGTAGAAAACGGCGTTTCCAGGAGTCTTCGCCGACCTGCGCGCCACTGTTCCGGCCCCTGGATATCGTTGAAGTACGGCACGTAGCACATGTGCAGCACCATGGGATCGTCGGGAGATGTGCTAAACGCATAGTTGCCGAGCGAGACCGGGTAATCCAGCTCGACCTGCTTGAAGAAATCGTTGGTGTAGAAGACGAATTTGATGCCGAGTTCGGCGAACGAACGCCAGTTCGGAATCACTACCTTAGTGTAAGTCAGCGGAATCTTGACGTTGTAAGCAAGCCCTTGTTTCTGGGATTCGGGCAGGTCGGAACACAGGTACGGAATTGCGCTGTTGTAGCAGGCCATGATGCAATTCTTCGCGCGCACGGTATGCGGCGTGCCGGAGTGAACATAGGTCACGTCCACCGCCGACTGATTGCCGGTGTGCGTGGCATTGACGACGGTACTGTTCAATCGAATACGCACGTCGGCATCCGGCTGATCGAGTTGCGTGTAGTCGACCCGTGCCGTTACAACGTCTTCCATCGTCGATCCAGGCACGGCGTGTGGAATGAGTTTTCTTACTAACAATCGGGCGACCGATGCGTTGCCATCCGGAAAATGAAAAATATACGGCTCGCTGCCGCGACCGCCCTTGCGGGGCACCGTATGCTCAAGCCCGGGCATACCTCCGCCATCTGTATAGCCAAGAATGTAAATTGCGGGCACCTCGTCCATACCAACGCACCAGTAACTCATCCCCCAACGCTGAAACATTTCCAGCACCTGGTAGTCAACCTTGACGTATTCACGAAGATACTCGCGATAGCTGATTTTGCTTAACAGGGCAATTTTCTCATCCCGGGTTTTGCCGGGAAGATAGTCGCGCTCGTCGGTAAAGGCGCGCACCAGGTCAGCCTTTGCGGTGTCACTCAGCGGCGACTGTGCAGCAAACTCTTGCCACGGCTTGCGCCCGTAACCGGTTACCAGCTTGCGCTCGCCGTAAGTCTCCTTATCGAAAGCAATCGCATACGATAAGTCCATCGAGGAATAGAGATCCTGATCGTAGTAATCGTAAAATCGCTGCACGTCGACGCCTAAATCCCGCAGCAACTCAAGCGAGATATCCTCGTAGCTGGAAGGAGTATCGATAGATTCTGTACCACCGTAGCCAATTCGCGTCTCGCCGTTGACTTTAAATTCGTTACGTTTGGCATGGCCGCCGAAGTCGTCGTGATTGTCGACAATAAGAACTCTTGCAGCAGGGTTTTCCTTACGATAAAAATGTGCAGCAGACAGACCACTTAAACCGCCACCAACAATCACGAGGTCAACCTCCTCCTCCGGAGCTTCGACAGGCCAGGTCGCTCCGGAAACACGCGCATGCATGGTTTCCCACGAACCTGCGTGACTGCCACGCAGCCCCGTTTTAGCGGGTGGATAGTAGTCCGCTCCTAGTGAAAATTTCGACGCATCTGCACCGAACACCTCGGTCCAGGGGCTCAGTAGCGAAGCGCCAATGGCAACCTGGGTGCCATTCAGGAAATCACGTCGAGTAACCTTGTCTTTCATTTCCTCATCCCCTGTCGCTGTCGATTTATTCTTGCTACGCCGGACCCACAACGCACCACAGCATTTGATTGTGATCCCTAACTCTACGAGAAGAGAACTCGCAAGGAAAGTACGCAGCATCGGTGGTCGCTGAAATTGTGTTTCAGTCTCGGCCACACTACTCTTCGCAGTGACAATATGAGGGGGAAATCGATGCGCACTCGAAAACAATGGCAACGTCGTCATGTTCTCAAATCCCTGGGGGCCGGTGCCGCTGTGGCTGCAGCAAGCGGTTGCACGCCGATGACAGCCAGCACCAGGCGCTATTCGCGCCAGTATTCGAGGAATCCCTGGGTTGCGCCGCGAATATCAATGGAAAATGTAATCCGCGAAGTCGTCGGGCACCGCCCCTATCGCCCGTCCGGTTTTGTCGTCAGGAGTGAAAAGCTCGACGCGAAAACGATCATTCACAACTACGGGCACGGTGGTGCCGGCATTACACTATCGTGGGGCTCTTCGGCGCTGGCTGTGCGCGAAACCCTCGGCTTGGAGCACCGCGAAGCCGCCGTAATCGGCAGTGGCGTAATGGGCCTGACGACATCGAGGTTGCTTCAGGACGCCGGCTGGAAAGTCACTATATATACGCGCGATATGGCGCGGCACACGACGTCCAATGTGGCCGGCGGCGAATGGGGGGTCGCAAGTGCACATGATCCGGAGGTATCGTCGCCGGCGTTCAAATCCCAGCTGGCATTTGCCGCCCGCATTGCGCATCACGCGCATACCAACCTTGGCGGCGCAGACTACGGCATCCACTGGACCGAATTGTATAATCTGAGTGACAGGCCGTTCCGCGATGAGGAAGGCAGTTTTGACCATCTGTATCCCTACCAGACCGAGTTACAAGCCGGTGAACACCCATTTGAGTCTCCCTTTGTACGCGTCTCACTGACGATGATGGTCGAGCCCGCCATATTCCTGCGCCGCCTTACCGAGGATTTTCACCAGGCCGGTGGCCGTTTTGTCGTCAGGGATTTCAAAGACAAATCCGAGTTCACCGCCATGGCTGAGCCAGTGATATTTAATTGCACGGGGTTGGGTGCCGGTAAACTTTTCGGTGACGATGAAATTACGCCGGCCAAGGGACAGCTCGTGTACATGCCGCCGGATCCGGCTGTCGATTACCTGACGATCGGCGGCGGCTCCGACCTCCTGTACATGTTTTCCCGATCAGACGTGTTGCTACTTGGCGGCACGTTCAAGGTGGGTGATTACACAACCCATCCGGAACCGGCGGAAACGGCGCGCATGGTTGCCGGGCACCAGAGAATTTTCTCGCAATTTAGCTGACCGTATTACCAAAAACGTGCCTCAAGATCGATCAGATTAAACTCTGACTGCTGTTCGACGTCGATCAGGCGCTGCGGAAATTCGTCACGGCATTGGCGCCGGATTCGCTGCCGACCAGCCGAAATAACTTCTCGCTGTACATCGGGATTATCAATGGTGCCGAACGCGTCGGCATGCAGCGCCTCATCATTTTCGCGGAAGCAATTTTCGTACAAACTTTCGCTCACCGGATCAGGCGCAGGAACAGTATGAACGCCACCAAAATCGAGGACGAAAGTTACGTCGTATAGTGCCAGCAGGATAATGCCGGCGAACACAACAGAAGTGACCAGGGTCTTTACTCTCAAGCTTCAGCATTCGTAGTGGTTGCGTGTATTGTAATTCTGCCACCGCATGCAACGGTCCGCACGTGAATCCTGGGCAATCATGCTAGACTCCCGCGCACGTGATCAGAATAAAACAATTCACCGGCGACGGAGGATGATATAAATGCGCGTCATCACTTTTCTAACCCTGTGCCTTGGCTCTTCTATGGCAATCGCGCAGATCCAGCCGCAGACAATGGGCCCGACAGAGACGATGCCGGAACCGGGTCCAAACTGGTTCATGACTTTGACCAACGATGCGGGCTATGTGCTCGACGCAAGCAGTGGTGAAATGTACGGGCTTATTTCAACCTCCGGCCATACGCCTGCCGTGCAGCCGGGTACAGCACGACGCGAATACTATGCGGCCGCATCCTATTATTCGAGAGGATCTTATGGCGAAAGAACAGATCTGCTCGTCATTTACGATTTTGAAAACCTGTCGCCTGTTGCCGAAGTAGACATACCCGAAAAGATTGTGGCTTTGCCATTCCGTGCTTATATCGGCCTGATGAGTGGCGGAAAATTCGTCGGTATTTCCAATATGACGCCCGCACAATCGGTATCCATTGTCGATATTGAAGATCGCAGGTTCGCAGGTGAAATCTCGACGCCTGGATGCGCTTTGATCATGCCGGTAGACAACGATGGATTCATGAGCCTTTGCGGCGATGGCACATTGCAACTAATACAGCTCGATAGCGCCGGCAATGAATCGAACAGGGTACGCAGCAGCGTGTTTTTTGATGTCCAGGACGACCCGGTCTATGACCGGCCACGTCCAACGCGTTCAGGGTGGCTACTGCTCTCGAATGCGGGGAAAGTTTACGACGTCACAACCGCCGGCACACGGATCGACGTCAGTGAACCCTGGTCAATAGTCACCGACGAAGAAGCGGAGGAAGGCTGGTACCCGGGCGGCACCCAGTTTCATTCTATCCACAAAGAACTGGAACTCATGTACGTCGCCATGCACCAGGGTGAGCAGTACACGCATCACGAACCGGGGACCGAGATCTGGGTGTTTGACCTTGGTTCGCAACGTCGCGTTGCGAGTATAGCGCTGGAAGTTCCTGCAGCGACGCTGATGGTCACGCAGGAAACTGAGCCACTATTGATCGTCGGCAACACTGAGGGTGAAACTCATGTTTACGACGCTCTCACGTTTGTTCATCAACGTCAGATCGAGGCGCCGAAAGCTCGCCTGTTCGAGGATCTCTAAGGAATCAACGCACAATGCTGGACCCGCTCATTGCAAAAGCAATTTCGATTGGCCTTGCGCTGATGTTTCTCATTGCCGCCTACCACAAGTTTGCGGAAGGCCCCGAGTTTCGCGCGACGCTGTTCGATTACCAGGTATTACCACCGTCGTTGGTACCGCTTGCAGCGCGAGTTATTCCGGTCGTGGAACTTCTTCTCGGAGGCAGCTGGCTCGTCTCCTATTACCAGCAATCTTTAACCGCCGTTGGCAGCGCTGTTCTTCTCGGCATTTATGCACTGGCCATCGGCATCAATCTGGCCCGAGGTCGTCTGCATATCGACTGTGGCTGTGGCTTTGGCGGTCGGTTGGATAACGAGCAGTTCATTTCGGGTGGCCTCGTGTTCAGGAACCTCATACTGATGGTCATCGCCTTGCTGACACTATTGCCGGTTGGGGCAAGAGCGCTCGGCATTGCCGATTACGTAACGCTCTTTGCTGTTGTGCTGGTCTCCATCTTGCTGTTTGCCGCGGCGAATCAACTGATCGCAAACAGGGCCTCGATCAATACCTGGAGAAAAGGGCATGACTGAAACCATGATCGTTTCAAACGTCATTCTGTGGGTACTGGTGATAGTGCTGGCACTGGTTGTCCTGGCGTTGGCGCGACAAGTGGGTGTATTACACGAACGCGTGGCGCCGGCCGGCGCACTGATGCCAACTACCGGACCGAAAGTCGGCGAACTTACCGAGCCGCTGCCATTGTCTGACATCAATGGTGCGTCGTTGTCCATCGGTGGTGCGGATCCTGGCAACCTGCATACGCTGGTGATGTTCATATCGCCAACCTGCCCCGTCTGCAAGTCGCTGGTGCCGACCGCCAAGTCACTCGCGAACAGCGAAGGCAATCGACTGCAACTCGTGTTCGCCAGCGATGGCGACAAGCTGGAGCAACATCAGGCCTATGCCAGGGACCTCGATCT
Organism: Woeseiaceae bacterium; assembly: GCA_051007895.1. GTDB lineage: Bacteria > Pseudomonadota > Gammaproteobacteria > Steroidobacterales > Woeseiaceae > SZUA-117. The sequence continues at coordinate 16,878 of JBPCYD010000220.1, forward strand.
CGGCAACTATCACTACGTACTATCGGAAAAACTCGGCATGACCTATGAAGTCAGCAAATTGCCTTTCGCGATCTTGATCGGTGCAAACGGTACGCTGGAGAGCAAGGGCCTGGTCAATACACGCGAGCATCTGGAAAGCCTCATTGAGGCAATGGATTCTGGCATCGCGACGCTGCAGGATTACGTAGGTCTCGTACAGGACGAACATGAAAATTCGGTGAAGGAAAAAGCTTCATGAATAAGAACAAAATCGTTGATAAAACCTTCTACTGGATTGATGAGACGGCGCGCAGCCAGGCGCTCAGGCTCGCGCGAACCCTGTCGAGGCGTAATTTCCTGTCACGTTTGGGAATGTTCCTGGCCGGCGCAGCAACTTTGCCGCTGTTACCGGTATCAAGGGCACTGTCACAGGAGAAGGTGCAGGAAATCGGCGATCCGCAGAGCTGTGATTACTGGCGTTACTGCGCGATGGGCGGGGCGCTTTGCACGTGTTGCGGCGGCTCCTTGACGACTTGCCCGCCCGGCTCTGACCCTTCTCCGATAACCTGGGTAGGCACATGCCGCAATCCTGTCGATGACCGCGACTACCTCATGTCGTATAACGATTGTTGCGGCAAGCCGTTTTGTACACGGTGCCGTTGCCACAACACGGAGCGGGATCGCCCGGTGTATTTCCCGTCCAACGCGGGCAGCATATTGTGGTGCTTTGGCACGGCCGAACGTACCTATCACTGTACGGTCGCGGTCGTACTGAGCGAAGCGTCAACTGACTGATGCGCGCATTGCCATTCGCCCTGGTGATACTCGCTTTCACGAGTGTCGTTCGGGCGGATCCGAAAATCGATTACCTGCTCTATTGTCGCGGTTGCCACCTTGCGAACGGGGCCGGGGTATCACCCGTTGTACCAACTCTCATCGACGAGGTCGGTCGCCTGCTCCAGGTAAATGGAGGCCGCGAATATATCGTGCGTGTTCCCGGCGTATCGCAAACCGAAATGAATGATGCGAAACTTGCCGCGGTTTTGAACTGGGTAGTATCCGAATTCAATAGCGGCACGACGCCGGACGATTTCGAGCCTTACACCGGCGAGTACATTGCCTCCGTTCGCGACAAAGTGCTCGCGGATCCGCTGCGCTATCGTGCCAAGTTGTTGGCGGTCAGCCAATAGCTCAGACTAATCGCGGCTAAAGCCGCTCCTACAGTACGAAAAAGCATCGTAGGAGCGCAGAGCGAAAA
>JBPCYD010000221.1:0-20788 GCA_051007895.1 Woeseiaceae bacterium
TCCTGGAAGGCATCCAGCAGCTGGTCGAGTCCCGGAAAAACCACTGAATCCACGCACACGGCAGCTTCATAACGGTTGAGATATTCCGTTCGAAGCCGCTCGTGTTCTGCATTCGATACATCCGGAAATGCCAGGTTTATCAGGCCGGCCGACCCGTGCGACACGTTTGATCTCGCCACTTCGAAGTCAATGGGTTCGTGGCCCTCGTCTAGAAGCTGCTCGAGCAATACGCCCACCATATCCAGCGCGGTATCGATGAGCGTGCCGTCAAGATCGAACAGCACTGCCTCAAAATTGGGTGCGCCGCTCAATCTATTCGGTTTCCAAACGCCGAAAATGCATCATGTAATTCACGTCCACGTTCTCTCCCAGCGAGTAGTCACGTGTGATGGGATTGTAATGGAGTCCAATGCTGCTCATCAGCTGCAGCCCCGGTTGCCGGGCCCATTCATCCAGCTCGGAGGGTCGAATGAACTTTTCGTACTCGTGTGTGCCGGCAGGCAAGAGCTTCAGTAGATATTCCGCGCCAACGATTGCGAACAGGAACGATTTCGGATTTCGGTTAATGGTCGAAAAAAAGACATCTCCACCCGGCCTGACCAGTTTCGTACAGGATTCGATGACGGTTTTTGGGGATGGAACGTGCTCGAGCATTTCAAGACATGTAACGACATCGAATGCAGCACCCATTTCGTCTGCAAGATCCTCTGCCGTCGATTGCCGATAGTCGACACTTGTTCCTGACTCCGCCTGGTGCAAACGAGCCACCGCAAGCGGCTTTTCCGCCATGTCTATGCCCGTCACCCGTGCGCCGGACTCTGCCATTGCCTCCGCGAGAATGCCGCCGCCACAGCCGACGTCGAGTACATCCTTGTCACGCAGCTCTACCCTTTGCCGGATGTAATCCACGCGTAGCGGGTTAATCTGGTGCAAAGGTCGAAACTCACCGTGCGGATCCCACCAGCGCGAAGCGAGTGCGTCAAATTTCGCGATCTCTGCGGGGTCTACGTTTTGCTGTGCCGGGCTCATGACGCTTCCTGTGTCAGCGGGTGATTGATTCTATCCCGCCATTCGCTGCTTCTTCGCACTATATCGGCCTCGCTGGCCAACAGTAACTCGCCGTTTTCGACCTGGTGACGTCCAGCCACCCAGACGTCGCGGACCTGGTCGGCATGCATTGCGTATACCAGCTGTGAAATAGGATCGTAAACAGGCTGGCTATTGAGGCGCGTCAGATCAATGGCCGTAAGATCCGCCCATTTGCCGTTTTCCAAGGTGCCAATTTGTTCTGCCATGCCCAATACGCTGGCACCACCGAGCGTCGCCATACGTAACGCGGTGGCTGCCGGTAATGCGGAGGCGTCATCGGCCTGCATTTTAGAAAGCAGCGCCGCACTACGCATTTCGCCGGGCATGTTAAGCAGGTTGTTACTGGCGGCACCATCAGTTCCCAACGCAACCTCGACACCCGCAGCCAGCATCTGCGCAATCTTAGCCACACCATCGGCCAGCTTGAGGTTGGAATTGGGACAGTGCGCCACCTGTACCCCGGCATCCGCGAAACGCGAAATTTCCTGATCGGTCAGATGCACTGCATGTACGGCTAGCAGTGACGAATTGAGGAGGCCGAGTCGCTCGAGCCGGTCGATCGGTCTCTCCCCGGTTGCGGCCAGCGCATCTTCGATCTCCTGGGCCGATTCATGCAGATGAATCTGGACAGGTTTGTCGAGTTGATCTGCCAGCACCCGAAGCTCATTAAAGGACTCATCCGAAACAGTCCCGGTCGAATGCGGCGCGAACGCGCTGGAAATCAGGGAATGCTCTGCGAATCGATCATGGACAAGTTCAGCGCCCTTTGCCAGGTACTCTGCCGCGTTGTCAGCCCAGGGAGATGCAAACTCGAGTAAAGGAGTCGCTACGACAGCGCGCATCTGCATTTCTTCCGCCGTTTCCGCCACGATTTCGGGATAGAAATACTGATCACTGAAGCAGGTACAACCCGACAAGAGCATTTCTGCGATCGCCAGACGTGTGCCGTCGCGTACGAACTCGGTGCCGACCCAGCGATTCTCCGCAGGCCATATGGACTCCCTGAGCCATCGTTCCAGCGGGAGGTCGTCTGCCACCCCGCGCAGGAGCGTCATCGCCGCGTGGGTGTGAGCATTGACGAAGCCCGGAATGAGCGCGTGTCCGGGGCGCTCAATTGTTGTGCCCGCTGCGAACCGGTTGCGAGCGTCGGTAGCAGGCAGCAGACCCACAATCCGCCCATCGGTGATGGCCACAGCGTGATCAGTCAGCACGGTGCCGTGCGGCTCGACTGGAATGCACCAGCCAGCCAGAATCAGGGTGTCACAATGCTGCATTTGACCTGCTTTGGGTGGGCTTCAGGAGGGCAAGTATAGCGGCCCGATTCAGGACGTCTATATCGAGGATTAATCACCGGTAATCGATGCTGTGGAGCGCGTTACTGTGGTATTATTCGGGCCTTGATTCACGACGTTTCGACGCGCGTTTCATGCCCCGGAAAAACAGGAACTATTTCCAAAAAGCACCCATTTTTTTGTCGCAGCTAATTCTCTGTTTCAGGCACGGAATTGCGGTGGCATGGTGAATATTTATGTCTGAAGTTGGTCAGGAGATTCTGTCTGTAAGCCTCGAAGAGGAGATGCAGCAGTCTTACCTGGATTACGCTATGAGTGTCATCGTCGGTCGGGCCCTGCCCGATGTGCGCGATGGCCTGAAACCCGTCCACAGGCGGGTGCTCCACGCCATGCGAGAGCTGGGCAACGATTACAACAAGCCCTACAAGAAATCTGCCAGGGTCGTCGGTGATGTGATCGGTAAGTATCACCCTCACGGCGACTCTGCCGTATACGACACGATCGTGCGTATGGCCCAACCGTTCTCGATGCGTTACATGCTGGTTGACGGTCAGGGCAACTTCGGATCAGTCGACGGCGATGCACCGGCGGCCATGCGCTACACTGAAGTGCGGATGGCCAGGATTGCGCATGAGATCCTCGCCGACCTGGACAAGGAAACCGTAGACTTCATCGAAAACTATGACGGTTCGGAGTCCGAACCCTCGGTCATGCCGACCCGACTGCCAAACCTGTTGATTAACGGGTCATCCGGCATCGCGGTCGGGATGGCAACCAATATTCCGCCACACAACCTGACGGAAATCGTCAACGCCTCCCTCGCCCTTATCGAGAATTCGGCAATAGACGTGCAAGGCCTGATGGAGCACATTCCCGGCCCGGATTTCCCTACAGCCGGCATAATCAATGGCGCAGGCGGCATCTATGCGGCTTATAAAACCGGTCGTGGCCGGGTACATATGCGTGCGCGTACGTCGATCGAGACGATCAACCAGCGTGGCAAGGAAGCGATCATAGTCACCGAGTTGCCTTACCAGGTGAACAAGGCGCGACTGATCGAAAAGATTGCGGATCTCGTACGAGATAAACGTATTGACGGTATCAGTGAGCTGCGTGACGAGTCAGATAAAGATGGTATGCGCATCGTCATCGAGCTTCGCACCGGTGAGATGAGCGATGTTGTTCTGAATAATCTGTACAAGCAGACAGCATTACAAAGCGTATTCGGCATCAATATGGTTGCGCTGCATGATGGCCAGCCCAAGCTCCTCAACCTGAAGCAGGTTCTTGAGGCGTTTCTCTCGCATCGACGCGAAGTGGTTACGCGCCGGACTATATACGAGCTGCGCAAAGCCCGCGACCGGGCGCACGTCCTGGAAGGGCAGTCGGTGGCGTTGGCCAACATCGATGAAGTCATTTCGTTGATCAAAGAATCACCGTCACCGGCCGAGGCGAAAGCGGGGCTTATGGCGAAGACCTGGTCCCCGGGGGCGGTCACCGGAATGCTGGAAAAAGCCGGCGCAACGGATACACGGCCTGATTTTCTCGAAGAGGGCTTTGGTCTGGATGGCGATACTTATCGACTGTCGGCGGTTCAGGCGCAAGCGATTCTGGACTTAAGACTGCATCGACTGACGGGTCTTGAACAAGAGAAAATCTTAAAAGAATACAAAGATTTATTAGATAAAATAAAAGACCTTTCTAACATACTCTCAGATCCGGATGAATTGCTCCGGGTCATCCAGCGCGAACTGGTTGAAGTTCGCGATGCCTATGGCGACGAACGCCGAACGGAGATCAACCAGGACCACAGTGACCTGCAGGACGAAGACCTGATACCTGAAGCCGAAGTTGTGGTGACGCTGTCGCATGGCGGCTATGCCAAGGCCCAATCAATCGATGTATACCAGGCGCAGCGACGTGGCGGGAGAGGGCGTTCGGCTGCAAAGGTCAAGGATGAGGATTTCATCGATAACCTGTTTGTTGCCAATACCCACGACACGATTTTGTGCTTTTCGAGTCTCGGCAAAATGTACTGGCTCAAGGTTTATCAAGTGCCGCAGGCAAGCCGGGGCTCTCGCGGCAAACCAATCGTGAATCTCCTGCCCTTGGGTGAGGGTGAACGTATCAACGCGGTCCTGCCGATACGGGAGTTCGACGAAAACAGCTTCGTGTTTATGGCAACCAGTCGCGGCACGGTTAAGAAAACCCCGCTGAGTCTGTTTTCAAGACCGCGTTCCAGCGGAATCATCGCGGTGGATTTACGCGATGGCGACAAGTTGGTCGACGTCGCAATCACCGATGGAAAACGCGAAATCATGCTGGTTGCAAGCCACGGCAAGGCAATTCGCTTTAGTGAAGCGGATGTGCGACCCATGGGGCGCGGGGCTGCCGGGGTGCGAGGTATCAAACTGCCTGGTGGTCACGAGGTCATCGCGCTTGCCATTGTTGGCGAGGGCATGATTCTTTCGGCGACGGAAAACGGCTTCGGCAAGCGCACTGCGATCGAGGATTTCCCGGTACAGGGCCGTGGTGGCCAGGGCGTAATCGCTATCCAGACGACGGCGCGCAACGGTCGCACTGTGGGTGCAATTCAGGTTGCAGACGAAGACGAGGTCATGCTCATCAGCTCGGGCGGAACGCTGGTACGGACGCCAGTGAGCGATATCTCGATCATCGGACGCAACACGCAAGGAGTCACCCTCATCAGGGTTGAAGATGGCCAGCGTTTGGTCGGACTGGCGCGCATAGAGTCCATTGAGGATGACGCCGAAGAGTAATATTTCCGTAATCTTCGCAATCCAGAATCTTCAAATATCGAAGCGATAGGACTCATCTTTATGTCTCGTGTATTCAACTTCAGTGCGGGTCCGGCTGCCATTCCGGATGCTGTGCTTGAGCAGGTCCGGCAGGATATCCCGGATTGGAATGGCATCGGCATGTCCGTAATGGAGATTAGCCATCGGAGCAAGGAGTTCATGGCGGTGGCCGAAAAAGCGGAGCAGGATCTCCGTGACCTGCTCGCAGTACCCGATGACTACAGCGTAATTTTTCCCCAGGGTGGCGCGACATTGCAGTTCGCCATGGCGCCCTTAAACCTTTCGGGGGCGGGGCAGGTGGTCGATTACGTGCAGACCGGAAGCTGGTCCAAGAAAGCAATTGGCGAGGCGGGCAAATTCTGTGACGTCAATGTGGTCGCCGATAGTTCGGACCGGAATTTCACATACTTGCCGCCGGAGAGCAGCTGGCAACGCAGCGACAATGCCGCTTATCTGCACTATTGCGCCAATGAAACAATAGCGGGTGTCGAATTCCCGTTTGTTCCGAATTCGGGAAATACGTCTCTGGTCTGCGATATGTCCAGTACGATTCTGTCACGCCCGGTGGATGTCAGTCGATTTGGCGTCATCTATGCTGGCGCTCAGAAAAATATCGGCCCCGCCGGAATCACGGTCGTCATCGTACGGAAAGACTTGCTTGGTAACGCCAGACCAGGGACGCCGAGTCTCCTGGACTACGCCGTTTACGATAAGTCGGATTCGATGAGCAACACGCCGTCGGTCTTTGCGTGGTATGTCGCGGGCCTGGTTTTTGAACACTTGAAAACCAGTGGTGGGCTGGCCGCTGTCGCGGCAATCAATCGACGCAAGGCGATGAAACTTTATGCCGCGATCGATGAGTCTGGCTTCTACAGCAATCCCGTCGAACCTGATTGCCGCTCATGGATGAACGTGCCATTTATTCTTGGTGACGCCGGCCTTGATGCGCAGTTCCTCGAAAAAGCAACAGCTGCAGGTCTTGCCAATCTCAAAGGGCACCGCTCTGTCGGCGGGATGCGGGCGTCAATTTACAATGCGATGCCTGAAGCAGGCGTCGATGCCTTGATCCAGTTCATGCAGGAATTCGAGCGAACACTCAGCTGAGGAAAACGGTTCTTGCGTCAACTACTGATTTAAATCCGCCGGGCAATCTGTACTGTCCCGGCACACCAACCACCCATCAGAATCGGTACCAATGTACAAAATACAAACACTGAACAACATCGCGGCCGCCGGGCTGGAACGACTCCCGTCCGAGAGCTTCGAGGTCGCTGGCGATATGCGGAATCCGGACGCGATCATTCTCCGTTCGCACAACATGCACGACATGGAGATACCGGATTCTGTTGCCGCTGTTGGTCGTGCCGGGGCAGGGGTGAACAATATTCCAATCGCAGCGATGAGTGCGCGCGGAGTGCCCATTTTCAATGCGCCAGGTGCCAATGCCAATGCGGTTAAAGAACTCGCGGTCGCCGGCATGTTGTTGGCGGCACGCAATATCTGCAGTGCGCGAGACTACGTCAACGGCTTGGCGGAGGTGGGTGACGCCCTGAACAAAGCCGTTGAAGCGGGCAAGAAACAATTCGTTGGTTACGAGTTACCTGGTCGGACGCTCGGCGTCATCGGGCTGGGTGCGATTGGTGTCGAAGTCGCCAATGTTGCCCTGGCGTTAGGTATGAAGGTGGTTGGCTTCGATCCGGCGATAACCGTCCGGCGGGCGTGGCAGCTATCTTCCGGCGTTGAGCAGGTGGAATCGCTGGAGCAATTGTTCAAAGAATCGGACTTTGTCTCTGCGCATGTACCATTGATCGATGCGACCAAAGGGCTCATTGACGCTAAAGCGCTATCGCTCATGGCGGATGGTGGCGTCATCATAAACTTTGCGCGCGGCGGCATCACTGATCATGACGCTATAATCGATGCATTGGACAGCGGTAAATTACATGCCTTTATCACTGATTTTCCGTCAAACGATCTGATTGGTCGCGCCGGAGTGGTCGCGCTGCCACACCTAGGCGCGTCGACATCCGAGGCGGAAGAGAATTGCGCCGTGATGGTCGCTAATAACGTTCGCGACTACCTCGAGAACGGCAACGTTCGATTTTCCGTAAATTTCCCCGAAGCAACAATGCCACGCAATGGTTCTTATCGGATCACAATCGCGAATGCAAACGTGCCCAACATGGTTGGTCAAATCTCGACCTGTCTCGCAACCGCTAATCTCAATATCGAAGACCTGCTTAACAAGTCTGTTGGGGATCTGGCCTACACGATCGTTGACCTTGACGGGCCAGTTTCAGATGAGACGATTGAGTCCCTGCAGGGTATTGACGGTGTATTGGCATTGCGAAATCTTGGCAAGCCGATATCCTGAAGAATCCGCGATTTGGCGCACGAGTAAAAAGGTTTGGCTAAGGAAGAAAAAATTGCAGCTGCCACGATCGATCTGACGTCTATTCGTGAGCGGATCGATACGGTCGATCGCGAGATCCAGGCGCTAATTAACGAGCGGGCCAAGTACGCCCAGCAGGTCGGAATTTCGAAGGGAAAGCTCGCTGCTGCCGTTGATTATTACAGACCCGAACGAGAGGCAGAGGTGTTACGTGCCGTTCTGGATCGCAATGAAGGGCCGTTGCGCGATGACGAAATGTTGCGGCTGTTTCGTGAAATCATGTCAGCCTGCCTTGCTCAGCAGGAACCGCTGAAAATTGGTTTTCTTGGCCCGGAAGGGACGTTCACACAGACTGCCGTTTACAAACATTTCGGACATTCGGTCCGCGGTTTACCATTCTCCACCATTGATGAAGTTTTCCAGGAAGTGGAAAGCGGTGCAGCTGATTTCGGTGTTGTGCCGATTGAGAATTCAACGGAGGGCACCGTCAATCATACGCTCGACATGTTCCTGACGTCCCCCTTAAAGGTCGGCGGTGAAATCGAGCTGCGTATAGAGCAGCACTTGCTGGGGAGTATGGCGGGACTCCAGGAAATTGAGAGAGTCTGCGCACACGAACAGTCATTGGCGCAGTGCCGCGGCTGGCTGCGTGAGTACCTGCCCCAGATAGAACTCGTTGGCGTTAACAGCAATGCAGCCGGTGCCCGCCGTGCCAGGGATGAAAAAGGCACGGCAGCAATTGGCGGCGAAGCGGCGGCCGAAGTTTACGATCTTGGAATCATGGTCAACAACATCGAAGACCGATCAGACAACTCGACCCGGTTCCTGGTCATTGGTCGAAAACTGCTGGCGCCAAGCGGCGCCGACAAAACGACGGTACTAATCTCAACGACAGGTACTGGTGACGGTGCTGGCATTCTGCATTCTTTGTTGCAGCCGTTTGCGACGCATGGCATAAGCATGTCGCGAATAGAATCCCGGCCATCGCGCCGCAAGAACTGGGATTATGTGTTCTTTATCGATGTTGATGGACATGCAGAAGAGTCTCCATTGAAAGAAGCGCTCGAAGAACTGCAGCAAAACAGTTCGCTATTTCGAATTGTAGGCGCCTATCCCAAAGCTGTTCGCTAAGCAAAAGCCGCAATGAATTTCGTTGTCGAGCCGTCTGCCCTCAAAAGCGACACGCTAACGGTGCCGGGAGACAAATCGATTTCCCACCGTGCATTGATGTTAGGCAGCATCGCCGCTGGTCGGACCCATATTCGTGGTTTTCTGGCGGGCGACGACTGTCTGGCAACGCTTGCGGCATTGCAGGCAATGGGAGTCGATATCGATCGGCCATCCGAAACGGAGGCCATCGTCGAGGGCGTAGGCAAACACGGATTGCGCGCTCCGGCAGGGCCACTCGACATGGGCAATTCTGGAACGGCGATGCGTCTGTTTGCTGGAATGCTTGCAGGCCAGGCGTTTTCGACAAAGTTAGTCGGTGATGAATCTCTGAGCAACAGGCCCATGCGACGCGTAATCAAACCATTGGAAATGATGGGCGCCAAAATACAATCCAATCAAGGCAATCCGCCACTGCAGATTAATGGGTGCCCGCTTGGTTCGATCATTTACCCAAGTCCGGTAGCGAGTGCACAGGTGAAGTCTGCCATTTTGCTGGCCGGCCTTTACGCGAATGGCGATGTCTCCGTTATTGAACCGGCGATTACGCGCGACCATACAGAACGCATGCTGCGATCCATGGGCGTTGAGCTTGGCACTGGCGAATCGCAGATCATTATGCAAGGGGGGCAGGACCTCGTGGGTATCGACGTACGGGTTCCCGCAGACCTGTCTTCAGCCGCGTTCATCATTCTGGCCACACTGTTGGCGACGGACGCAGAGATCACGATAACCGGCGTTGGCGTGAATCCGACCCGTACCGGGGTGCTCGATATACTGCAGGCGATGGGTGCGAATATTTCGCTCGATAATGTACGACTTTTCGGTGAAGAACCGGTCGCGGACCTGACCGTTCGTTCGTCAAAACTGCACGGGATTGATGTCGAACCAGAGATAGTGTCCCTCGCTATTGATGAGTTTCCGGTCCTTTTCGTCGCCGCGGCTTGCGCAGAAGGAAAAACCACGTTTTCCGGTATCGGCGAGCTACGGGTTAAGGAAAGTGATCGAATTGCGACGATGACCGAGGGACTCAGAGCGCTGAGTGTTGCTGTCGATGAGTCGGCGGACGGGGCAGTGATTCACGGTGGCAAGCTATATGGCGGATCAATAACGAGTCATGGTGATCATCGTATCGCAATGGCTTTTGCCGCAGGCGCGACCATCGCCCAATGGCCTGTCCATATTGAAGCCACCGATGCGGTCAAAACCTCTTTTCCCGGGTTCGTCGCTTGCCTTAGGTCACTTGGAGTTAACATAATAGAGCAGCAGGGGCCGGCAGCAGCACAGTTGTGAACCGAAATAACGCCGAAATCACAGTAATTGCCATCGATGGACCCAGCGGTTCAGGCAAGGGGACCATCGCGCGAAAGGTCGCCGCCGCGCTGGATATGCACCTGCTCGATAGTGGCGCACTGTATCGCTTGGTGGCGCTATCGGCCTCGAAACAGCACCAGTCTGACGGGTCGGCGGCGGAACTGGCCAATATTGCGGCAACGATGGATGTCCGCTTCACTATGAACCAGGACGGTGGCGAGAAGGTCTGGTTGGACGGTAAGGAGGTCAGCCGTGAGATTCGCACAGAGGAATGCGGCCGGATCGCCTCCCAGGTTGCTGCCATTCCGGCGGTTCGCGAGGCGCTCCTGGCGCTGCAGAAAAGCTTCCGCAAAGCGCCTGGATTGGTGGCTGATGGCCGGGATATGGGCACCACGGTCTTTCCCGACGCGACCTTGAAAATTTTCCTGACGGCGGACGCTGAAGAGCGTGCGCGAAGGCGCCATAAGCAGTTGAAAGACAAGGGTATTGATGTTAGCCTTGCCGCCCTTTCGAGGGACATCGAGGATCGTGACCGCCGGGATTCCGAACGATCGGTAGCCCCGTTGCGACCTGCAGCGGATGCCCGATTGCTGGATTCCAGCAACCTGACGATCAATGAGGTCACCCGGACCATTCTGGACTGGGTGGAATCGATCGAGCTTCGCGAATAGAGATTAATTGGTGAGTCGGACATGAAGTCTGGCTCTTTTTCGTTAACAACCGTCAGCCACAGGATGTGGGACGACGCATGGGTGAGGGTCGCATTGATCCTCTTGGTTTAAATCTAATGTCAGAAAGTTTTGCAGAGTTATTTGAAGAGAGTTTTGCCAGTCAACAAATAAAACCCGGTGCCATCATCACAGGTACTGTCGTCGCCGTAAATGACGATGTGGTTCTCATCAGCGCGGGCCTCAAATCAGAGGCCGTAATTCCGATAGATCAGTTTTATAACGATAAGGGTGAAGCCGAGGTATCTGTTGGCGACGAGTTCGAGGTCGCGCTCGATGCGGTCGAAGACGGATTCGGTGAGACGAAGCTCTCTCGCGAGAAAGCCGTTCGTGCACGTACCTGGATTGAGCTTGAAAAAGCGTTCGAGAAAAGCGAGGTGGTTACGGGCATCATTAACGGCAGAGTTAAGGGCGGCTTCACCGTTGAAATCGACAATGTGCGTGCGTTCTTGCCAGGGTCGCTCGTCGATGTCCGGCCGGTACGTGATCCTGCCTACCTGGAAGGTAAGAGCCTAGAATTCAAGGTCATCAAGCTTGACCAGCGAAGAAACAACGTCGTGGTATCACGTCGCGCAGTCGTAGAACAGGAATACAGCGCCGAGCGCGAAGAATTGCTGGAGAGCCTGCAGGAAGGCAACACGGTCAAAGGCATCGTCAAGAATCTGACTGACTATGGTGCTTTCGTGGACCTGGGCGGCATTGACGGATTGCTACATATCACCGACATGGCATGGAAGCGCGTCAAGCATCCGTCCGAAGTCGTCAACGTTGGCGACGAAATTGACGTCAAAATCCTCAAATTCGATCGCGAACGTCAGCGGGTTTCACTTGGCATCAAACAGCTTGGTGATGATCCCTGGCATGATCTGGCACGTCGCTACCCGCCACAAACGCGCTTGTTCGGCAAAGTAACCAACATCGCGGACTATGGCTGTTTCGTAGAAATCGAAGAGGGCGTTGAAGGTTTGGTCCACGTTTCTGAGATGGACTGGACAAATAAAAACGTTAACCCGGCGAAGGTCGTTTCCATCGGTGAAGAAGTCGAGGTCATGGTCATCGAGATTGACGAGGAACGTCGGCGTATTTCATTGGGTGTCAAACAGTGTCAGTCGAATCCCTGGGCGGAGTTTTCATCGACTGTCAATCGCGGCGACAAAGTTGCCGGTCAGATCAAATCCATCACGGATTTCGGTATCTTCATCGGCCTGGATGGCGGCATTGATGGACTCGTGCACCTTTCAGACATCTCCTGGGACCTTCCAGGCGAAGAGGCAGTACGCAACTACACGAAGGGCCAGGAAATCGAGGCAAGTGTTTTGGCAATTGACTCGGAGCGTGAGCGCATTTCGCTTGGAATCAAACAGCTCGACAAAGACCCGTTTTCTGGTTGGCTTGCCGCACATCCGAAGAACACCGTGGTGAAAGGCACGGTCACCGAAGTCGATGTCCGCGGCGCAACGGTCGATCTTGGCGATGGAGTGACCGGTACGCTTCGTGCATCGGAGTTGGCGCGCGGTCGCGTTGAAGATGCTCGCACCATGATCAAGGTGGGTGACGAAGTCGAGGCGAAATTCACTAATGTGGATAGAAAGAATCGCAGTGTGGCGCTTTCAATCAAAGCCAAGGAAGTGCATGAGGAGGCTGAAGCGCTCTCGAGTTACAAGTCTGAGACGGCGGCCAGTTCCAGCGGTACGACACTCGGCGAGCTCCTGAAGGAAAAGATGTCTGGTGGTTCTAAGTAGAGAGAGACTCGCTTTGTAGGCTAACCAGCATTCAAGCGGGTTCTAAGTAGATAAAAACTCGCTTTGTAGGCTAACCAGCATTCGAGTGGGTTCTAAGTAGACAGAGACTCGCTTTGGACGCTAACCGGCAACCAAGTGGGTTCAAAGTAGAAAAAAAGTAGCCCGGGCCTCGCGGTCCGGGCTATAATTCCTTTATAATCGGTAGCTTATGAGATGGGCCAAGCAGGAAATTGAGCGAAGCGCATTATGACAAAATCAGAACTCATTGAAATGATCGCCAGAAAGCAGAAGCATCTGCCCGCAAAGGATGTAGAGCTTGCCGTTAAGCACTTGCTGGATCTGATGAGCGACTCACTCGCTCGTGGCGAACGCATCGAGATTAGGGGATTCGGCAGTTTTTCGCTCCATTTCCGACCGCCTCGAATTGGACGTAATCCCAAAACAGGTGAAGCTGTTGCGCTGTCTGGTAAATACGTGCCGCACTTTAAGCCGGGTAAGGATCTGCGTGAGCGGGTCAACTCCAGTCGCCATCTCCCTATTAAGAACTAGCCCTTAACTGAACCCGCCAGAAGCAATACACTATCCCGGCAACGCAGGCTGGCGAGCTTCTTTGCTGACCGCTTCGGAGTAGGTGCATGCTGAAGAAAATTGGCGTTGGACTATTAGTCATCATCATTTTCGTGGTGATGCTCTGGTTCACCAGCAACAATCCCGGGAACGTCGAAGTTGATCTGGCTTTTCGGACGATTACGCCAACTATACCAATCGCTTTCCTGTTCCTGTTTGTCATGGGTTGGGCCTTTGGACTGTTTTGCGCCAGCATTTTTATACTGCGTTTGCTAAACGAGAGACGACAATTGCGCCGGACTCTGCGGCACACCGAATCCGAAGTCTCTAGCCTCAGAAACTTGCCACTAGTCGATGCCGACTGAATCGACTTTCCTGCTTGCAGGTCTGTTCTTGCTGCTTGCGGCTGCAGGGTGGGCACTCGGCCGCTTCGGTGAACGGGATGAGGATGAAGATGCACCGCCGCCGCTCAACATAGATTACCTGAAGGGGCTTAACTTCCTGCTTAACGAGCAGACCGACCAGGCTTTGGAGCATTTTCTGAAGATGGTGCGGGTCGATGACAAAACCATAGAAACCCACTTTGCACTCGGCAGTTTGTTCCGGAGGCGCGGCGAGGTGGATCGCGCGATTCGAATTCATCAGAATATTATCGCCCGGCCCGATCTTGCCGCGGAACAACGTGACCAGGCAATGTTCTCATTGGCAAAAGATTATTTGCGCGCCGGGCTTCTTGACCGAGCGGAGAACATTTTTGGACAACTGGCACAAGGTTCTCGGTACCAGGTCGAAGCACTCGAGAACCTCTGCAAAATATACGAACAGGAAAAAGAGTGGCAGCGCGCTATCGAATCAGGACAGAAACTCGAAGTTCTGAGTGGGCAGTCACTGGCATTGCAGATAGCGCATTATTATTGCGAGCTGGCCGAACAGGCCGTATCCAGCAAAGACTACAATGCTGCGCGAGCATTCGTTAAGAAGGCGCAGAGCGGCAGGCCGAGGACGCAACGTGGCGCCTTGACCAGAGCGCATATCGCGCATGAAACCAATGACAGCAAGACAGCGTTGCGCCTGTATCACAGGATAATTGACGAGAATACCTATCTCATTACTGAAGCGCTCCCGGCGCTGGTCAAGATTTACGAAGATGAATCAACGATCAGGCAACTGGACAAGTCACTACGTTCCCTGCTCACCAAGACACCGGAAATGAAAACGGATGTCGCGTATACCGCCATCGTTAATGACATCGGTGGAATAGGCATAATCGATGAATGCGTCGAGGAGTACATGCTCAATGAGCCGACATTGACTGAATTTGTCGATATTCAGGCTGTTAATGCCTCCAGCGAAGCAGAGCGAAGCTCGGCGCTTTCGAAAGTAAGGGCGGCGCTCAGCAAGCTGGCGTCTACAATTCCGCGGTACCAGTGCAAGGAATGCGGTTTTTCCAGTCAACGACTGTTGTGGCAGTGCCCAAGCTGCCGTGATTGGGAGACGCAGCGTCCGTTCACCACCGTGAGCTTCGATACCCTGCTCCAGCGCAGTTCCACCGGCGCCTGAATCTTATTTCGCTGCGGTTTCCTTACTTTTGGGAGCGGCCAGCGCAGATCTGGGCGCCTATGCTCCTCCTGGTTCCACTAACGGACATCAAAATAAGGAGCTCCCAATGTCGAGAATCAGAGGAATTATCGTTTTTATGGCTGCCATGCTGGCCTGGGCTGGCGCGTCCATTGCCGGTCCGGTCAATGTAAATACTGCCGATGCGGAGACTATTTCTGCAGAATTGAAGGGTGTCGGCATATCGAAAGCGATTGCGATCGTTGAATATCGCAAGGCGAACGGACCATTTCGGAGCGTAGATGATCTTGCGCTCGTAAAAGGTATCGGCGAGAGAACGGTGGAGATTAATCGCGCCAATATCCTGGTTGCCGCTGGCCAAAACAAGTAGTCGATCTTCGACCGCATCATCGCTGCGCCGGCTCTAGTCGGCGTAGCGATGTCGGCTGAGCCTGACGTTGGCCATTGATGTGACGAGTCGCGCGTTATTCAGTCGTCGAATTTCGTTATCATTCCGGATCCTATGATTTCCGGGGTTTTCTCTTGACCAAGAATGTTCGAGTTGCCGTTTTTCCCGTGGCCGGGCGTGGCACACGTTTTCTGCCTGCCACCAAGGCCAGTCCGAAGGAGATGCTGCCAGTCGTCGACAAGCCTCTGATCCAATACGCGGTGGAGGAGGCGATTGCTGCCGGCGTCACGAAACTGGTGTTCGTCACCGGCGCCTCGAAGCGCGCCATCGAAGACCATTTCGACACAGATCCGGAGCTGGAGCGGGCATTGACCGATGGCGGCAAGGTGGCATTGCTTGAATCGATCAAGAATATAATTCCGCCCCATGTCTCCTGTATCTACATCAGGCAAGGCGAACCACTCGGATTGGGTCATGCCGTTCTTTGCGCCCGTCCGGCTGTTGGGGATGAGCCATTCTTTGTGCATTTGGCCGACGACTTGATCGTAGGAACGCCAGCCTGTCTCGCACAGCTGGCTTCTGAGTATGGCAGGCATGGCAGCAGCGTTGTTGCCGTTGAACAAGTGCCACATGAGGACACATCAAGTTACGGAATCGTTGCGGTCGAAGCGTCCGACGACGGGCAGAAGATGACCCGTATAGTGGAAAAGCCGGATCCCAAAGACGCTCCTTCAAACCTGGCCGTCGTTGGCCGATACCTCCTGGCGCCCGAGATTTTTGACAAACTGGAATCGACAGGACGAGGCGCTGGTGGCGAAATCCAGCTTACGGACGCAATATCGGACCTGTTGGCTGATGCGGCCGTGTTTGCACACCCATTCGATGGGGACCGATACGATTGCGGCAGCAAGCTGGGTTACCTGCAGGCGACGGTATCATGCGGGCTGGCGCATGCCGAAGTGGGCGATGCATTCAAAGGGTACCTTAAGAGTTTGTTCGCAGATTAGGCACGCATGCGCGAATCGCGTTTTCGCTCAACTTCTGTCAGGAGTTTCTTACGCAGCCTGATATTTGTTGGCGTTACTTCCAGCAATTCGTCATCGTCAATAAATTCAAGCGCCTGTTCGAGCGAATAGCGAATCGGGGGTGTCAATACGATGTTCTCGTCGCTTCCCGCAGCCCGTATGTTTGTGAGCTGCTTGGCCTTTGTCGGATTGACGATCAGATCGTTCTGGCGACTGTGAATGCCGACGATCATTCCTTCGTACACTTCATCGCCGTGGCTGGCCATGAGCTTGCCGCGTTCCTGCAAATTGTAGAGTGCATATGCGAGCGCCTTGCCCTGGACCATGGAGACCAGCACGCCATTGTTCCTTTGCCCGAGCTCACTCGCGATATAACGGTCGTATTTTTCGAATACATGGTACATCAGCCCGGTGCCCGACGTTGCCGTCAGGTACTCCGTTCTGAAGCCGATCAGTCCACGCGTCGGTATTCGATAGTCCAGGCGTACGCGCCCCCTACCGTCCGGCACCATGGCCAGTAGTTCCCCTTTTCTGTCAGCCAGTCGGGTCATGACACCACCTTGGTAGTCTTCTTCGAAATCGACTGTCAATTGCTCCCAAGGCTCGAGCTTCACCCCATCCTCTTCGTGAATGATCACTTCAGGTCGAGACACCGCGAGTTCGAAACCTTCACGGCGCATGGTCTCGATGAGCACTGAAAGGTGCAATTCACCGCGACCCGATACCCGAAACTTGTCAGGGTCGTCGGTGGGAGCGACTCGCAATGCGACATTGTGCTGCAGCTCCTGATCCAGTCGTTCACCGATCTGGCGACTGGTCATGAATTTACCTTCTTTGCCTGCAAACGGAGATTTGTTGACCTGAAAAGTCATACTGATCGTCGGCTCGTCCACTGCGAGGGCAGGCAGTCCTTCCGCGTGATCCCTGGGACACAGCGTATCTGAAATTGCCAGCTTGTCGATGCCACTAAATACAATGATGTCCCCGGCACTGGCGGACTCTATCTTGCGTCTCTCCAGGCCGTGAAAACCGTACAGCTCCAGAACGCGCCCGTTTCGGGCGCTGCCATCGGCAGCAACAATGCTGACCGGCGCATTGACGTCAATTTTACCGCGCTGGATGCGGCCAATCCCAAGGACGCCGACATAGGAATCGTAGTCGAGGCTTGAGACCTGAAGCTGCAGTGGGCCTTCAGCATCGACCGACGGCGGCGCGACGTTGCTGACGATCGCCTCGAACAACGGCGTCATATCTCCATCACGCTGAGTGGAGTCATTGCTCGAATAGCCGCCAAGTGCGGAGGCATAGACAACGGGGAAATCCAGCTGCTCGTCAGTAGCGCCGAGCCGATCAAACAGATCGAATGTCTGGTCCAAGACCCAGTCGGGTCGGGCGCCGTCACGGTCAATCTTGTTTATCACGACAACGGGTACCAGGCCCTGAGCGAAAGCTTTCTGGGTAACAAACCGCGTTTGCGGCATCGGACCCTCAACCGCATCGACGAGCAATAGAACGCTGTCTACCATGGAAAGAACGCGCTCGACTTCGCCGCCGAAATCCGCGTGACCCGGTGTGTCGACAATATTGATGCGGTAGTCATTCCATTTAAGCGACGTGTTTTTGGCAAGAATCGTAATGCCTCGTTCGCGTTCGAGATCGTTGGAATCCATCAGCCTGTCGGGCACAGCTGCCCGGTCACCGAGGGTGCCGGACTGTTGTAACAGCTGGTCAACCAAGGTGGTTTTGCCATGGTCAACATGCGCAATGATGGCGATATTGCGAAGTCGCTCGATATCAGACATAGGGATGGTTATGGAGGGTGGCGCTGAAGAGGCGCGAATTATAGAGAGGGCGGGGCAAAAATGATACGGCTCAGCGTCTGATTTCTGCGGCTGAACCTGCCGAAATTCCTTTCGAATACGCCACAATCCGTCCAGGCGATAACCGTCCGGTAGGCACAAGGTGAGGCTCGGCGGTCGGGACAGATTCTCGAACGGCAATGCAATGCTGATTCCCGCAAATTCGATTTCGTAATAAAACCGATGTGCGGCTGGTCATATTGCACAGGTCGGCGAGCTGATTCTCTGCGGCCCTGCGAACAGTCAATTCAGGAGACGATGATGTTCAGCGTATTGGATTCTTTCAAGCCAGGTGCCCATTGGCTGCCCCGTATTGGAATTGCTTCCGTATTCCTGTTCCATGGTATCGGCAAGCTCGCAAGTGTCGGTGGATTCGCAGAAATGATGGGACTCCCTTATCCGGTGGCGGCATTGGTAACCTTCGCAGAACTGGCCGGTGGAATCGGAATAATTGTTGGTGGATTCACTAACGATCTGACTACACGTTTGGCGGCGCTCGCAATGGCGCCCGTCCTACTGGGCGCGATTCTCCTGGTTCACGGGGGGCGCTGGAGTTTCACGCCCGCCGAGGGATATCCCATGGGCGGCATGGAATTTCAGGTCGTGTTGTTGCTAACGGCGCTTTACTTTCTCATTGTTGGAAATTCGACGGTTAGCCAGTCAGAATAATCGGGTCGTTGGTGGCCACAGGGGATCGCGCCCGAAGTAATTGCTAGCCGTCTCTAGTTAGCTGCTGGCGATGACTCGTTACCGGGTAATTAGTGCGACTCGCAAACCCAGCGAGATCAGCACAACCCCAAAAATCTGCTGCAGGAATTTCCCGCTTCGTACAAGGGTTCGTCTGACGCCCGGCGATTCGAGCGTTTGCACCAGGGCAACCCAGAACAACGCACACATCAGTATCATAATAGCTACAAGGACAACGGTTGCCTGAACTGACGTGTCGGGCGTTATGACGGCCGTGAAAACCCCAAGAAAGAAAAGCGTGCCTTTGGGATTGAGAATATTGTTCATGAATCCCTGCGCAAACCACCTGCGGGCCTGCTGATGCATTTCGACAGGCGTCGCACTCAAGTCTTTGTCCGCTTGCCGCAAGCTCGAGATGCCCAGGTAGACCAGGTATGCGGCGCCGGCATATTTGAGAATACTGAAGGCGACTACGCTTTTCGAAATAAGCCATCCGATTCCCACGACACAGTACGTAATGTGTACCAGGTTTCCTGCCAGGATTCCCAGCGCCGTTTTGTATCCCGCTGACCTCCCGTCTACCATAGTATTTCTGACGACCAGGACCATGTCCGGCCCCGGTGTAATCAGCACCAGGAACGTTACGCCTGCAATAATCAGAATTTGATCAATCAACGGAAGATTTCGCTAAGCTCACATTATGGTCGAGTTTGTGGCACATCTGCGGCTTGATCAACTCTAGTGCCGCACGACATTCCAACCGCAGTTCGGCAACGCAAGTCAAGTCAAGTCAAGTCAAGAGAGTAAAAGGATTTCATGGCCGTTAGTGCAATCATGCAAACAATACTGGGGCTGTTCCTGATCGCTATTGTGCTTCGTTTCGTGTATCGATTCGTGATCGATTTTCCACCATATCCAGGCAAGTCGCCGCTGCAGGGCATGAAGGTGGATGGTCTGATGGGCGAAGACGAGTTCTGGGCATTAATTGACGAATCAAGGCACCGGAGCCGGGGCAATTATCCCGACCAAGTGGCGCGTCTGACTGAGTTACTTGAACACAAGCGCCTGAATGAAATTATTTCATTCAACATGGCATTTGAAGCGCTTATGGCACGAGTTGATCGATTTCGATACTGGGAGCCCGTGTATGCCTTGAACTGGGGCTGTTCTGACGATTGCTTTATTGATTTCAGAGCGTGGTGGATAGGGCAGGGCAAGAACAAGTTCTACTGGTCAGTTCGTCTTCCCAGGTTGCTCTACTTCTTTGCCGTTCGGGACTCGGTTGTGGAATATGAAGGGCTCCAATACTGTGCTGGCGATGCCTACAAAAATCTCAACGGACGCGAAATTCCGGCCACTGATATCGAATACCCAGAATTGGATGACACCGTGTTCAATGAAAATTATGCGTGTCTGAAGTACCCCGAAATGGCGTTCCTCGCCTGGTAGGGCCATAACTATGTGGCGCAGCTGATTGGTAACAATAATCAGAATTTGAGGCTGAATAGCGCATAAACAGTGGTGTCACAATAGAAAACCGTGATTCGAATCAACGATTTTTGTGTGACGCTGTTGGACAATGCGTATGTGAAATCGAGCGGTCGCGGGCAAGCCAATTGAGACTTTGTTGCCCGGTTTGACGATTAACGCGGAATCATTTCCTCGACACATATGACGGGCTGGACATGAAGAAATCTGAATCAGGTTTTACCTTAATTGAGCTTATGATTGTCGTTGCCATTATTGGCATCCTGGCGACGTTGGCGATGTCTGCTTTTCAGTCTTACTCGGTACGGGCCCAGATCTCGGAAGGACTGAGTCTTGCTAGCCCGGTACAGTCTGCAATTGCAGAATTCAACAACGATCGCGGCACATTTCCGGCAAACAATACGCAGGCTGCGTTGCAGGTGCCTGGCAATTACACGGGCAAGTATGTTTCACAGATTTCCGTAGCGGGTGGTGTCGTTTCCATTCAATACGGCAACGACGCCAGCACTCAGATTTCCGGCGAAACCGTGACGCTGACGGCGCAGAATGTCGGTGGCAGCCTGACCTGGGATTGCGCTAGCGGCGGGGTCATTCCGGAAACCTATTTGCCTGGCGTTTGCCGATAAACTGACTGGGGCTAACGGAAGGTTGCG
>JBPCYD010000222.1:0-33897 GCA_051007895.1 Woeseiaceae bacterium
GTTGGCGATCGACGAAATCCCAAACCGAAGAACTCGTAGAATCCAGTGCAAACTGGCGCAGGTAGGAGCGCTTATCCTCGAACCAGTCGAGCCGGCTGAACATTGAATCCACACTGGAATAATTCGCCTTTGGGGGACTTAATCGGTGGCGAATTCTTTGCATCTTGAGTTTGACAAACCTGGCTTTCTTGCGGGCACGGATTCTCGCGAGATTTATCATGGGGTTTTGGGACCGCCATGGATGTTTCTCAAACGGAAAGCTATGGAGGCCAGGTGACAGGGTCTCCAGGAGTCGGAAGTGAAGTGGCTCGGTAAAACGACTCAATACCGGCAATGAGAAGGTCGCCTCAAGGAAAGCGCGACTGGCGTAGGGTGTGAAGGTATCCCTTATCTGAGCGAGCCCCCGTCCGTTGTTACTCAGCCGGCGCGCATCGAAATAATGATTACCGAACACATCGGGTATGTCGAGTAGTGCCAAGCCCTGATCAGCGCAATTATCCACACACTGGTCTTTCCATGCCCGCGCTCGAGCTTTTGCCGATTCCCGCACCAAACCGGTTGAGTCATCCGGGCCGGTACGATCCAGGGTGTTCTTTATGTCCTGTACAGTCAGGTTTCGTTTCAGGAATGGCAGGTCACCAAAGAAACTCCGCGCAACTTCACCACATGCACCCCATAGATAGATGTCTTTGCCGGCCCCGGAGATCGGTTCTGATTTTGCCATGCCGCCCAGGTGATGCAGACTCCGCATGCCATCAGTTGAACGCACTGTCTGCAGGCACATTTTATCCCATGACTCAAATACACCTTGTTCATCGACTGTTTTAAATTCGTGATTCAGGCCGAATTTGCGCGCTACTTCACTAGCGATTCGTGCATCGCCGCCGGTGGGGTCGCCAAAGGTAAAATACTTCGCATCGATATTCGCATTCATCAACAATGCGGCGATCACTCGCGAGTCTTTGCCACCGGTCAATGGACAAACAACGCTATCGAAGTTTTCTGCAAGACTTAAGAGAGGGCCCTGCAATTTACCCGCGAGGTCTCTTACAACATCATCGTCCAGATTTTTTCGTGACAAATTTGCCAGGTTCGACAGCGGATAATAACAGCACTTATTCGGTACGTTTGACGTGCCGGTGAGCGTCCAGCGTTGCGCAGCGCCTATCATCCTGATATCGCGACGAAGCGTTCGATCACCCACTGTATGGCCGATATGCAGGTACATGCTTACGCCCAGATCATCCAGTGACCGCCATCCAACCAACCGCTCAAGGAGTAATACGCTGTTACTAAAAAGCCAGCCGCCTTTATGACGAAGATAGTAGACCGCTTCTCCACCCAAAAGATCGGTTTGGATCTCCAGTCGGTTGCCTCTGTCTGAAATCTGCACGACAGAGTAGGTTCCTTCAAGCCGATCCTTTAGTTCGTCCCAATGGAGGGCAATATCATCTGCATTATGAGCAGAGTATCGATTCTCCGGATCAATCGGCAAACCGGAATAGAATGCAACGCCATTGGTGCTTCGGCTGACGACTTTTCGAGGGTTGAGGAGAGTCGCATCGGCACTGATGGAAGCGGCCAGTATAGAATTATCCGGTGTCCTGTGGTCCCAGATTGTCTCGACATCCAGCGCGGGATAAACGGCCTTCATGCGGCGCAACTCGGCTCGAATGCGTGTCTGTTGCAGCGAGCGCTGGTGGGTTGCGACGAGGAAAATATTCATTGCGAAGATGGCTTTCCGTTTTGATTAATCATTTCACGGTCGAAAAACTTGTAATCGTCTTTTTTGCCAGCCGACACGACCTGTTGTTGGTTACTTATAACAGGAGTTACTTCGCGCTAACGTGTGCTAATTCACCTGCAAGAGTGTGACGTACCTGCATTCAGTCGTCTTATGTGCAATTGGCGAATACAGTAGCTACCAGGCCTTATGAATCAAAAAAGCCCGCATTGTTGCGGGCTTTTTAGAGTCTCGCCCTCCGATCAGGAAGGCCAGTAACTGAACTACAAATTACGACGGGTTAGCCTATTACGGCTGTCCTCCGAAATTCCCCGTGCCACCACCAACTACAGGCACGCCACCCTGCGGCACACCACCAGCCGGCTGTCCACCTATAGTGGTCTGTCCACCGCTTGGCATGCCACCAATTTCAGGCCGTCCACCGTCAGGCCGTCCACCGTTTGGGACGCCACCGATCATGTCTTTTCCACCTTCCATTTTCATTATTGTTCTCCATGTTTTAAACAACGCGTTGCCATCCGATGCGGACAGCTGTTCTTAACAAGTACTTTTTTATTATTTGCGGATGGCTCATGCAAGCGATGTCGGAATTCAATACAGATCGTCGGATGGCTGCGGTTACAGAGGCACCGTGGCGCCTTGGAGTAAACATATTTCGCTCTGGATGTGCGATTTAGAAGACACCAGAAAATGCGCTAATTTCAATGATTTAATTGAACTTAATAAAGCGAATTCGACTTCATTCGAGCGCTCGAGTGATCAGGGGTTAGACCAGCTATTTGGCGGCTCTCCTCCGACAGCAAGTCGTAAGTGGGTCAAAAAGTCGAATGCTTTAAACTCCCCGGAACGAAACGGCTCGTAGATCCGGCCGTTAACAACCAGGATCAATGGCGCGGGGACAATCATGTTTAAAGAGCGGTCAGAGACACAGTCCGATTTCTGGGTGTGGGGTGGCCGCTTTGCGCTGATTGCTACACTCATATTGTTTGGTCTTAGAGCCGGACTTATGGATACGGGGTTCGGCAACCTGATCGAGTTCCTGATTGGTATTGCAATTGGTGCAGTCGCGATTGCGGCCGGTTTACTGATCGCGCGCCTTTTAGGCACGGCTTTCGAGTCGATTTCGGCAACCGCCTTGACACTTTTTGCAGCTGCACTGCTCGCCGTCTCCTTTTTCGACAGCTTTTCAACAGCAATGGTACTGCGAACGCTGCTGGATCCAGACGCGTGGAGGTGGCCACTCGACCCGGCGGGACCGCTGGGACTCGCATCCGTGATCACGCTCGTTCTCGCTGTCGGCTTAAGCGCCAGTGTTGTCATGCTGATACGCCACGACGGTCTGGACCGAATGAGTACACGCGCCCGCGTTTCGATGTTCCTGTTAACCGGAATCCTGGTATTAGCCGCCAGCCTCAATATTGCGACCCTTGTTGACGACGGTGAAGATCCGTATCCAAGCGACTACCGTACGATGGACGGACAATTGCCGGAACATGTTGCCGCGCCCGACCCGTCACTGCCCGGCTCATTCGATGTCGCATCGTTAAGCTACGGAGCCGGCGAAAACAGGCGTCGACCTGAATTCGGCGTTGAACGCGATCTGGAATCCCGTACTGTCGATGCGTCGCCGCTGTTGCCGGAATGGAAGGGCGTGAAAAAACGCATGCGGGAACGATTCTGGGGATTTGGCCTGGAGGAAGCCCCGTTGAACGGCCTGGTATGGGCGCCGGAGGGCGACGGCCCGTTCCCCCTGGCACTCATCATCCATGGCAATCACGGCATGGAAGAGTATTCTGATCCCGGCTACGCTTACCTGGGTGAGCTGCTTGCGAGTCGCGGCATCATTGCCGTGTCGATCGATGAAAACTTTATCAATGGCACCTGGTCGGGCGACTTTCAGGGCAAAGAAATGCCCGCGCGTGCCTGGCTGCTGCTCGAGCATTTGCGCTTGTGGCGGGAGTGGAACACGACCGACAGGCACCGGTTCGCGGGGCGCATCGATCTCGACAACATTGCATTGATCGGGCACTCGCGCGGTGGTGAGGCGGTGTCGATGGCGTACGCCTACAATGATCTGCCGAACTTTCCTGACGACGCGACGGTTGAGTTTGATTACGGATTCTCGATTCCCGCGTTGGTCGCGGTTGCGCAGATAGACAAGCGCTATCACCGTAGAGTCGAACTCGAAGACGTGAACTTCCTCGCACTTCAGGGCAGTTATGACAGTGACGAATCAGCGTTCCACGGCTTACGGCAATTCAACCGCATTGAATTGTCCGACGATGCTTATCGGTTCAAAACAGGGCTGTACATTCACGGCGCCAATCACGGGCAATTCAATTCGATTTGGGGGCGCGAGGATTCAGGCCCTCCTGGTGCATGGCAACTTAATCTTGCACCAATTATCAGCGGCGAAGATCAGCGACAGATTGCGAAAGTTTACATTGCTGGATTCCTGGCAGCGACACTGCAAAACGACGCACGCTACGTGTCACTGTTTCGGGATACACGTAAAGGGACAGACTGGTTACCTGATCATGCATACGTGCAGCAATTCACGGACTCGAGCTTCATCGCGCTAGCAGACTTTGACGAAGATCTCGATGTGCGTACTGCGACGGCATCAGGCGCATCGATACATGCCAGCGGCTTTAGCCTCTGGCGAGAAGAGGAGCTCAAGCACCGTGACGAAATGCCGCAAGGAACGAGCGCTGTTGTCCTTGGCTGGTCCGCAGATGAAGAGCCGGTTTATACAATCGATGTTCCGGTCGATTTCTGGCCCGATATGACCGATCAGGATTACGTGCTGAGCCTGTCAGTGAGTGCATCGACGGAAACGCCGCCCGACGATGACGACGAGGAAACTGACAATAAAGACTCGACGGATCGGGTTGCGGCGCCGCGCTTCACTATTGATGCTTATGCCGAGACCGGCCGTACCGGTCGCATCGACAGTGTCGATCATGCGCAGCTCGCGCCTCCGCTGAAGGTTCGCTATCTCAAGCCGGAAGACGTTAGTAAGAAGCGCTACAAAGCCGACTGGGAACCTGTATTGCAGGTGTTTGAAGTACCCTTATCGACACTGACGAGTGGCGATATCGCCAGCATCCGGCAGCTGCGAATACGATTTGACGCCAGCGAGCCTGGTGTTGTGATTCTCGACGACATTGGAATCCGGCACGACTAACAACCCGGCATTGGAGAAAGCGGATCAGGTCATGCACGTAAAAGGGCGGTCGCGCTGCCCGTCCCCGCTTTATACTATTCGCTAACTTGCCGCGACAATCTAGACACCTGCCGACTACCGAGGAGTGGTTCAAATATGTGCAATCCAGCTTGCAAAGCGTTCGCCGGCGTTGTGCTAATAGCCGTACTCAATGGTTGCTCCGAGCCGGCAAGCCCAGTGCGCATCGACGTTCCGGACACGATCTATGTTAACGGCAATGTGTATACCGGAGTTCCGGAGGACACATCGTCAGCAATATCTGCCGTTGGTATTCGTGACGGCGAGATTATATTCGTCGGCAAGGATGCAGATGCTCGCAACATTGCGGGCACGACAACCGAGATTGTCGATTTAGGCGGGAACATGATGCTGCCCGGACTATTCGACAACCATGTTCACGCAGACATCCATCGAGGTCCCTTGATGGAATGGCAAGGTGGACTTATCTTCGAGGTGCCCGGCTGGGTTCGCGAAGCAACGACGATTGAAGAGTTGCAGGCGGCGCTGCAGAAAGAGGCGGCGCGGGTCGAACCAGGGGACTGGATTAGCGGCGCGCTCAGTCGTGAAATCTGGCACAACGGAATTCTGCCCACCGCTGCCGATCTCGACGTTGGTACCAATAAAAACCCGGTGCTGCTCACCCGTGGTCCGCATACCACTATCCTTAATTCGATGGCGCTCGGGGCTGCAGGTATCGATCGCACGACAACCTTTCCCGGTGGTGGGCACATTGGCCACGACGAAGATGGTGAGCCAAACGGGCGCCTGTACGACTCTGCTCGACGACTCGCAGCCGACGTCGGCCCGCGACCAGCAGCCGGCGCTGGTTCACTCGACAATCTCAAGTCTTTGTTGCTGCAGTTCGCGAGTGCCGGCGTTAGCAGCGTTAATGTCGCAGGTGTCAGGCCGAATGAACTGCGCCATTTTCAGGCGCTGTACGAACGAGAGGGAGAGAACCTGCCGCGCGCAACGTTGCAGATTCGACTGCGACCGGGCTATGACGCATTTGACGATCTCGACGAATCGGTTGAAGTTGCCATTGCAGAGCTGGAAGGTCTTGGGTTCATTACAGGCTTCGGCGACGAGCGACTGAAAATTGGTGCAATCAAGATGAGTATCGACGGTGGACTCAGTGCACCAGCCTACTGGTCGACGGAGGGCTACGAGGACCGACCCGACTATACAGGCGCCATTCGGATTCCTGCCGAGGCGTTTTACCCGGTGGCGAGACGAGCACACGAACTCGGTTGGCAGCTCGGCATCCATACTATGGGCGACGGTGCAGTCGAAATGGTCGTCGAACAACTCGACCGAATCCTGACCGAGCTGCCACGCGAGAATCATCGCCACTACTTGCACCACGTCGCCGTAAAACCGTCGGCGGACGTTATGGCAACCATGGCTCGGCATGGTTTAGGCGTAGCGAGCCAGCCTGCATTTACGGTCGGGCTGGGCGCATTCGCCGTCGAATCGCTCGCCGGAGACCGAGAGGCGACCATGAATCCAACCAAGTCTTTGCAAGATGCCGGTGTCTGGGTCAGCTGGGGGTCCGATGGCGCGCCGTACGGACCCAGCGTCACGCTGTGGACCGGTATTACCCGCAAAGGCTGGGACGGCCGCGTTTACGGCTCGGAGGAAGCCGTCGACCGCGAAGAAGCCATTCGACTGCACACCTGGGCACCCGCGTACCAGACGTTTAGCGAAGACAGGATCGGCACGATCGAGGTTGGCAAACTGGCCGACTTCACCATCATCGAAGAAGATATATTCAAAATGGATGTTGATCGAATCCGCTATTTGCCTGTTGTCAGCACGATCGTTGGTGGACGGGAAATCTGGTCAGCGACGGACAAATAGTCTGCTTTAATGGGACAAAATCAGGCAATGCATCGCCAGTTTCCGGGTTCACCGGAGTCAGCGTACGCTCGATTTATCGTAATAAACAGCGCACAACCCGGGTCTGCCTGAAGATACTCCACAACACCCGCGCCGGGTTGAAGTATGGCGTTGACTGATCTTTTCGAATGACCGCGGGCGCCTTCCCTTGACAAACAGGAAACCTGACATGACCCATAAAATACTCATTGCACTAGCATTGCAGCTGGCAGTTGCTCCCGTTTACGGCCAGGTTTCGGAAGCATTAATTTCCAGGGCTGTTTTGCCGCTCCCCGAAGCGCTGCGCGCTGATGCGGCTGTATTTACCTATGACGAGAGTGGTACACGTCAAAACCTGCGCAGTGGAACGAACGCCGTCGAATGCAAGATTAAAGATCAGAACAATCACACTTTGTGTTTTGCGAAAAGCACCGCTGCACGAAGGGATTACAGTGCGAAACTCGCAGCAAGCGGACTGGAAGGCGATGAGCTTCGGGCGGCAGAAGCAAAGGCAGAAGCCGCAGGACTAATCCAGCCAGTTCCACCGGGGTCCATGATTTACAGGTTGGATGAAAGCGAAGGCGGCATGCAGCTGCTTTGGGTTGTCATGTTACCGAACACCAATTCATCGGAATTGGCAGTGTCACCCGCGGGTCGTTTTACGAGCTCGGTTAAGGGTATGGGCACGCCATGGATGATGCGCGAAGGCACCTCTTCAGCGCACATCATGATGCCAATTAACGGTACAGATCTGTCGAACAAGGGCGGCGCAGAAACTGCGCTGGATACCAGCGACATTCATCCGTTTATCCGTGCGACCTTGCCTTTGCCGCGTGATTTACGTCGTGAAACGACGGTGGTCTCCTACGATACAGAAAGCGGTGAACGAAAAATTCTCCGGCGAGGTTCAAATGGCATTGTATGCGTTCCCCGCGATGAGGAAACGGGGTTTACGCGCTGTTCCCATGAAAAGAACCTGGCCGAGCTGGATCTACGCATGAAAATGCATGCAGAAGGCCAATCGGACGAAGCGATTGATGCGGCCATCCAGGCAAGAATTGCATCAGGCGACATTCCAACCCGACGGTTTGGTGAGTTCCTGTACCGATTGTATGAGGGCGAAGAGGACCGGCTTAAATTGCTTTGGGTTATCCGGCTCCCCGGCGTTACGGCCGCTGAGACAGGCATGCCCACCCACGCGGATCGCGACAAACTGAGTATCGGAAAAGGCACACCCTGGCTGATGCGAGAAGGGACGGATCGGGCACATCTGATGATTCCGGTTAACGGCACCGAGCTTTCCAACATGTACTAACGAGTCAGCAGGAATCGCTGGCGCTGCAATTAGAGAGCAGAGTGGCTTGGGGGTGCTTCTTTGGACTGTCGGCTCAGCTAAGAATCATGTGAGTCAAGTCGGAGAAAATCTAGAGTGTTTTTGACTGCATTGGAAGCATCGCCCAATTACGGGTGTGACCTCCATTGGGGTGTCCTACTTTCTGCGCTCACGATGAATCCGCCAGCGCCGGAATTTCCTTTTTCAGCGTCAGGTACATATAGAGATAGACGAGCATCGCGGTGATGGAAGCCGCACCGCACAATATAAAGACGCTGTCGTAGCCCAGGTTAAACGCCAAAACCGATGCCGCGAGATTGGGGCCCAGGAAGTTTCCAAGACCCTGTGCGGCCGGTATCAGGGCAGGGAATCTACCCGAGCGATCGACGTTGGCAATTGTTGCCGCCTGGTATATATCGACAAAGATCCAGCAGAAATTGAACATGAACATGCTGATCGCCACGTTTACATTATTAATTCCGGTCACCAGCATGACGACGATCGCGGCTTGAAAAATGAGTGTTACGAGCAGCGGCTTCGCCAGTCCGAAGCGATTGCTGAGGAGGACGGCGAACAAGCAACCGAAAACAGAGAAGACGGAAGAAATCCAGAGCATGCTGGCAACCCAGTCAGGCGATGCTGCCGATTCGGCGGCGGCCAGCTCGATATAAGTCCAATATGCCCCTATGTTGATGTAGGTAAACACGATTGCCGTCAACACCAGCCAGGGAACATACGCCGGCACATGCTTGTGTTCGAGGTGATGGTCGCCGTCAGGCTCCTCAACATCGACCTCGACATCAAGGCTTTTCTCCGCCGGCCGCCGTGGTAGCCAAGTGATAAACATCAATCCCACAACGAAGGCGGCAACCATTACCAGGTAAATTCCGTTCATGGACAGGTATGGCAGAAACTTGAGTTCAGCACCCTGCGAGGCGGCAAAAGCGAATAATTCGACACCGAATGCAAAGGCAGGTCTCGAATGTCCCGCAATGGTCGCGACAGCAATACCGGTGTAGACACCTGAACCAATACCGGCGAGCAGTCGCAGCCACAATGTGACCTCGTAACTCTGGTAGTAGATACAAAGGACGTTGGCGCCGATTGCGACGGCAGCTGCCGCTACTGTCATATGGCGACGATCGATCCTGGCGACGAAAATCGCTGCGATAACCGCACCAATGGCCAGGCCCGCAAGATCGGCACCCGCAACCCGACCGACCTCGACTTCCGTGAAGCCCAGGTGATTGACCCATGCCGTGGAAATGACCGGTAGCCCGACCATGACAGCGTAGCCGGCCAAAGCCATGTAGACACCGATCGTAAGTGATCGCCAGTCGTCAAAGATGGTTCTGTGGTGCACCAAACCGCTGTGGTCTGCCGCCATACGGGCTTTCCCCTGGTTGTTTTTGTTTTATCTGGTCCCGCTCGTACGCCAGGCGGGCCCTGCGGACGACTTTGAGCACTTCCCTGGTGCCCTTGCTGTTGTTATCGATGTACATGTCGCTGGCAGGGATGTCAATTCTGACGACAGGCTGGCGCGTCGCCCGACCGATACGAGCACGTAATTTTCCACGATGTTGGAGAAATCCCGCCGCAAAATGCCAAAAGTCTGACGTCTTTGGCCACAGACGCGAATCGTCCTGTCACTTCTAATGTGTGTTCCAGAGAATTTACACGGGCAGACCGGATTATGGGCATCGATGACGACAACTTGGCGGCCTCAACATTGTTGATAAGCGATTGTGAAATCAATATCGAGAAGATGCGTGACCTGCTGACCGACATGGGCTTAAGTGTGCATGTAGTTGAAACATCAGAAGAGGCAAATTTGTTTTGTCTCACCCGTAAGCCACGCTTTGTGATCGCGGACTTAGAAATGGCCGACGGCGAAGGCTTTGAGGCAATCTCAGTCGTTCGTGGCGCCCACAGGGATACACGTGTGATTGCGGCCACGCGCGGTGATCATCATGAAATTTGGGCGGCAATCGTTTTCGGAATCGGCGCCAACACCTATGTTGTAGGGCCGATTACGATTGAAAAGCTGGAGGATGCGATCTTTTCGCACGAAAACGGTCGTAGCTGCCACTAGATTAACGACAGGATTGGCATGCGCTGTCCGGGCGAAACGTGGGGCGCGCTCCTGGAACTGCGACCTGCGTCCGGCCGCAGCATGCTTTCCTGACGTAAGGTTGCGACGAAGCTTCAGAGGCATCGTACATGGCCAATTATATCCGTAACCAGGATCCACGGCTGGCACTGGCCACCCTGTTGGCATCCTTTGTTGCCGCCTGCGGCGGCGGTGGCGGTGCCTCGCCACCTCCTGCCCCTCCGTCACTGCCTCCGGTCAATGCAGAGGAGCTGCCAATCGATGGCGACAATGCTCAGATCATTGCCGGTTCGGTGCTCGGGTCTATAGTTGCACCGATTGAATTGCTTGAATTGGCCAATATCCTCGGCGTGCAGCCACTCACAGACCCGACGGACTCGCCTGTCTTGATCACCGGGCCAATTAACCTGCCCCCGGGACCCGGCATCCTCGTCAACGACGACCTGGCGTGTGTAGCTGGTCGAATAAGCATGGTCTGGGATGATGTCGACAACAGCACGACTGTCTCTACAGGCGACATCATCGGATCGGGATTCGTGCGCTGTGAGTATACGGACCCGGCAGTCATGCTCGACGGCGGCATGAGTTTCAGTGACTTTGAAATCACCGGCGATCCCTTCGCCCGGATCACACCCTGGCAGTTCGCAGCGACCTACAATTTTGTGGATACGGCGGCCATCACGGATGCCGTTATCATCCGCACCGACGGCGACCTGCGGCTGGATATCAGCAGCGACGACAATTTGCTGATCGGATCAAGCGTTGATTCGACACTGCTGACGATCACAGAGGGAACTGACATTGAGATGCTGTCGAACTTTTCGCACACACAGTCATTCGACCTGAACACGCTCGTGCGAACGATCACCGCGGACGGCACGTACACAAATACAAGTCTGAATGGCAGTGTTACGTTCGAAACCCGCGACCCGTTTATCGTTATGGGCGAGGACAACCCGTCAGCTGGCGCGCTGTTTATCAGCGACAATCAGTCCAGTGTACTGATCACTGCAATCGACAATGCCAATGCGCAACTTGAAGTAGATTTCAATCTCGACATGATTGTTGATCTTACGTTGACCGTTCCCTGGAATACGATCGGTCTTTAGTCCCTGCAGCCTTATGGCACCGTGGTCTAAACGCGATGCTCACAGCTGTTTTCAAACAAACAGGGCGACCCTGGTATGTCCTACTTCCAGATTTCGATATTCCGGTCCGGTCCCGGTTCGACGCCGTATTGCTGCGCGAAATCGCCCTGGTTGACTGCAAGACCAATATTAAGAATATCGTTGACATAGAGCGCCGGCTCACCGAGCTCGACCCCGCCAAACGAGCTCACATAACGAACTTTCTCCTCGAATAAAGTTTTGCTTCCATCACTGATCTTCACCCAGGCAGACTCGCCCATGCCAATTCCAATCTGATCAAACAGATCCATGCCAATATTGGTCCAAACGTTGCCATAGTGAATATCCAGGATCGGGATATTACCCACAATCCTTCCATCAGCAAGTGTCGGTTTCTGGTATGCAATGGAGACGACCGCCGGCTCCAGGATGGGGCCGACCTGCTCAAAACTGATGGCTTTCGATGCCAAACGCGCACCTGTATAAGCGTAAACATCCCGACCGTGGAAAGTGTGCGACCTTTCCGAACCCGCAAGTCTGTTAACGTTCTCATCGATGCGTCGAATTTCATCTATTCCCAGTGTTTCTGCCACCAGCGTCAGTGAACCATTGTCAGGACTGACGAAAAAATGTCCGGATTTCGTTTTCAGCACGACAGACTTCCTGTCGGTACCCACTCCCGGATCAACCACGGATACAAAGACAGTGCCCACCGGCCAGTATCGGGCTGTCTGGTTCAAACGGTATGCCGCCTCCCAGATATTAAACACCGGAATTTCATGCGTAATATCGAACATCTTCAAGTCGGGTGAGACGCCGTAGGCGACGCCCTTCATGGACGCTACCGCCGGTTCTTCCAAACCAAAATCGGTTTGAAATACCAGCGCACTCTGCGACCAGGCAATGTTACCTGCGCAAGAAAACAACACGGCGACGAGCGCCGCGACCAAATCAGACCTAAACACTGGTCTCTCCGTTAACAACCTCTGTCAGGAGGCGAATTGTGCAAACGTAGCAGTAATTGGATATGCCGGACAGAGCCGTCGCCGTCATCCGGATTGATAACAATGAACACCTGCAGACTCCACTCCTACAGACGACTCAGCAAGGACGCCGATTCTTGCCGGTAAATGAAATCCGCGTCGGCATCCGTCCAGATTTCCAGCGCCTCAACCAGCGCTTTGCGGCCGGCCTCCGCGTCACCCTGGGCCATAAGCACCTTGGCATATACCAGCTTCGCGTGACCGTTCGATGGAAATACTTTCAGAATTTCCTCGAGCCGTTCTCGTGATTCGTCGAAATCGTTTGCTTCGAAAAAGAGCTCCGCAAGCATCACATGTATTGATGACGAACTGAGATTATTCTGAAAAACCTGGATGAAGGAGCGTCCCAGCAGTTCTCCGGAACGTTCCAGGTGCTGCGCAGCCTGGTCATAATCCTCATCCCACACAGCCAATCGAGCCAACTGCATCTCGATGAATGGCTCGAAGATTGGAGAAATCTGGTCCTGGACGGCTAACGTTCTGTCCACTACTGCCTGGTAGGTTTCCCGATCATTGGCTGCATCGTAAATGGTGGTATAAGTAAAGTTCATGCTGGCATTCAGCGGCGCCTGCAGTTGCGCGGTAATCTTATCCGCAACTGCAATTGCCTCGTCGTTCCTGCCCAAAAGGACCAACATGGTTGATTGCTGGTTTTCGATGCCAAGCAGCCGGGCGATGGGCGGCATGAATGCTTTTGCCGCTTCGTTAATTTCAGCGTTCAGCGTAATCGTTTTTTCAATCTGGCCTTTGACGTAGGCGACTTCAGACCTTGCAGAGAGCAATTGAACTTGCTGTTGTGGACTCAAATCATCGCTAATCTGCCGCATGAGTCGCGCTTCGGCCTCTTCGAAATTGCCCCGCCGGGCTTCGAGTCGCGCAAGTCCGAGCTCCGATTCCAGCGGATTGTCTGACAGGATCGTCGCATCCTCGAGAGAATTCTGCGCCTCCTCAAGATCACCCAATGCCTGGTAGACACCGGCGAGCTGTAAGTGACCATCACTGCTGTCGGGTTCCTGCTCCAGGAAGTTCCGAAGGTAAAGTGCTGCAGATTCGTAGTCGCCGCGCTGCTGCTCAACTTCTGCTTTTTGACGAAGAATGCCGAGATTCTGCGGATCGAGTTCGAGCAGTCGATCGTAGGCAAGACTCGCCATCTGCAACGACTCCGCGCTGCCACGCAATCGGTTTATTTGCGCTGACGCGCCGAAAGCATCTGTACTATTTGGCTGCACCTGCGTCCAGATTTCGATGACACGCGCGCCACGCTCGAAATCACCGTCGTAAATATACCGATTGGCTTTTAGAAGAAATTTGCTGGTTTCCGACAAACGATAGCTGTTTCTCAGCGCCTCCGACGCGGTCTCTCGCGCTGCCGGAAGATCGTTATTCAGGTAGTGACTCATCGACAAATCACCGCTGGCTTCAGCAAACTCGGGATCTAACACTACCGCGCGTTGCAGTTCGACAATACCCAGTGAATAGTCGTTGTTAATGTCGACTGCCACCTGGCCGTTAGTGAAGTGTTTTACTGCCTCCACCGAATTGCTGAAATGCTGACCGATTGGATCATCACTCTGGTTATCGCTTGGTCGAATGTCGAGATAACTCAATACGGCGGCACTAACGTCGTCGATAGCGATTAGCCAGTCACTGCCGGAAACAGAATGTGATCCGATTTCGTTGCCGCTCGTTGCGTCAAACAAGGTAGCGTTGACCGTGATTGTCTCTCCATTTTTCGCAAAGCTGCCAACAATCAATGCGGCACTGCGCCGGTCCCTCGCAATTGCCACGCGCAGACCCTGAGGCTCATCGAGGAACGTTGGGTATCCTTTGTTCCTGAGCTCGTTTCGAACCGAGGCTGAATCGAACGGTGTGTCAACGGTGATTACCGGTGATACTCGATTCAAGTCATGCGCCAGCATGAGCGGCAACCCGTAAGACAACCAGTCGAGTTCGCCGTCACCGGACTCGTTGCGCCAGAAAAAACTGATTACCTCCTTGTGGTAGCCACTCTTTGCAACCTCGAATTCCTGGATCGTGCCCGTCTCATCGGGAATCCGGACGGTCTCTGTCGCTGCCTCTACGTCCAGTATCGGACTCAGGAAATACAGGATGCCGACGGCGACCAGGGCGTTCAGGGGAATTGCCACTCTTTCCGATGTGGTCCACTGGTCCTTACCGGGCGCTCCATGGTTATAAGAAAACAGGATTACGGCCGGCAATAACGCCAGCATTGCCACGAAGATGTAGGACGTAAGCGTGGCGGGCATGTTGAAGCGTGCTGTCGTCCAGTCGCCGAGTTCGATGACCAGCCAGGTCGCCGCGATATACATGCCGACAAGTTGCGGGACGCGACGATGCAGCAGGTTTTCAAGTATTGATCGCTTTTCGGTCATTTATGCAAACGGGAGAACAACCGGGACGGGCAGTATATCTGACATCACACTTTTGCAGACGCTTTCCAACAGTTGAATACCTCCGGCACTAGTTTTTCTCGTTGCGGATCCAGCGCAGTTGCGCGCTAATTCCCGCAATGAACAGTATCAACAAAACCACGTAGCAATACTTTAGCAACGGATCGTCGATTGCCTTCACAACGGGATCGTCAACGGGCAGGCGCATCAGGCCATCAGTCACCGCCGGGACACAGTGAAAGAGCAGCGTGGCCGAGTAACCAACCGCTCGCACATAGCGAGACAGTTTTCCGAACAGCTGCGTCGTTGCCGCTACCGTGCCAAGCGCCAACGCTGCAAGTGTCGCTAAGGCAAGAACATGACCGGGACCAAATGCGCCTTGTTGAAAAATAGCCAATGCAGTGCCGGCCGTAACCAGGGTAGCGAGCAGGTAGATCTGACTAGACCGCGTTTGCAGCGTTATCTCCTTGTATTGGAAAAGCGCAAATCCACCGCTGACAAGGGCAACTATGCCCATGGCGGTATGAAACCAGCCCAATGCAGAAATTTCAGGCATGTGCAGATTCTCCTAAAACGGGGACATTCTACTTAAACGGCTACTTCCCGGCGCAGCTAGCGCAATCGGCCCGCAAAATCGTCTCCTGGGGGACGTGTTGAATGTCGCCGATTGAGATCGATTGACCGTAACCGGTTCTGGGCACATTATCTAATGCAATGGATCCTGCTCGAGAACAACCGTTCCAACTGGGCGCCTGGCTGGTGGAACCGGAACTGAATAGACTGAACCTCGGTGAACAGGTTATTCACCTCGAGCCAAAGTCAATGCAGGTCCTTCTGTGCCTCTGCCGGCGGCCGGGTAAAGTTGTCAGTGCTGACGCCATTATTGCGGAAGTGTGGGACAACCGCCCGATGGGAGAAAACCCGGTATACAAGTCGGTTGCCAAGTTGCGCAGCGCTCTGAGTGAAGGTACCGATGCTGCAGAATATATTCAGACGGTACCGAAGAAAGGATATCGGTTGATCGCGCCAATTGGACCGCACGTGGCGCAGGTCGAAAACGCGGATTCATTCCCGCCCGGCCGCTCCCGATTGGCGCTACCCATCATGTTTGGCGTTTTGCTGGGAATCGCTTTGACGATCGCCTTTATTTGGGAACGACCGGCGAAACTGCCAAAACTGACCGGCCTTTCCACTTTTCCAGGGTCGCACCGACAGCCTAGTTTTGCACCGGATGGTCAGCGTTTCGCTTTCGTCGACGATGGCGAGAGCGGCTATTCGCAAATCTGGACACTGAGCCCCGAAGCCACGGCACCAAACCAACTGACTTTCGGAGAAAGCAACAAACGCAGGCCTCGCTGGTCGCCGGACGGCGAGACAATCTTGTTCAATCGCAGTGGCGGAGTCTGGTCGGTATCTGCCGATGGCGGCGACCCTGTAAGGCTGATAAGCGATGCGTACAACGCCAATTGGTCACGGCGCGGTGACAAGATCGTGTTTGAACGCAACTACGAAATTTGGATTGCGAATGCGGATGGCGGGGCACAAAATCGTGTCTCAATCGGAGACGCTGGTGAGTTACCGCTTTCCCCGCGCTGGCCCGCATTTTCTCCCGATGGGTCAGAGATTGTCTTCTTCAATACCAATGCGACGCCCATGGGAACACTGTGGGTAGTCGGTGTCGATGGTTCGGATTTACGCCAGTTGAACTTTGCGTCAGCATTCGGCGGCGCACCGGTATGGAGCCCTGACGGCAAGACTGTCATTTACTCGTCCGAACGCGATGGCAATCAGAATCTGTGGAAAGTAAACGTTAATGATCAAACCGAGGAAGTGCTGCTCACGAGTAGCGGCAATGACAACTTTCCGGATTTGAGTGCAAACGGACAGCGGCTCATCTATTCCAACTACAGCGAGCTTTTTTCGCTTGTGAAAACGAATCCCGACGACGGTTCGGAGCAGTTACTGCATGAATCCCGACTGCGTATTGTCGGACCTGAGCTGTCACCGGATGGTCAGAGCCTCGCATTTTTCGGCGGTTCGAGAATCGGCGGCATTCAGCTCTTCAGGATGTCGGCAAACGGGAGCGAAGCAGTTGAAGTCACCGATAATCCGGGCGCCGCCCACGCGCTTCCACATTGGGCCGGTGACGGTTCATCGCTGTTTTTCTTTTTAACCGAACGCGGCGATCGTTTCGCTGCCGTCAGTTCAACCGGCGGTGAACCGGTAGTGATTGCGGAGAACTGGAGCTGGGATACAGCGAATGGAGCAAGGGTTGATCCAACCAGATCCAGCATCATCTATTCCCGTCTCTCAGGCCAGGTGCCAGTACAGACATTTATACGAGATATCACCAGCGGCGAAGATACGACCTTTTATGCAACGCTTGAGTATCCACGCTGGTCGAGCGATGGTTCCCGTGTCACGGGCGCACTGCACACGGACAGGCGCTTTCCGGGCGATATCGCCGTATGTCCGGTCGCGGGAAATGCGTGTAACGTGGTCGCTGAACGAGGACGAATCCCGGTTTGGTCCAGGGATAACCGGTTTATCTATTTCGTACGAGGATTTGGCACATCGCAAGACCTGTTCGTGGTCGCGGCAGACGGTTCTGCACCCGAGCGTCCGGTCATGACGATGGCCCCATTGATACCACTGGGGCCCTTCTACCAGGTGACGGAAGACGGCGAAGTAATCTGGGTTCGTTACGAATTGGAAAGAACGCAACTCTGGGTTGCAGATCTCTAAAAGCGCCGCCAGGGAGGCTCCGGCAAGTATTCTCCAAGAAAAAGCAAGGTGTTCGGCAGGCGGATGGAGCGTGAAAGCGCCAGCATTGGTGGCATCCACCGTTTGGAGACGCCGCAATGTTATTTTCCAGGACAGTCAAATTTTCATTCTTCTTGTTAGCAGCAAGCCAGATACTGGCCTGTGGTGGTGGCGGCGGGAGCGCAGGCAGCCCGCCCGCTCCCGTTACCTTGCCCCCATCACCTCCCCCGCCGCCGGCGGTAACAACCGACACGCAGTTGCGCGATCTGATTGCGGCAAACGGACTCACCGGAGATCCGACGATCGGAAGAACGCTGCCATCAATCAATGACCCGCTCGCACAACTTGGCAAGCTCCTGTTCTTTAGCAAAAGCCTGAGTGGCGATCTGGATGTTGCCTGCGCATCATGTCACCACCCTGCTCTCGGCGGTGCGGACGGGCTGTCTCTGCCGGTGGGCACCGGTGCGATAGATCCAGACCTGGTTGGACCTGGTCGTGAACGACCGGACGGACTGCCAAATGTGGGTCGGCACTCGCAAACCGTTTTCAATGTTGCTTTATACGATAGCGGCCTTTTCTGGGATTCCCGGGTCGAAAGCATCAGCAAGGAAGCCGGGCAGAACGGGGCGCAGTCGGGAATTGATACGCCCGACACGGCGTTTGGCGTTGCAGATGCCGGGTTGGCTGCGGGCACGACACTACCCGATGCCCAGGCACGCTTTCCGGTAACAGTCCCGGAAGAAATGCTGGGCAGTTTCCTGCCGGGTGCAGACTCGCAGAGCATTCGCAGTCGTCTTGCCGAACGCATCGGCGACTACGGTGCCGGACAGGGTGAGCTTGCGGCCAACAACTGGCTGGCAGAATTCCAGGCAGCCTTTGCCAGCGCGTTACCGGCTGATCAACTCGTTACGTTTGACAACATCGCACTGGCAATCGCTGAGTATCAGCGCTCAATGATTTTCGTTGATACACCGTGGAAGGCTTACGTTGACGGTGATAACAGCGCGATCAGTGGAGATGCAAAGCAGGGTGCGCTGCTGTTCTTCCGGGATACATCCAACGGCGGTTTTGACTGCGTCAAATGTCATTCCGGCGATTTCTTTACCAACGAAGAGCAAACCGTTACCGGCTTCCCGCAGCTGGGTCCGGGCAAAGGCGATGGCGGCAGTGGTGATGAAGATTTCGGCCGCGAACAGTTAAGCGCTGCGACCAGTGACCGTTTTCGACTCAGGACACCCAGCCTGTTGAATCTCGGCGCGACTGCACCGTACACCCACAGCGGCGTGTACGACACGCTGCTCGATGCGACCGGACACTACTTTATACCGGACGTGATTTTCGACGACTTCATGAGTCGTGGCGGAACGTGTTCGCTCGAACAGTTCTCCGCACACCCGCAATGTGCCACGATCTTTGCGAACCTGGTCGCCAATAGCGAAGCTGCATTCGATGCGGTCATTCAGGCCCGCACCGCCGACCCTGACGCAACGTTTGAGGACGCCAGCACGACGCCACTCTCGAATGCGCCACTCATGCTCGCATTCCTCGCCACACTGACGGATCCCTGCACCTTGGATCGAAGCTGTGTCACTCCCTGGATTCCGCTGCCGGGAGACGCTCCCGATGATCACCAGTTGAACGCAATCGACTTGAATGGTGCGCCGCTATAGCCCAGAGAAAATGAGCGGATTTAGAGTTGCGCCTAAGTGGCTATTGTTACGTCAGGATTTTAAATTACCAGCATGTCGCGTCGGCTATACTGCACTCTTGATCCCGACATACGAGGTGCTGCCGCCATGAGTGAGTTGAGATATCCGAACGAGTCTCCCGACTATCGCAAGGCCCGGGACGAACTGCTCGAAGAAGAAAAGGCGCTCGTTGAAAAAGTAAAAGCCGTTGCAGAAAAGCGCCGCCAGCTGCCTTTGGGCGGCCAATTGAAAGAAGACTACGTTTTTCAATGGGCCAACGAAGGCAAGGTCGGACAGCAAGTTAAGCTATCCGAGCTCTTTGGCGACAAGACTACGCTGCTGCTCTATAACTTTATGTATGGGCCGGGCTGGGACAATCCGTGTTTGTCCTGTACGTCCCTGATGGATGGATTTGACCGAACGGCTTTCCAGGTAACTCATGATGCGGCCTTCTGCGGCATTGCCAAGGCTTCAGCCGAGCAAATAAACGAGTGGGCCCGGACTCGCGATTGGAACCAGATAGCCCTGGTATCCGGCGCCGGAACGACCTACCAGGCGGACTATCAATGCCAGGGCGAGAATGACGACATGCAGTTTCCGGTTATGCATGTGTTTAAAAAACACGACGGTGGGATATACCATTTCTGGGGAACTGAACTACCGGGAAATCACGTCGATACGGTCTGGCCGTACTGGAACCTGATGGACTTCACACCGGAGGGACGACCGGATCGAATGACGCCGCCGCAGAACTTCAGATCCGAATTCCTGGAGAAGCACTTCCTCAACCAGTAGTGAGATAGATGGTCGTTCGCAAGGTTAGCGATCGATCTGATGCCTGGACGAAATTCAGTCGTCCCTGCCGGCACCGGAGCGGCGCTCGCCGTATTCGACGCGTCTCAAGGTTTCGTCCTCGAATCTCAGCACAACGGGAAACTTGCCCCAGCCACGATTGTATTCGAGAAGCTCTGTATGACTAATGCCGGAATAACTTGAAAAGCCGATCACATTTCTGTGCCTGACGGGCGCCTGTTCAATTTTCCGGCTGTCCGGTTTTCCGCAAAGGGCAAGCACCTTGTTCATGCTCATTCCGACATCGATGATCTTGCCCTTGCATCGTAGCGACCCGTAAGCGTCGGCGGTACCGCAATAGGCGAGCATCAAAGTAACAACAGTTATCCTGAGTATCACGTCGCGGCCCGCATCGTTAAATCAGAAAATATCATGCAATGAAGCCTGCTGCTCTTGTTGATTGACGACTTCCAGGAGCGCGGTATCGTCCATAAAGACGAATGTTTTGTGGGATGTGCCGCCACAAACCAACAATTCCACGCGGACGCCGTCGTCACCGTTCCACAACGTACGTTGTGACGGGTTGTAGAAGCGGCTGCCGGGCAGTGAAAAGTTAAAGCGACAACCCAAATCACGGGCCTCGTATTCCGAAATCGGTTCAACCGTACCAGCCCCGTATTTTCTGCTGATCTCACTTTCGATTTTCGCAACCGCGTCCTGGTGCTTCATAATTTCGTAACGCCCGCCAACCAGGCCATATCGTTCATCGCACCTGAAAAACACTGTCGCCGGTGCACCGAGCAATTCAATATCCATTTCGAGCTCACCACCGTAGACCGGCGGGAATTCCGTTAAACCCTTGGTGCTGCTCCAGTGCAATGAACGCTCGTATTCCTTGATCGCAATCTCACCGCACTGCGAGCCATAAGCGTAGCCACGAAATTCCGCGCGACTG
Organism: Woeseiaceae bacterium; assembly: GCA_051007895.1. GTDB lineage: Bacteria > Pseudomonadota > Gammaproteobacteria > Steroidobacterales > Woeseiaceae > SZUA-117. The sequence goes on from JBPCYD010000222.1 coordinate 21,068, forward strand.
GCTGTGAGCTGCGGCTGGGGGTCGGATTCGGGTGGCGGCCGCTGCGCGACGGGAGTGTCCTGGCGTGGCGGCGGTGGTGCCAAATTTGTTGTCGAACGATACTGTGGACGCTGGCCACGGGCGCTAAGCTCAGCCAGTGCCAGATCAACATCCGGCAATGTATCAATTGCCTTGGCCGGAATGGCGAAGTTAATGTTCTGGGCAACCTCGAGTGCGGCAACCGAAATGCCGATCACAGCACCGTTCCCGTCCGTGATCGGTCCACCGCTACTTCCCGGGCTAATCGCCGTCGAAATCTGAATGTAGGTTTTGCCCTCAAGCTCGCGATAGCCACTCGTTAGTCCGGGCGTAATCGTGCCGGTGAGGCCGTACGGACTGCCGAACGCATAAACCTGCGTGCCTGGCCGGATAGTTTTCGAAGACGACAGCTCAAGTCCTGCAACGATTAGCGGTCCGGTTTCGACGAGGACGAGATCGGTCTTACCGTCATACTTTACGATGCGTCGTATTTCGGTCGTCTGATCGCCGCACGAAACTTCGGCTTGCTCGAAGCCTGCCAGCACATGCGCGTTGGTTGCGAGTAGTCCACTGTCTTTAAGAATGAATCCACTACCACGTCGTAATAACCCGTTGCCCTGATCAGTCGACGCGATCGTGCAAACGGAGCCATTGACGCGCTCAAACAGCGCCTCTGTTGAGAGTGGTGAAACATTGCTTTGCGCGTGCGCGAAATTTGCGGCGGCAAAAACAGCGAGCGAAACGATTTTCGAGTAATGACTGGTCATTATTATTTCTCTTATCCAGTCCGGCTAAATGTTGCCGTATTTATAGTGACAGATTGTTTCGAAAGCAGTTCAACACATTTTTTTCCAGCGGTCGAATACGAGGATCGACCGCGTTGTGCTTCCTTAGTAAGTGCTTGTAGATGTCACTGCAACTGCGTGTCGCAAATTAATAAAAACTATGACATTAATGATCGTCTGAAGATGAGGCGATCAGCGGCTATTCGTGTCGAACCGTCGAAAATATATTTCACATAACACAAGCCGTCTGAGAGTCCGGCCAATCTCACGTCCAATGTCACCGATACATTGGAGGTGACATTGGAATCCGGTGTGCCGGCTCTTTGTTCCGGGGCGGGGACGCGAAATGCAACAACGTCTCTCAGGCGTAACCTGAAGATATCAATGTTTATCCTGGTGCCGGAGTTAAATACGCAATTTCGGAGCGAGTGTCGCCGGTGGGCAACTGAACCCGCTATGAAATGGAGGACTCTCAGAGCAGCGTTGATTCGCAGTTTTCCTGATTAAGTTCTCCGGTGTAGTCCAACCTCACGCTAAGCTGCAAATGCGCCGGGAAGGTATCGCAAGCCGAACATGGCGAAAATCATCATGACCAGATTGACGATGGCAACAAACTTCTGCATGGCAATTCGCGGCGTTAATGCACCGACGAAGAACATCACGACCAGCACAATCTGCACCCATCGCAGGGTGTTGAGGAGTGGTTCGACATTCAGGAACCAGCCGTCCAGCGCGCCCGTAATCTGCATTGCTATCAACGACAAGAAGAAAGGAATACGCACGGCGTCAAACGCCGCAACTCTCGACGTGTTGTCTTCTGAATCCAGTGCTTCCCCAAGGAGGCTCATGGCAATGTAGAGACAGGTTGGCATCATCAACAGAAAAAAGTAGGCAGGGAACGTCCACTGGACGCTGCGAAAATCCCAGAGCGACCACCAGTATCCCGGCACGTATAGAAACAATGTTGCAATCCAGATCAATGGATACCATTCGATCTTGCGGCTCTGCCGATGACTGATCATCGACGCAACAACGCTCAGCAGGCTGGTGAATCCAATTGCCAGCACCAGCGATACCATTACGAGGACAAATTCGAAAATTTCCATAAGCTTCACCAGCAAACAGGACGGCCTGGTTTGCCATGACATTCAAGAGATCAGCCATAAACATACCCTGACCTGCCGGCCGCCGCGAATCCGGTTTGTAATTGGTAACACATAGAAATGAACTAACTAAGTGAGCCCGAAAGTGGATCGAGGGCTGAGCGCTGCGCCCGATTTTCAGGCGCCCACCTGCCCTGCCGAGATTAGTCAGTCGTCAAACTTGGATTTAGTCTGGCGAACGGTGGCAATTAACGCAGTCTTTTGATCTGACTAAGAATCGTCCGGTCTTTGATCTTGGAATCATTCGCTAGCAACACGGCTTTACTGATTATTACTGAAAGCATGCCGTCGCCCTCGAAAGGCAGTCTCAATCGATTCGCGGCAGCGCGCCCTGCATTGTCCTGAACAATACAGAGGTACTGATTGTTCGGTTCCATCTGAATGTTTCCGGAGCCGATATGAATTCGGTAGGTCCTTATGTCACCGCGTACGACAAGGTAGCGACCATCGAGTACGCAACGAGACGCAATCTTCAATTTCGGCAACAACCCGGCAAGAACGTCGTGTCGAATTTTGGCGGACTCATTCAGGTCACCAAACGCGAAGCTTTGCCAATAGTCTCCATAGCCGGGCTGGAGACCCTGGTCTTGCCAGTTAGGATCATTACCAACACTGCAGACGCCAACGAACAGATCCACGTCTCGTAAGAGCTCCGAGAATATTCTTTCCTCAATGGAATCCAGCGGCAGTGGCTGTCCGTCGACACCGACAAATCGCACCTGGTCGGTGGATACGTAGAGGAAAATTCCTGCGTCGCTGGTCGGACCGTCCGTTGCTTCGCAATAAAATTCCACCGCTACTTCCTGCCCGGCAATTCCCCGCGTAGGAATACTCCAGGAATCGAACTGTCCCTGCAGTTGGTAGTCCCAACCGCGTTCCTTGCAGAGCGAAGCCAACTGATGCTGCCGCAGGATATGGCCGGCGAAGCGATTGCTGTAGACCGATGTTGAACGTTCAGCATCGGTCAGTAAATAGATTTCCCGATGGGCTTGTTTAAATGGCTGGGTGACGTCGTTCGCTTCCAAAAATCGCCGCCAACCCAAGACAACCGACGGATTCGACCCAATCGGATGCCAGAGATCGACCCTCGCCGTTGTTGGAATATCAACCTGACTTCCATCTGACCCAATAAACTCACCGTTATACCACATAGCCAGCGTCGTGGATGCCCCGGCGCAAAATTCCCAAACAAGCCGGCACGTCATGTGCCGCATCAGTCCGTGGTCCCGATAGCGCTCACACCATTCCTCAAATGGCCACGTGTTTGGGTAGAGCATCAAGCGCTCTACGCGAGCACATTGCCCACGCCATGTAATGCTGACTTGCTTGACCTCACGACGAAACGCGGCGATTGCATCAGCATGGTTATCGCGCAGCGATTTGGGTGCCGTTTTCTGCGATTTGCCGTCCGGACGCAACCAGGTCACGCTCATCTTGCCGCCAAGACCTAGCGTGGCACGTGCTGAGTACTCATCTATCGGCACGGACAGGCTGCCATCCTCACCCAGCTCATGATCAGGTACTGCGAGTTCTTCCAGCGTATCGACCGAAAGTCCGCGCTCCTCCGCAGCTCGCGCCAGCGCTTTCTCGATAAGCGTCTGCGCTTGTTGATATTTGACCTTTTCCCGAAGTGCAGTTAGCTTGCTGATCGCCTCCACGCCCGGTAAGGCACTCAACGTAAAGATGACCGCATTGCCAACTCTCGACGAAGCCGCACCATAACCACGTATTTTCCTGAATGAATATTCGCCAAGCGAATGTATCTCATTGACAAGCTCAGCATTGTCCACGGCCGCACTTGCCCAAACGACTCCTTTTACAAGCGTCGCGTTCATGTCAGCAGCCAGCGGCTGTGTATCAAATTTCGCCCCAACGATTCGATTCAGAAAGCGGCATGCAATGTCGGTGAAAAAGTCCGAACCTGCCTCAGCAATGAGGCCTTCTGCTGTCTTTAGCCATTTCTTGGACGGCCGCGCGCTTGTGGCCGTAGCGGCGTGCGCCAGTATATTCGACCATGCTTGCTGGTCTGTTGACGAAAGGGCTGCCCATTCTGCAAATACATCGTCCACCCACTGCCAGCCCTTGGCAATCTTCGGTTCTTTTTTTTCATCAAAGAGATGGAAAATTCGATGGCCAACTTTGCGTAGGCCGGATTCACGCGAAGCACTGCAGTGGCGCGCCAGCTCCTTGAACTCCTCGATCGTCTGCGACTCAAATTTGTTGCTTTCCGAAAATGTCTCAGCAGCCTTCGCGGTCATCGTAAGCGGGAAAAACCAGTTGTTTCGCCAACACTTCCTGGTTGTCCGGGCGATCATGTACAACTGCTCCTCCGAAAATGGCAGTCGTTTTCGCATTAGTGATGCGGAGAGCAACCGGAACAACCATAATTGCATATCAGCGGAACTCGAGTGATTCCCGTAACCGTCTTCTTTTAACAGAATCCGCATCGCGTCAACCAAATAGCAAACCAGCTTCGCCCGACTTTCTGCGTCCAGCGCTGTTATGGTCTTTACTGACGTGAGTTCACCGAGTTTCGCCTCAGTGTTCCGCGAGAACTCCTCGACACACTGTTCTACGAGTGCGAACGTTTTTTCATCGAGTAGCTCGGGCTTTGGTGCCGAACTGAACAGTCCCTGGAGTGAGGCGAGCAAAGGCCTATCCGCCTGCCAACGCTACCAGTTTTAGGAATATCACTTCCGTTGTCGCACTGATACCGAATTCTTCGTCGAGCGATTCCAGTTGCCTGTCATCGACCAGGAGGTAGATTTGACCGCTTTCAAATGCGCTGACCGCCGCAGCGAACTGCTTTTCCCAATCGAGGTCTCTGTGCTTACGCAGGCGAAAGCCATTAAGAACTCTTTCTGTCTCCGTCGGTTGAACCAAACCATGAAACACGTCCGACTGAGTGCTGTTGAATTTATCCACCTCGCTTTTTACGCGTTGTCGCAAAAGTTCGCGGGCGCTAATCCGTTCGCTGGCGAGTTGCAATGTGATAGATGGCTCACGCTGTCCCGCGTTCGTTTGATCGAAAACCTTTAGAGCAAATGCCATAATGATTACCCCGTTTGGGAGAAGAGGGAACTTCCAGGCGCACTATCGTTACCAGTCTAAGCAGTCGGGCTGACCGGCTGCGTGACATGACTCACAGATTATCGCCCGCGAACGGCAACATATTCCTGAAACCAAGGAATGTTCGCAAACGATAAAGAATCTGTCGGTTCAGGCTTAAGCCTGCTCGCCAACAGGACCGGTTCTTTGCCAGCATTCCATGGTCAGTTGATCCATTGAAGGTTTTGCGGATCATGCAGGTTCCTGGTGCTTAATGCCGGCAATACAAAGAGAAATAGAGCAGTCGCCGTAGTCGAAATAATCGGCCAGCGGAAGGTGAGGTTTTCAACTGGAGATTGGACGGTTTAGCTGGCCGTTCATTGTGGCCAGCTAGGCCAGTTCGAAAAAGAACCAGTGAACTGTCCCGTGAATTGCAGGAATCATCAGGCCCGTCTAATAGTGCCTGACAATATGCAGCCTTCCAGGTTCGCGCCCGCTTCGACCCGCACACATTTTGCTGACAACTCGCCGCGCAGGTTCGCCGTTCGCCGCACAATTGCCGTTTCGGCGATCTCGGCGTGACCGCGCAACTCACCGGCGATTTCAGCTGTGGTGCTTTGCACAAAACCGGACAAGCTGCCGAAGACGCCAATTGAAAGGTTCTTAACGCCGCTGATCGAGGCGCTGTCGATACTGCCGGTCACCAGCAAATCAGTGTCCTCTGCAAACGACAGCTCGCCTTTCATGACGAGGTCGCAATCGATGACAACCGGCTCCGGCTGTTCCGCTACGGGGAGCTGCTGTTCGGCAGCCGCGATGTTTTCAGGCGACACCCTGCCCCACGTTCGACACAGCTTCGGAATTCTCCGCGACTTTGAGTTTGGGCAGCGGCTTCGTTACCTGTTCCATCTTGACGTTGCCGGAGAAACACGCACCGTCTTCTATCACGATGCGTGAGCACACGATATTGCCATTAACGACGGCAGTGCTCTTTAAAGTGACGACTTTATCCGCTTGAATATCCCCGTTGACCTCCCCCAATACGTCAACCTGCTGCGCGTGAATATTGGCAGTAACCCGGCCCTTCTTACCAACGGTCAGGTGCTTGTCTTGATGGGCAACAGATCCCTCGATCTGTCCCTCGATGACCAGGTCCTCGTTTGCCGTCAGCTCACCCTTGAAGATCAGCGTGGGGCCAATTACAGAAACGCTGCGCTTACGGACCTCGATATTGGCCGTATACCCAGGGGCTTCGCGCACCTCCTCTTCCGGTTCATTGTTCTTTCCAAACATTGTCCTCTCCTCAAGATCTCACGCCCACTGCGAGCGCCGTAGGCGACGACCACTTCTTCTATTATCTCGATATTGGAACAGATTATGACCGCCCGGCACAGTCCCTGGGCTTTTTCTGATGAAACAATTTGGAGAGATAGCCTGGTTTCACAGGTTTTCTCGAACCTCGGGGACAGTTTTCTCGATCTATTCATTCACCGGAACGAAAGAGCATCAGGTTAGCTGTCCCCGAAATCCGAGGTAAAGCACATACACGACGAGCGCGCGGCTTATCTACAACGGGTCCCCGTTGATATCGACTGCATTGAGCTGATTTTCATCGGGTGCCTCAGAGGGATCGGGTATCCAGGGTGCGAGGCAGGCGCGATCCAGGGTGCACGGATCAGTTAGCGCTTCAATAAACGCAAAGAGCAATGGTGCGTCGGATTGTGGACTGAACGAAAAATCGGGAAACGTTCTTTCGGAATCCGTCATCCGCGTCGTAATTGCGGCATCAAGCGCAGCACTACTTAGCGTTCTGGTGTTCGGGAATAGTGCCGCGCAATCCGGGTGATTGACGAATTGTGGGATGATGCAAACATTGCCTCCCGGAAATACATCGTTGAACGTCATCTCCGGAAGAAAATAGTGTTGCATAGACTCCAGGAATTCGTACGTCCCTGTATGGTTATAGGGAGCGGTCGCCAGCAGATTTAGCAGTGTCGGCGTCCGAAACGCGAAACGATCGTTGGCGTTACCCGTTTGTTGTTCGCGCCCGAAGTCCGCGTCGCCATCTGCGCCGTCGCCTTTACCGATCCCCGTTTGCGGTAGCCCGGTTATCGTGGATCGCTCATCGGTAAAGGAGTCACCGCCATGGCACTGATCGCACGCTACGCCCGGATTCAGATCACCAAAAAATAGCAATGCGCCCTGTTTCGCTTCGGTACTGATTGCCGACTCGTCTCCATCGACATAGGCATTCCACGGCGTGTTCACGAACAACATTGAACGCTGATACTCGCCGATCGCCAACGCGATGTTATCAAAGGTAATTAGCTGTTCGGCCGGCTCAGCGCTGGCAAACGCGGTCTGAAACTCTGCCAGCCAGTTATTGTTTGCTAACTCTCCGGCACCGGCCCCGTAATCTCCAATGCGCTCTGCCAAACGCTCACGTATCGCCTCACCATCGGCACCTGGCATAAATTCGCCAAGCATTTCCTCTGGATTAGTGACCGGGAATCGTGCCTGCGCCGCAACCAGCGTCGAACCAGGGGCCACGAGGGGATCGGCCGCGTTGAAAGGCGATTCCGGCGTGCGTATGCCGGAGCCCGCGCCATTCTGGGCGGCCTCTTTGCCGACGCTCTCGACCCGGCTGTCCCAAAACATGGCTGCGTCGAGCAGCCCGACATTGAAAACAGATTGTGAATGCCGCCCAACATTCGGCAAGCCATCCGGCCTGGTTCGTCCGGGCCCAAGTACATCCGGTTCCACCGCCCCGGTGCCAATCGGCAACGCGAGACCGTCACCGCCACCCAGGGCCGGATGGTGACATGAGGCACAGGCAGTGTCCGTATCGCCGCTAAGGCTCTTACTGAAAAACAGTAACTTGCCGAGCTGTGCCAGCGGACTGTTAACTGACGGCAGCGAACGCCCGGCCGCGGGGTCACCCGTCAGACCCTCAGCAACAATCATGTTACGCACCCGGTCGTCCAGGGTTAGTGATGGAGGCGGAGGGGGCGGCGACGTGCCACCCCCGCCCCCACCACCACCACCACCGCAGCCGTAGAGGCTGATCAGTGTTGTGATCGCAATTAAAAGGGTTCTTTTGCAACCTGAATTGTTCAAATGTGGGTTCATCGTCGCCATTTCTCTGCTCCTGTAAGTGGTGTCGCGGCTCGGCGAATTAGGGCTCTGCCGCATACCGGTCTAGAATGCGGATAGCTGGCGACGCGAGCTTTGCCGGTCCCTGAATTTTCCTGAAATTGCCTGAACTCGCACCGGATATATCGCCAATGCCGAAGACAGTGACGCAATCGACTTACGTTTTCGGGCCTTTCCGCCTGACACCGGCAAAACGGCAACTCCAGGACGCCGACGATCGGCCTGTTGCATTGGGCGGCAAGGTTTTCGACCTGTTGCGGTACCTGATTGAGCACAGGGGACGACTCGTCGGGAAAACAGAGCTGCTGGAGGCGGTCTGGCCCGGCATGGTCGTCGAAGAAAACAACCTCAACCAGGCAATCTCGGCCCTCCGCCAGGCCCTCGGCGACGATACGAAAGCACCAGAATTTGTCGCCACGGTTAAAGGGCGCGGTTACCAGTTTATTGGCGACGTTCACATCGATGATGTAGACATCGAGCAAGCGTCGGAAGATAGCGACGCCAAGACTATGACAGGTGTGCCACCTCGCAGGTCCCGACCGTGGCCGGCCTTGTTATCGGGCGCGGCGATTGCCATTGCCGGGTTTTTGTGGCTTGTCCATGACCCGGAACCTGCGCTACCTGCCACGCCAGTTGTTGAGCACTTCGCCAATGCGACGCTTTCACTCGTTACCGACTTTCCGGGCTCACACTCAGAGCCGGCACTATCACCCAACGGGCGGATGCTGGCGTACATCAGCGACGTCAGTGGCACACCACAAATCTGGGTCAGGAATTTGCAACGAGGCGACCCGATCCAGATAACGGACGGGCCTTACGCCGTCCGTTCTTTATCCTGGTCTCCAAATGATGATCAGATCCTGTTCTCGCGAAATAGTCTTGATGGGACGGCGATCTATAGCGTTGGTACCCTGGGACGCCCAAAAGCGAGAATGGTTGTCGAACACGCTGGACAGCCAAACTATTCCAGGCACGCGAACGCATTCGTCTTCTCCAGGGCCGGCGAAATCTGGGTTGCGCGTAACGACGGTCGCGACACCGAAAAGGTAGTGGGTGTGCCGGTGGGTCCGGGCTTCGCGCCGCTCGAGCCGGCGTTGTCGCCTGACGGAAAACGGGTAGCATTCATTCATGCCGACGAGGGGCCGATGGGGAATGTCTGGGTTATCCCCTCTGCCGGGGGTGAGGCGCGCCAACTGACCACAATTGAAACAAATGGCGGAATAGCGACCTCACCCGAGTGGAGCGTTGACGGCAGATTCATCATCTATAGTGTCGAAGCGAATACGGGTGGCGGTCATCTTTGGCGAGTCAATATTGACACCGGTGAAGCCGAAGCACTGACGACCGGCGCGAGCGGCGGCAGTGACGCAGCGATATCCGCTGCAGGCAATCGCATGGCGTACACAGTGACGCGCATAATATGGCGACTGACACGGCTCAATCCGTTGACCGCAGAGACGACCTTGATTCACTCAAGCCGAACTCCGGTAATACTGCCAGTCGCATCACCTGACGGTGAGCGAATTGTTTTCTTTTCGCGCAATGCGACGGGAATGCAATTGTTCATGATCGATAGCGACGGCGACGACCTGCAGCAATTGACGTTCGATGAACCGGGCAAGAATTCGCTACCAACGTGGGCTGGCGACGGACAGTCGATTCTTTACTATCGCGATCGTTCACTGCATCAACTAGACCCGGCAGACGGCTCGGACACAGAGATATTTTCAGATTTTCACTGGTCGACGCGAAACTGGCTGAATGCGCATGGTGATCGTATTACCTACCATAAGAAGGACCTGACAGCTGGACCACTCCAAACCGTTGTGAGAGGAATGACTGAAAGTGCTGAAATCGAATTACCGGTCCCGATTGAGGGCGCACAATGGTCGACCGACGGGAAGGAACTGTTGGGTTGGTTCCGGCAAACCGGTGAGTTGCTGATATGCAACGTGGAGCAGGCAACTTGCCGCAACATCGTTAGCGAGGGGAGCAACGTTACCAGTGCGTACTATGCAATGTGGTCGAATGACGGGCAGCAAATATACTTTCTCGCGGGCACGAATGAATTAGAATGTTGTGCGCTTTGGCGTGTTGATAGCGACGGTTCAAATAAGAAATTTGTTGCTGAGCTCACCGGCTTTCAAGGTCAAAACGGCTACTATGGCGTCGATGCGAACGGCGACATTTTTTACAATCACCTCGATCGTAGTACAGACGAAATCTGGCTCGCAGAATCTAACGAGTGATTCGATTGCCGTGCCGTTGAAGTTTTCTTAACCTGTTGCACACCGCGACTCTCTTCTAGCAACCTCGCCCTCGTATGGGATCTGACCGCTATTGCATCAATAACGTAACGACAAGGTGAGCGAGTAGCTTCGGCCGAACACATCAAACATGCGGGTGTCCGTATTGTTGCTGACGACGGCATCCGCCATTAGCGGTGGGTTTCGGTCTAGCAGATTACTGACGTTCAAACGTGCACGAAATCGATTCGAGAACTCGTAACTCATGCCCAAATCCAGGTAGGTGGTGGATCCGATATCTTCTATAACTAAGTCTTCCTCCGGCGTGCCAAGGAATGCGGGTACCAGAAGCGCGGCGTTGTCAGTGCCCGCAATCCAACGAAAGTTGAGTTGCACGCCGAGCGGTCCGGATGTATAGGAAAATCGCGCAGAGACCCGGTCTTCCGGATACGTCAGGCCGTCAGCAGCCGCGTTGCAGGGAAAGCCGAACCGCCCGGCGCAACGCAGCTTTGTGCCAAACGGCAACTCACTGATGCTGTTCTGCATCGTGTGTGTCCAGACAACGTTGCCGCTCAGTTGTGCGTCGCCGCCCATTGTTGCGGCCGCATCGGGCAGCTGCGTACTGAATGCAACTTGAGTATCGACGCCGGTTGTCTGTTGCACACCTCGATTGACCTTCGTCTCAATCACTTCGACAACGTTGTAATTGGCCGGATCCCTGGTGAAGCTGTCGCAGAAAATGTTTTGAGTATTCGCCGGATCGAAACAGGCGACGGTCGCTACCAGGTCCCCAATTGTGCCTTCGATCTCCAGATCAAAATAGTCGACAGACAGTTGCCAGCCTTTTGAACCGCCGATGTCCGCTACTACACCGATCGTAAAGGTGTCGGCCTTCTCCGGCGAAAGATCAGGATTGCCACCACGTATGAAATCGGTAGGCACGCCGACGGCTGCTTCGAAGAACCCAATTTGATTGGCCGGCAAGCCCGTTGCTATACACGCGTCGACGTTGTCATTGCCGACCGGGTCTGCGGAAGCGGAACAGGGGTCCTCCGCAGGGTCGTCGCCAACATACGCAGCGGTCTCTGCAAAACGCTCCTGGAAGGCTTCAGCCAGGTTCGGCGCCCTGACACTTCGCTGATACATCGCGCGAAATCTTAAGGCCTCGACTGGCTGCCATTCTCCACCAGCTTTGTAAGTTTCGACCGACCCCGCATTGTCGTAGTCCGAATAGCGTGCACCGAGCTCAAGTCCCAGGAACTTGGCATACCCGATATCGGCAGCCAAAGGCACGACGGCCTCGGCAAAGACTTCGTAAACATGCTCGCTTCCGTCAACTCCGGCGGAGCCCCTGTATCCCAACGCATCGCCGCTGGACAGCGCCTCGTCAGCAAAAAAGGTCCCATCATCGCTACGCCATTCGGCGCCAAGCGCCAATTCCACCGGGCCCGCCCAAGTATCAACAGGGGCACCTCTCAGGTAGCCACTTACCAGCTTTTGGTCGCGCGACGTCGTATTCTTCAACAACTGCAGGCGCAGGAAGTCAGCGCCGTCGGCGGACAGATTACCCGCTCCCCAAACGTTGAGTGGAACGCATCCGTCGCTTGGATCGGTGCATTGGCCGGATGCCGCGTCGACAAAAAGCCCTTGCTGCAATCGCGCTGCTGAAGCACCGTTTCGTAGCAGGACGTCTTCATCGTTTCTCGTGTACGTCAACCAGACGTCGTAGTCCCAAGTCGCGTTTAGTTCCCCGCGAAGACCAGTGACCAGCCTCGAGTAATCTCTTGTTCTGTCAAAAATTCGCGAACCGAGCTCCTCCATTCTGCGCGCCAAGAAAAGACCTGCCGTGCCCGGCGGAAGAAAAGGTGGTGCAAAATTGTCCCGGAAGAACTGCTGGGTTACGGGGTCAAGAAGTGGATTGTCGAGGTTTGTAAAAAGTAGACTGCTGACCGGCACAGGTGCGAGGTTTTGTTTTGACTCGTTTCGTGTATAGCTCAGCTCAGCGTAAATCTCACTCGTCTCACTGATTTCGTAGGCCAGCAACATGCCGGCTGAAGATCGCGCCAAGGGCGCCTGCAGATAGTTGAGCGGGGCAAAATTGTAGCGATCATCGGGATCGATGAATTCAATCGGCAAACCGTTCTCGTCGAACGTTGTTCTTGCCGGTCCGTTTCCGAAATCGATCGGAGGAAACGCAATAACAGAGGCTGGTGTTGCCAGGCTGCCGTCGGGAGACAGCGTACCGTTGCCATCCTGGATAGGGACTGCGGTAATTTGCCTTTCGCTGGCGAACAAACTCTGGCGGTCGTAGTAACCACCGTAGAAAACGATATTGCCTTTGTTGAAATTGTGACCGAAAGAAACGTCAACGCCGTATATGTTCGCGTCGCCGTTCTCTGTCGCATAAGCAGTGGCAT
>JBPCYD010000223.1:0-5399 GCA_051007895.1 Woeseiaceae bacterium
CGTAAGCAAGCCGCAGCGATGGCAGCGGAAACCGGTCAGGAATTCCCTGCACAACGTTAGGCAGTGACGCCGGCGCCCTGTTCGATGCAAGGCTACTGCCGCCCAACCAATCTGCAACCTGCTTGCCCGACCAGGTGGCAGTGTTAACCCCATTGCCATGGTAGCCGAAAGCGAAAAAGGTGGACTTGTCGTCCTCAAACTGACCGATCGAGGGTGTCATCTTTCGCGTCATGCAGACCAGGCCATGCCAGCGGTAGTCAATCTGTAGATTACGCCACCGCGGAAACAGCTCGTGCATTCTCGAAATCAGCCCGGCAAAGTTTCTGCCGGCACTAACACTGTTGCCGTTCGCACTGCCCCTGCCGCCAAACATAAAACGACCATCCGGCAACAGGCGAAAATAGTTGAGCAGGCTAGCGGACGTTATTGAAGGGCATTCTGTTAGCCATTGGTGGGCTGCCAACTCGTCGGTGTTCAGCGGTCGCGTCACGACAATCGCACTGATCATCGGCAATACTCGGCCACGCAATTCGTCGTGCAAATGCTCGGGCGCATAACCGTTGGTCGCGACGATGACTCTTTTGGCGCGAATCGTCCCTCCGCTGGTGCTCAAGCGATGCCGTCCATCCTGGCGTGACCAATCCACCACCTCGCTGTGAGTATGAATTTTAGCCCCATGCTTTTCTGCCGCTTCCGCGAGTCCCTGGGCATAACGTAATGGATGGAGTCCAAACGTTGGCTTCAGAACAGCCCCACCCAATTGCAGCGGACTGTCGAAATAACGCTCACGAATCTCATCGGCAGTAAGCACCTGGGTGTCAAGACCAAGCACTCGAAACTGAAACTCCGCATGCTTCTTCAACTGCTCGAATCCACTCGCGGACACCGCGATCGCAACTTCCCCGTCGCCCTGTCGAGGCGAATCGATTCTTTCGTGAACAATGAGGTCACGAACCAGCCCGACAGCCTCGACCTGAGCCGCATAATATGACCGTGCATCGTCCAGACCGAACTTCTCGACCATCTTCTCGGCACCGAGCACCTCACCGCCGATAGAACAAAAGCCGCCATTGCGACCTGACGCGCCCCAGCCGATTTGACCTGCCTCAAGCACGCGGACGTCCAGGTGATAGTCCCTGCACAAATGATAGGCAGCCGACAGACCGGTATAACCACCGCCGATGACGGCCACGTCACACTGCTCGTCACCAGCCAGCGCAGTCGTGGCGGGAGATCCTTGGGCTACGGTCGATTCCCAATAGGATGGCTCCGGCTCATCGAATCGGTACATCGCATCATCGTAAAGCCACTTACCCAAGGTTCGGCCCCGTTACGCTGTGCTCGGGTTCAGATTGGCAACCAGTGGATCCTTACGGACGAAGAACAGCCCGAAAATGATTACTGCGAGCAGTGGTAGAGGCACCAGAATCAGCGTTAGCCAACCGTAGGCGTGAATGATTGTACCTGCCAGCAATGACGCCAGCGCCGAGGTGCCGAACACGCAAAACTCGTTTATTCCCTGCGCACGAAATCGCTCGGAGATAGAGTAGGTACGCGTGATCATCGTTGTGCCGCCAACGTATAAGAAATTCCAGCCGACCCCCAACAGGACCAGCGCGCCGAAATAGTGCATATATTCCTGGCCCTGCAGCCCGATCAGGCAGGCAGCGATCAGTCCAAACGCCCCTGCGCTCATCATTCGCACCACACCGATTTTTTCAATCAGGATCCCCGAAATCAGTGACGGCACATACATGGCGAGCACATGGCCGCGAATAACCTGCGCGGTGTCCTCCAGCGAAAAGCCATCGTGAACATGCATGCTGAGCGGCGTTGCTGTCATGATAAAGGTCATTACACCGTAGGCGACGGCACCGCCGAGAACGGCGACAATGAACACGGGTTGTGTCGCTATCGCCCGCAGCGGCCTCTGCACTGAATCTTCGGCGGACATTGCCCCTTCGCCTCGCAGCGGTCCGAGTGTCAGATGCAGCAAGCCCTGCAGTACATACAGACCGGACAACGCAATCAAGGTGCCGAGGTATTGCACTGAAGATATTGCATATTGGCCATACTTGACGAGTTCCGGCCCTACGATCGCGCCACCGATAGCACCCAGCAAAACAAAGGAAATTGCACGCGGGGAATAGCGAGGATCCACGCTTTCTGCCGCCGCGTAGCGATATTGCAGCGTAAATGCCATGTTCAGGCCAAAGGCAGCCCCGGCGACAACAAATATTGAAAAGCTCTCAACATAGAGCGCAACCCCGGCGAGCGCCATCGCTACCACGGAACTGAGCGACGCCAGCGCAAAGCCGAACTTGCGACCGATTCTGCGCATCAGCATCGTTGCCGGAATCGCCGTAGCAGCGCCGAACAGCACCATGACTGACACCGGCAGCGTTGCAAAAGTCGGATCACTAGACAACTTGGTGCCAATGATCCCGCCGAGCGTTACCATGATTATTGCGCCCGTCGCGGATATAAGCTGGCAACTGGTTAATATGATGATATTTCTTAGATGCATGTACGCAAACTCGCTACGACGTCGCGGTGTTCGAGGCTGCGCATTCTCACATATTCCAATGAGTGAGTACGATTTACCTGCCACGCGCAAGACACGTTCGGGATACTGAATACGGGCCGTGCTTAAAATTAACGACAAGCTCGAACTACCCGAGGCTGAAATCGAACTCAATGCGATTCGATCGCAAGGCCCGGGCGGGCAAAATGTCAACAAAGTGGCGACGGCCATTCACCTGAGATTCGATATTAAACGGTCGACATCATTGCCATCAGAAGTGAAAGCACGCCTCATGGGCTTAAGGGATCATCGAATTTCGGCCGAGGGCGTCATCAATATCAAGGCGCAGCGCTCACGCAGCCAGGACAAGAATCGCGCCGATGCATTGCGGCGATTTGCCGATCTTATTCGCAGGGGACTGGTCGAGCCAAAGGTAAGGAAAAAAACCAGGCCAAGCAGGAAAGCAAGGGAAAAACGGCTTGCTGACAAAGCACATCGTTCCAAAGTAAAGGGAACAAGAAGGAAGGTAACTGACAAAAATTAAGCCCTGCTGAAACCGCCAATTCCAGCCAACAGACACTCCTCCTGTCGTGATCCTGTTATTGCATCCTGATCTGGAACGCCGAAATTGCTGGCGAATCACAGTCACTACTGATTCGGTGCCACTTCGGTCAGCTGCAAGCTTTTGTAGCGACCCTGTGTACAGGCCATTCGAAGGTTGTTATAATGTTACCAAGTTATTTATATAACATCATTAAGAGGCAATATGAATCGTAAATTGGTCGAGCGGACCCAGACTGGCGTCCGACTGGAAAAGTCGTTACTCAAAACGCTGAAAGGACTGGCCGAATATTGTGACCTGAGCCTGGGAGACTTGCTGGAAGGAATTGTCCTGCACACATTTGAAGGGAAAACGCCGTTCTCTGCCGAGACCCAATCAAAGATCGCGGATTTGAAAAAGATCTATCACTGTGAACTGACGGCGGCCGACAGCCATCGACTTCGCGAGGCCGGGGAATGAAATTGGCGTTGACCCAGGACGCGGCAACGCGGTCACCGGGACCAACGATCGAGGAATTTGAAGCCCTCGAGATCGATCCGGAACGCTTTAATCACCGGTCACATGTGTTTGTCGCCTGGTCGTATCTTCGAGACCTTGACCTGATCTCGAGCATAGACAGATACCGATCAACGCTAAAACGGCTAACCCGGAAACTCGGCGTACCCGGCAAATACCACGAAACCATTACATGGTTTTTCATGATCCTGGTGGCCGAGCGTATCGAACGGGACCCACCCGGAGAATGGGGCGAATTCGTCGAGCGAAACCCGGATCTCTTCGCCTCCAAACCGGGAATAATTGAAACCTTCTACACGAGCGCACGCATCAATTCAGCGGCGGCGCGCCATCAGTTCCTGCTGCCGGATCGGGTGAATGACTGACACGAATTCGGCCGCCCGCCACGCTACACACGAAATGCGTTCGTCTGCAGAGTTTGACATAACGCGGACGCCAACCTGCGCTGCAATGGTTGTGCAACCATAAATCTCACTCAAAACACTGTTTTTAATGTTCTTTTTGCGCATTGACATATAACTTGCTACGAGCGCGACTACATCACTCTTATGGTTGCAAAATCGACATATACTCCAAACGTGTCGATAAAGTGCTATTTTTTCGACACATCTTGGTAACGTGTCGATGCAATCGACAGCAGCGCACAATATGTCGATAAAAACTCGATTTATCGACATATTAAGCGTCAAATGTCGAAATGATCGACAGAAAACCAGGGCCAGTGGATTTCGGATAAATACGATGGAGCGCCACCATGCGAGCTTTTGATGCGACAGAACCATTCAATTCACTCCCGGCACTGCCTCCCCCTGAGGACCAGATCGAAACAAAGGAAATCCTCAGGAAATGCATCAAGGCGAGAGTTGCGCTCGCAGAGTTGAAACAGGCGGCGGAGCTCATTCCGAATGCCGCCGTATTGGTCAACGCGTTGCCGTTGCTGGAAGCCCGCGCAAGTTCCGAAATCGAGAATATTGTTACGACCACTGACAAGCTGTTCGAATTTGTCGACATAGCCGAAGACAAGGCAGATGCGGCGACAAAGGAAGCACTGCGCTACCGCACTGCTTTATTTGAAGGCGCAAAGATGGTGCAGCGCCAGATGCTGGACACTGATATGGCAATTCACATTTGCAGCACTATCAAGAATCTGGAACTAGATATTCGGCATGACCCGGGAACTCGGCTGAGCAACCGTAAAACGGGCGAAGTTATCTATACCCCTCCGATTGGTCAGAAACTGCTGCAGGAAAAGCTCGAAAACTGGTCTGATTTCATGCACAAAATGACTGAAATTGACCCGTTGCTGCGCATGGCTATTCAGCACTACCAGTTTGAAGCAATTCATCCGTTTACAGACGGAAACGGTCGTACGGGCAGAATTATCAATATCCTGTTTCTGGTACAGCAGGGCCTGCTTAACTCCCCTATTCTCTATTTGAGTCGGCATATCATTCGCCACAAGGGCGAGTACTACAGATACCTACATGAGGTCACCACTGACCAGGCCTGGGGTCCCTGGATCATGTTCATGCTCGCAGGCATCGAAGAAACCTGCATCTGGACAACTGACAAGATCAAAGCCATTCGGGAGTTAATGCAGCACACCAGTCAGTTTGTACAAATACAATTGCCAAAAATGTATTCGTGGGAACTGGTCGAGGCGCTTTTCAAGCAACCCTACTGTCGCATCAATAATCTCGTGACGGCCGGAGTCGCCAAACGACAAACAGCATCGGTTTACCTGAAACAACTTTGCGACATTGGCGTGTTGAAAGAACACAAATCAGGCAGAGAAAC
>JBPCYD010000224.1:0-20201 GCA_051007895.1 Woeseiaceae bacterium
GCTGTGTCGAATTGGTCAATCGTCGCCTCACTGGCCGCGAATATCATCGTTTTCTGAATCCCGATCGCGACATAGACGAGGGTGCCGAGCGCGTGCACGGGATCAGTCGCGCTGATCTCGACGGCGAGCCGCGTTTTCCCGAGATTGTCGGGGAGCTGCTTGAGTTCCTGAAAGGCAGTGAACTGGTGATCCACAACGCCGATTTTGATGTCGGTTTCCTGGAGCACGAGTTACGGCTAATGCAGCACCCGCAACCCGTTTTAACTGAACACGCAATGGTGCTGGATACCTTGGCACTCGCCCGTGAATTGCACCCTGGCCAGCGGAACAGTCTCGATGCGCTGTGCAAACGCTATCAGGTGGACGCGTCCAAACGGGACGTCCACGGGGCTCTGATCGACGCGGAGCTGCTGGCACGCGTATACCTGGCAATGACCGGCGGGCAGGCTGCGTTGTTGCTCGATGAAGACGAGGGAATCGATGTCGGGGTTGGTGAGGAGGTCATGGTTCGACCGCGGCGAAATGACCTGAACCTGGTTGTCGTGAAGGCCACAGATGCCGAGGCTGCGGCGCATGAGGCTTTGCTCGACAGGCTGCACGAGGACGGTCCGTGCCTGTTTCGCGGTCAGTGAAATAGACCGATTAGCACGCGACTACGGATGGCAAGTGCGTCAGCCGATGATATGCTGCCTGCCGAACATTGGGGGATGGGCGACAGCTGCGAGTTTGCCGCCTTATTTTTTGCCTGAAATTCAAGGCCTTATACCAATAACCGAGAATTGAGCTATGGAAAATCTTGTAGGCCGTTAACCTGGAACACCAGCATGCTGGTGTCGGGAATCATCTTAACCGTTACCTTCGTTGGTATCTTCACCGAGGCTGTGCACGGTTTCCACCGTACCAAGTTTGCCATGGGCGGCGCCGGCCTGATGATACTGACGGGTCAGTATATGGGC
This sequence comes from Woeseiaceae bacterium, assembly GCA_051007895.1. Lineage (GTDB taxonomy): Bacteria > Pseudomonadota > Gammaproteobacteria > Steroidobacterales > Woeseiaceae > SZUA-117. Next base: position 957 of record JBPCYD010000224.1, read on the forward strand.
TTCTATGACACCGAGCTGGCGGTCGAAGCGGTCGACTGGAACGTGGTATTTCTTCTCGGTGGCATGATGACGATCGTCGGCATCATGATCCCGACTGGCGGATTCCAGTATCTTGCCTACAAAATTGCGGATATCACGAAAGGCCGATTGTTCTTCATGATGGCGCTGATGGGTTCGCTGGTGACGGGACTGTCGCTCTTGCTCGACAACGTTACGACGGTGATTATCTTCGGTCCGTTGATCATCCTGATTTGCCGCGCAATGAAAATTCCGCCGATCCCTTATTTGCTCGCGGCAGCCCTCTTGTCTGATATCGGCGGTGTCGCGACACTGGTCGGCGATCCGCCGAACCTGATGATCGGCTCCGCGGCTGACATCAGCTTCAATACTTTCGTTTATCACATGGGCGGTATCGTATTTGCCGCCTGGATCGTCATCCTGTATTTCCTCAAGTTCCTGTTTCGCAAGGAACTGGCTGAGCATCCGCAGATGCCCGACTTCAGCGACCAGGAAGTCATCAAAGATCCGCAGACCTGGTATACGTCGCTGTGGGTCCTCGGCGGCATGACCATCCTGTTCATCCTGCACCACGCCCTGCACTGGGAACCGTGGTTCGTAGCGGCGATCGGCCTCACGGCCATCGTCTTCATCTCGCATCACATTGAGCTGGACGAGGCGTTTTCGAAGACCGAGCTGTCCCTGCTGATGTTCTTCATCTCGCTGTTCATTCTCGTCGGTGGCGTGGAAGAGAGCCAGTTCCTGATGTATATCGGGCAGTATATCCAGCCGTTCGTGCAGGCAGACCTGATGACGGCCTGCATCGTGTTGATGTGGGGCTCGGCGGTTTTCTCTGCGGCGATCGACAACATCCCGTTCACGGCGGCGATGATTCCGATCATCATGGGCATGGACAGCCAGGGCATTAACGTGACCCCGCTTTGGTGGGCATTGGCGATTGGCGTCGGCATGGGCGGCAACGGCACCCATCTTGGATCGACTGCCAACGTATTTATCGTGACAATTTCTGAGCGCCTCGCCATGGAGACAGGCGATCCGAAATATCGCATCACACCGGGCCTGTGGTTCAGAAAGGGCACGCCGGTCATGATCCTGACGCTTCTGGTCTCATCGGTGATATTCTGGATGTTCTTCGATTTCTACGAGAATCCGCTGCCGAATACCACATTCGGAATGCAAATGGCTCAATAGGAATTACGGAATATGGGGTCAGGGCCGGACGCTGACCCCGATGGACATTGAAAGGCCGTTATAATACGGCCTTTTTTTGTAATATGGCGCCAGCACGCCTTGTGGCGTCTGTGCTAAAGGTCACAGATTCGCCGGGAGCGAATTTGGGCGTCCGAAGGACGCCTGAACGAAGTGAAGGGTGCGATCATGGATGGTCGCGATCAATCCGCACCGACCCGGCGAGCGTTATTTGGGATCGAGGGCGGATTGGGCCTTTCTTACATTGGGGGCACGAATTTTCGTGCGACTCATGTCACCAAGTATTCACTAACCCCTGTGTTTTAATGCCGCTTCGCAATAGAATCAGCGGCTTACGAGTATCGCGAGCGAACCAGGAATTCCATGAACATTGATATCAACAATATTCGCATTAGCATCTATGGTCTTCATTTATGACCTTCGATTTGCATGGCATTCGTATCGGAGTGATCGGGCTGGGGTATGTCGGCCTGCCGCTGGCGGTCGAGTTTGGACGCAAGTATCCGACCGTCGGTTTCGACGTCAAAGCATCTCGTATAGAAGAACTGTCACGGGGCACCGATTCGACGCTCGAGGTGCCAGACTACGAATTGGCCGAAGCGTCAGAGTTGACCTACAGCTCAAACGTTGACGATCTCGCCGCCTGTAATTTCTTTATCGTTACCGTGCCGACCCCAATTGGCAGCGGCAATCGACCGCTGCTGACGCCATTGCGCAATGCGAGCATGGCGATCAGCGGAATTTTGAAAAAGGGCGATATCGTCGTTTACGAGTCGACAGTCTATCCGGGTGCTACGGAAGAATTCTGTATTCCATTTTTGGAAAACGGGTCTGGTCTTAAGTTCAACGAGGATTTCTTCGTCGGGTACAGTCCTGAGCGAATCAATCCCGGAGACCACGAACATCGCCTGCCGACCATACTGAAAGTGACCTCAGGATCGACGGCTGAATCCGCAAACTATATTGATAATGTCTACGCTTCGATAATTACCGCCGGCACGCACAAAGCGTCGAGCATTAAAGTCGCGGAGGCGGCGAAAGTCATTGAGAACACGCAGCGCGATGTCAATATTGCGTTAATCAACGAGCTGGCGATGATCTTCGAACGGGTCGGCATCGACACGGAAGAGGTGCTGCTGGCCGCCGGGACGAAGTGGAATTTCCTGCCGTTTCGACCGGGCCTCGTTGGTGGTCACTGTATCGGCATCGATCCGTACTACCTGACTTACAAAGCACAGCAGCTCGGCTATCACCCGCAGATGATTCTTGCCGGGCGACGTATCAACGACAACATGTCGCTCTATGTCTCTTCAAGAGTCGTTAAGATCATGTTGTCAAAAGGCGTGCAGCCCAACGGGGCGCGCGTACTCATCATGGGACTTACTTTCAAGGAGAATTGCCCCGACGTGCGCAACACAAAGGTCGTTGATATTGTCTCCGAGTTAACGAGCTACGGCGCTGACGTTGACGTGCACGATCCCTGGGTTGATCGTGACGAGTGTGCACAGGAATACGGGATAGACCTTACAGAAGCGCCAGAGCGGGGCGCGTACGATGTTGTGATTCTTGCCGTTGCGCACCAGCAGTTCAAGGACCTTGGCGAGCAGGGCATCAAGGCATTTGGCAAGAATGATGCGGTTTTCTTCGATATCAAATACCTGTTACCGAAGGAGGCAGTTGATGGTCGCCTTTAGCAGCAAGATAAAGACCCTGATTGCCATCGAGATGCTGAGAGAAACTGGAAATCTATGAAAATTCTTGTAACAGGTGCCGCCGGTTTCATTGGGTCATTCACAGCAAAACAGCTGCTTGAGCGCGGCGATACTGTAGTTGGCGTTGACAACTTCAATGACTACTACGACGTCAGTCTCAAAGAAGCGCGGGCGGCGACGCTCGATCCATTCGAACAGTTCAAAATGATTCGCGCAGATATTGCTGATCGAGGAGCGATGGACAAACTTTTTGCGGATGAGAAGTTTGACAAAGTTGTGCATCTTGCTGCGCAGGCCGGTGTGCGTTATTCGATTGAGAATCCGCATTCCTATATCGAAAGCAATATCGTAGGCACGATGAATATGCTGGAAGGTTGCCGTCACCACGGCGTACAGCATCTCGTGTACGCGTCATCGAGTTCTGTCTATGGCGCAAACACGTCGATGCCTTTCTCGATTCATCAAAATGTCGATCACCCGCTGGCGCTCTACGGGGCGACCAAGAAAGCAAACGAACTGATGGCGCACACGTACTCCAACCTGTACGACATGCCGACGACGGGACTGCGTTTCTTTACCGTCTATGGTCCTTTCGGACGACCCGACATGGCGCTGTTCATGTTCACCAAGAACATAATCGAAGGAAATCCCATCGACGTCTTTAACTACGGCAGACATCGGCGTGATTTTACCTATGTTGCCGATATCGTCGAAGGTGTCATCAGAACGATGGACCATACCGCGGAACCGAATGTTGACTGGGATGCTGCGAATCCGGATCCTGGTACCAGCCGCGCGCCGTACCGGATTTACAATATCGGCAACCAGCAGCCAGTCGAACTGATGCGTTACATCGAGGTTATCGAGGAGTGCGTCGGCCGCACGGCGGAGAAGAACCTGCTGCCCCTGCAACCGGGCGACGTACCGGACACATATGCCGATACCGAGGACCTTGCCAATGACGTCGGCTACCAGCCGAGTACTCCGATAGAGACTGGTGTCAAAAATTTTGTTGACTGGTATGTCGATTACTATGGAATCGACCTGAAGTAACGTGAGCGCCAAGGAACTGAGCGACGCCTACCCGACTGACCTGCCGTCCTGGCAGGCGCTGGGGAAACACCTCGCCGCCGATATGCGATCGAAAAATATCGCGGGTTTGTTCGGCGAGGACGAGCAACGATTTGCTGGCTATTCGTTTTCCGCCGGCGACCTGTTCCTGGACTACTCGAAGAACATCGTCAACGCCAGGACCAGGGAACTACTCGTCGGGCTGGCAGAGGAGTCGGGAGTTCCCGCGTCCATCGAGTCCATGTTTGCCGGCGAGGCGCTCAATAATACGGAGGACCGCAGTGTTCTCCATGTAGCGTTGCGTTCTACGCCATCGGACGGTGTAGCGGCCGACGTGCCCGGCGTTGCTGAGATCTGGCAAACGCTCGAACAGGTAACGGGTTTCGTCGACGGTGTTCAGCAGGGCCGACTGCTTGGTTGCAGCGGGCGTCAGCTGAAAAACATTGTCAATATCGGAATCGGTGGTTCAGATCTCGGTCCCGTAATGGCCAGTCGCGCGCTGCGCCACTACTGGTCGCCTGGAATGAGTTTCCACAGCATTTCGAATATTGATGGCACGCAATTGACTGATCTCATGATTCAGCTGGATCCGGAAGAGACGCTCTTCGTCATTTGCTCGAAGACTTTCACAACCCAGGAAACCATGACGAATGCCAGCGCTGCCGCAGACTGGATTTCCGACCGGCTCGGCGCGTCGGCAATCAGTCAGCATTTTGCTGCGGCATCAACAAACCATGCGGCGATGGATGAGTTTGGCATCAATCCTGACTATCGCTTCGGTTTCTGGGACTGGGTAGGTGGTCGGTATTCGATCTGGTCTGCCGTTGGACTTTCGCTGGCGCTCGTTATCGGTGCCACTCGTTTTCGGGAAATGCTGGCTGGTGCGCGATGCATGGATCAGCATTTTCGAACTGCTCCGTTGAACGAGAATATGCCGGTGATGCTGGCGCTGCTGGGTATCTGGTACAACAATTTTTTCGGTGCAGACAGTCAGGCAATTTTGCCGTACGACAATCGCCTGGACCGATTTCCGGCTTACTTGCAACAACTGCAGATGGAAAGCAGCGGCAAGGGCGTGCGGCGCGACGGCGCATCAGTCCAGTCCAGAACGGGCGCCATCATCTGGGGCGAACCCGGGTCGAATGCGCAGCACTCGTTCTACCAGTTGCTGCATCAGGGGACTCGATTTGCGCCTGCTGACTTCATCCTGCCTGTCGCTTCGTCCGGTGGCTCCCAGGCGCAACAGGATCTCGCCATCGCCAACTGTCTCGCACAGAGCGAGGCATTGATGGATGGCTACCAGGATACGGATTCATCGCATCGTATTCATCCAGGCAATCGCCCGAGCAACACGATTCTGCTGAAAAAACTGACCCCTAACACGCTCGGGCAACTCATTGCCTTGTATGAGCATAAGGTCTTTGTCGAGGGCGTTATCTGGGGAATCAATTCGTTTGATCAATTTGGCGTTGAACTGGGCAAGCGCCTCGCCGGTGACTGTTTCAAATTGCTGAGCGGACATCCCGACAGTGTAGCTGGGAACGAATCCACGAACGGACTGCTGGCCCGAGTAAAGAACTGGCGCCCGTAGCGTCAGTGCCGTTAGGCTACAGCGATATGCGCGGATTTCTCTGCAAAATGTGGCTACTGGTTATTATCCTGCCCGCGCAGGGCGCCGCAGATCCAACAATTCAGCCGGGTGATATTGGGCTCAGGGCCGATATCCAATTGCTCGCAGACAGGGGTATCATCAGCGGACCCGTTACGACATGGCCACTATCCTGGGGCCCCGTTGCAGCCGATATTCTGGCTGCTGATCTCAACGTAGATCCGGGTTCCAGCATCTATCAGGCCTACTTGCGAGTCCGCGCGCGCGCCCAGCAGGAAACCCGAACCGATCAGCTACTCTATCGCGCGAACCTGTCGCTCGCCGAAGAGCCGGTCAGGATTCGCGGTTTTGCGGATACGCCGCGTGAGGCTGCTGAAATCGGCGCCGGCGTGAGCTGGACGGGCAACTGGCTTACGCTGTCCCTTAACGGCCAGGTGGTCGATGACGCGAGCGATGGCGAGCGCTATCGGGCAGACGGCAGCTCCATCGCTGCGCTTCTGGGCAATTTCTCTGTCAGCGCGAATACGCTTGATCGGTGGTGGGGGCCGGGATGGGACGGCAGTTTGATTTTATCCAATAACGCCCGGCCGATTCCATCGATATCGATCGATCGCAATTTTACTGACGCCTTCGAATCAAAATGGCTGAGTTGGCTCGGACCGTGGGATCTGGCGGTGCACTATGGCCAATTTGAAACAGATCGCCAGATACCCAATGCGCGTTTCTTTGGCCTGCGTTTCAATTTCAAACCCATCCCCGCTCTCGAGATTGGTTTGTCCAGGACAGCGCAATGGTGCGGCGATAGCCGACCCTGCGGGCTCGATACTTTCATCGACCTGTTGTTTGGTAATGACAATCAGGGCGAGCAGGGCATTGGCGCAGACAACGAGCCGGGCAATCAACTCGCCGGCATAGATTTTCGCTGGGCTCATGAACTCTACGGATTACCGTTCGCAATTTACGGCCAGGTCATCGGCGAAGACGAGGCTGGCGGTTTTCCCAGTCGATATCTGGGCCAATTCGGCGTCGAAAGCCATGGAAATCGAAGCAGGACATGGCAGAAGCGCTGGTTTGCGGAGTTCGCTGCCACCAGTTGTCGCTTTCACCGGTCTACCGAATTATTCAATTGTGCTTATAATCACGGCGTCTACGAAACTGGCTATCGCTATCGAGGGCGATCTGTCGGTCACGCAGCTGATAATGACGCGCGGATCGCTTCGACAGGGATCTTGTTAATGCACGAAAACGGGACGGAATGGGAAGTGTTACTCAGGTTTGGAGCGTTGAACAGGGGTGGCAGTCCGGACAGTCGTAACAGCCTGACGCCAACTCGCCGGGATTTCCACAGTTTCGACATCTCGTACGGGAAAACAACAGGCATAGGCCGTATAGAAATCGGCGCGGGACTAACTCGGGAAGAAGATGTGTTGAGCGGCACGGATAAGAATCGCTCGCGGGCGTATCTGGCGTGGAATATCGGTTACCCCGTTCGATGAGTCGACTCTCGAGATTTCGCTTGCTTGTGCCGGTTTTAGTCAGCTTGATCGCAGCTGACGTTGCGCTGGCTGAGCCGTGGGTGGGGCCCGGCGATACGCGGCTTCGAAACGATTTGCAGCTTTTGACCGATTCCGGCGTCATGAACATACCGATGACGGCCTGGCCGATGGCTTGGGGCGATATCGATAACGGCTTACAGGAGGCGTCAATCGGAGATCTACCGAGTGACGTTCGCGCGGCGCTGGACCGAGTGCGCAGACGTGGTCGATCGGAGATGGAAATGGATTCTCCGTTGGTAACCTTTTCAGGTAGCGGCGCCAGCAATCCGCGGTCTATCCGTACATTCGAGAATACGCCGCGCACCGATGGTGAGGTCAGTGCGGGAATGTCCTGGCTGGGGGAGCGTTTTGCGTTCAACCTGAGCGCGACCTATGTTGACGATCCATTCGATGGCGATGAAGTCCGGCCGGATGGCACCTACATTGGTGCAGCGGTTGGCAACTGGATGCTATCGGCTGGATGGCAGGAACGCTGGTGGGGTCCGGGGCGCGATGGCAGTCTGATTCTGTCGACGAATGCCCGCCCGTTTCCAAGCATCGGTATTCAGAGAAACGCAAGTCTTGCGTCGAATTCAAAATGGTTTGCGTGGATGGGGCCCTGGACGTTGACGAGTTTTATGGGCCTTCTCGACGATGATCGAGTGATCGAAGACGGGCTTCTCTGGGGATTTCGGGCCAGCTTTCGACCGGTTCGCGGCCTCGAAATTGGCCTGTCACGTGCCGCGCAATGGTGTGGCAGCGGCAGGGATTGCGATTTCGATGCATTCTTCCGCGTGCTGAACGGCAATGACAATCAGGGCGCCAATGTTGACCCGGAAGATGAGCCAGGGAATCAGCTTGGTGGTTTTGATGTGCGCTGGACATTGCCGCGCCAAATACCGGTGGCACTTTACCTGCAATGGACCGCCGAGGATACGCGCAAGACCGGTGCTCAGCTGCATCAGTGGCTCCACCAGGTCGGTATGGAGCATTGGGGAATGGTCGGCAGTTGGTCTCACCGGACGCATCTGGAATTTGCCAATTCGAGCTGTCATCTGGGGGCCCTTGGAGAAGGTTCCGCGGTACCGAATTGTGCCTATAACAGCTCAGTATTCGTAACGGGGTATCGTTATAAGGGACGTTCGATCGGCCACTCGATGGATGGTGATGGATTGTCCTATAGCCTGGGCTCAACGCTGGTGGAACCTGCCGGGCATAGCTGGAACGTATTATTGCGTCATATTGAGATCAATCGGTCCGGAGTACCGGATAGTCGCCACACCGTGTCGGCGACGCCGCAGCGATTAACCGACGTTCAGGTCAGTCACCAACGACAGCTCGCATTCGGTAAGATCTATGCCGGTGTCGGCTACACCTGGCTGGACGACGAGGTAACCGATACGGACACTTCGGAATTCACGGGATTCATTCGCTGGAGCTCCCAGTGAAATTTGGTTGAGGCAATGAACTCGGGAGGGGGCGGCCTTCAATCTATGCGGGAGAATCCGGGAATTGATGGCGCGAGCTTGTCGACGATTCTCAATGGTGAGAACGGTCCAGGTTAAATGCTCATGGATAACATTCGGCACCGCTCATGTTCGGCGCAGCTTCATCCTTTTCTGATAGCAGTGGTCTTTGGCCGTCAGGCAGTGGCCAGTCGATACCGATGGCAGGATCATCCCAGCGGATCGAACGATCGAATTCCGGGGCGTAAAAATCAGTACAGTTATACTGGAATCCCGCGGTTTCGCTGAGCACCAGAAAACCGTGTCCGAATCCCGGCGGAACCCACAGCTGATGTTTGTTTTCCGCCGACAGTATCTCACCGGTCCATTGACCAAAATGTGGCGAAGAACGGCGCAGATCCACCGATACATCGAAAACTTTCCCCTGTACTACGCGAACGAGCCGTCCCTGAGGCTGCTGGATCTGATAATGAAGCCCACGGAGTGTACCTCGCGAAGAATGGCTAAAGTTTTCTTGTACAAACACAGCGTCAATTCCACCTTGCGAAAACTTTTTCGATTGCCAGTTTTCAACAAAAAAACCCCGCGAATCCTCGTGTGCCTTCGGAATTATTTTTACGATTCCGGGAAGACCTGTTTGCTCAAATACCATCTGCCTAAGGAGTCCTCAATATTGATCAACCAGAGTTCAGTTGACACTTGTTAGAAAATTTCGCGACCAACACTCGATCCAGAGGATCGTTCATAGTATCAGGTGGCCCAAACAGACTTGCATGCATCGACCTCCGGCGCCAATATTCTCAGCGGCGTTTTCGTCTGGCGGTTCGGTATCAAAGCGGGAGTCTAGCAAAAGCTGCCAATTCTGATTGCAAATGCGTAGCGCATGGGCAGAATCGCCTTGCTTTCGCTAAGGACGGTCCGACCGACTTTAGCGATCGAAACTGCGGGAATTTCCATTCAATTCGACCTGTCCGACGCTTACGGCCAGGCAATCGATGACTTGGCCAGGGCGCCGTTTCCAGTTCACACAATTGACGCATAAACTCTACTCAGCGCCGTGAACATTGGTACAATCCGCGAATTGGAATCGGAGCCTTCGCTTGATTGACATGAGACGAGACTGCATAGGGCGCATTGCACTCGCTTTTTGGCGATACCTCGCCGTCCTTCTTCTGCTGATGTCTTCGTCTGTCGCGTTTTCGCAGGGAATAACGCTTACGCCCGAACAGCAGGCCATGCTGAATCAGCTGCCACCGGCCCAACGCCAGGAGGCACTGCGACGATTGGAGGAACTGGGCCAGACGGGCAGAAGCCCGGGCGGCCTGAGTAGCCTCTCGGAGGAGCCTACGTCGCCGCCTCAATCCCGTGATGCTGGTGACGAGGACTTGCTACTCGCCGATGAGGAACCGCGTGCGGAAGGTAGTTCCGCTCTGGTAATCAACCTGAATCCGAAATTCGATTTGTCCGCTGAGCAGCAGAGTCAATTGGCGGAGGATGCGGCATTAAAGAGCGTGCGCGGGAGCCACTTCTATACGCTAACCGAGTCCGGCGTGCTGGCATTGCCAGGGCTCCCTGAAATTCCGCTACTCGGATTAACGGCAGAGCAGATCGAGCGTCGACTACTAGCTGAACCATCGCTCAATTTGTTTGATGTAGCGGTCGCAATCCTTGATTCTATCGAAACCGGCAGCGCGGCACTTGAGCCTTTCGGCTATGAACTGTTCGAGTCCGCCGAGTTCGAATTTGCGCCAGTCACAACTGGCCCAGTGCCCGCAGATTATGTTCTCGGGCCAGGCGATAGTGTGCGTGCTCAGTTATTTGGCAACGTCAATGAGATCTACGAATTCGAAGTCTCACGTGACGGCATCCTGAATCTGCCCCAGCTGGGCCCTGTGACCGTTTCGGGACTACCATTTTCCGAATTTCGCGCGGATATCAATCGCCGTGTTCAGCAAATGCTAATCGGCACGCAGGTCAGCGTAACGATGGGGCGGCTGCGATCTATTCGTATCTTCGTTTTGGGTGATGCGAACCGACCTGGATCGTATATCGTTAACAGTCTGGCGACGATTAGCAGTGTTTTGTATCGAAGTGGTGGTGTTAGTCCCGTGGGGTCCATGCGTGATATCCAACTTAAGCGCGGTGGCGATGTCGTTTCCCGGTTCGATGCTTACGATCTGTTGCTATTCGGGGATACATCTGGCGATAGTCGGTTGCAACCCGGCGACGTTATATTTATCCCGCCGGTTGGTCCCCAGATTGGTGTCGGCGGCGCCGTCAAGCGTCCGGCTATCTACGAGGTCCGCAACGAGTCTTCGGTTGTGGATATCGTTGGATTGGCAGGCGGCCTGACACCCGACGCTTATCCGGCAGGCGCAACTCTGGAACGAATAGAGACCGGTCGACGGCGCACTGTAGTCTCAATTGACGCCAACAGCAGTGACGCGACCAACCTTAGTGCCCGTGCGGGCGACACGCTCACCATACCTAGAGTATTGCCGGTTGTTGAAGACTCAGTGACGTTGCAGGGACATGTTTACAGACCGGGCCCGTACCAATGGCGACCAGGCATGCGATTGTCAGACTTGATAGAAGATCGTTCTGCGCTGCAGCCAGGCGTGGATGACGCTTACATCCTGATTCGGCGCGTCAACCAATCCGACCAGCGGGTGAGCGTCGTTTCGGCGAATCTGGCGGCCGCACTGGATGATCCGCGCTCAAATGAGAATATTGCATTACGGCCACTGGATACTGTGCAAGTGTTCAGCCTGGAATTCGGCAGGCAGAGGGTCGTGCAGCCCATTTTGGAAGAGCTGAAATTGCAGGCTCGATTCGGCGAGCCGTATCTTGAAGTTAGCATTAGCGGTCAGGTTCATTCACCCGGCGCCTATCCGCTGGAGCCGGGAATGCGTGTCAGCGACCTGATAAGAGCAGGCGGCAATCTTGCCGAAGATGCTTATTCAGTCAAGGCGGAGTTAGTGCGCTATGAGGTGGTTGGCAACGACTTCAGGAATACCGAGATAATCGACATCGATTTGGAGGGTATTCTGAGCGGGACTGGATCGGCGGATCTGGCGCTCCAGGAACACGACAATCTGAGAATTAGTGGATTGCCGGACTGGGATTCTCTGTGGACGGTGACACTTGAAGGCGAGTTCATGTTTCCCGGCGACTACCGCATTCGGCGAGGCGAAACGCTGTCGGATCTGCTGGAGCGGGCGGGCGGACTGAGTAACGCTGCCTTCCCTGAGGGCGCAATCTTTCTGCGTGAGTCACTTCGGGCTAGGGAGCAGGAGCAAATCGAGGTTCTGGCCCGGCGACTTGAGTCGGATTTAATTTCCTTGTCCCTGCAAACTGGAGATTCCTCGTCTGTCAACACGCAATCAACCGGGCAGTCATTGCTTACGCAACTTCGGTCAACTGAGGCCGTCGGTCGTCTGGTCATCAACCTGGATCAACTCGAATCCGCCGGAAACAAGACCAGTCAGACCGGAGACCTCGAACTTAGGGATGGCGACCGACTACTAGTGCCGAAGATCGCGCAAGAGGTCACCGTCATCGGGGAGACTCAGCAAAACACATCACATTTGTATCAGCCAGGCCTTTCTCGCGACGATTATGTTGCGATGAGTGGCGGTCTTACGCGTCGCGCGGACAAGAAACTTGTTTACGTTGTCAGAGCCAGCGGCGCAGTCGTCGCCGGCGGTCGTTCCAGGTGGTTTACGAGGCGCGATTCTGCGCAAATGCGGCCGGGCGATACGATCGTAGTGCCGCTCGAAACTGACAAGATAAGACCATTGACGCTGTGGACAAATGTCACGCAGATTCTGTACCAGGCCGCCATAGCGGTTTCGGCAGTAAGAACCTTCGATAACTAGGATAATTCTCTGGCGGTACGGATTTTGTGTAGGTGATATTCGGATTTCGCGTCGGGCGGTAATGTTTTCGGTCTTGTAATTTCGGCGGTCACGAATGGAATCAGTATGATTTGCATCTATGGCTCGAAATGTCCGGTGTGTTACCCCTGCGATATTGCCGGCGGCGACTTCAGGGACAGAAACTGCTTTGTGAGAATTTGATGAATCCACTCCGAAACGCCAGTGCGAATGCGCAAGACGAAATTAACGTCGTTGAGACCATTCGCGTCCTATGGAAAGGCAAAATAGCTATCGCTGTCATTTCCTTATTGTTCTGTATCGGATCAATCTACTATGCGATGACGGCTACCCATGTATTTAGCGCACAGACAGTCGTCACGAGAGCCAGCCAGAACAATGTGGGGGGTGCTGCATCACTTGCAAGTCAATTCGGTGGTCTTGCAAGTCTTGCTGGCGTGAGCATGCCAGGAGCCGGAGCGGGTCGCGAGGCGCAGGCGATACTTGAATCTCGCAAGTTGATTGAAGAATTCATAAAGCGACATGATCTATTGCCAGTGCTATCTCCGGAGGGAGACGATTCGTTATCGCTCTGGTTGGCCGTCAAGCAGTTTCAGGAGCTTGTGCTGTCGATTCGAGAGGATTCCGCGGAGGGCACAACTATCGTGGCCGTGCAATGGACCGATCCGGAAGTTGCAGCGGCTTGGGCTAACCAATTCATCGACCTTGCCAATGAGATCATTCGTACTCGAGCTCAGGACGAGGCTGCTGCCAACGTTGAATATCTTAATGGCCAGATCGAAAGAACAAATGTGGTTGAAATACAAAACGTGATGTACAACCTCATCGAAAACGAGATGAAGACAATGATGCTCGCGAATGCTCGTGCTGAATACGCATTCACTGTTGTTGACCCGGCAGTGGCGCCAGAGATTCGCTCGAGTCCAAATCGGAAGTTGATCGTTGTAACCGGCACAGTGTTCGGCGCTCTGATTGCTGTCATTTTCGTGCTGCTCCGTAATCTCATCGTTAAGATCAGATCCAATGACTGACACCGGATGGATTAGACTGACTGACAAATATTCACATGAAGTCTGCTCTTGTTTGTGCGGCGACGAATGAATTCTCAAGATCTCCGTTATTTGCTACCGCGGCTCTGGCACCATGTTGGCGTTGTCCGCCAACGGCAGTTCCTGCTGTTGTTACTGTTGATGTTGTTAAGCGGTCTCGCTGAAATCGTCAGTTTAGGAATGGTCTTGCCGTTTATCGGTGTCCTGGCCGCCCCGGATACGGTGATGCAATATCGGTTCGTGGACAGTTTCGCTCGCGCTACCGGCATTAGCACAGGTGCCGAACTTGTACTACCGTTGACGATCGCGTTTGCCACGGCTGCGGTCCTGGCGGGTGCAGTCCGCCTTTTGCTCGTTCGCGTTAGTACACGAATAACGTTTTTGAGTGGTTCCGATTTGAGTATCGAGATTTATCGCCGAACGCTCTATCAACCATACAGCGTACACGTGGGTCGCAGCAGCAGCGAAATGATCAGCGGCATTGCGAACAAGGTTGGGAATACGGTGCTTGGGGTCATGCTGCCGATGATCACATTGATCAGTTCGATCGTGTTGCTCGTTGCAATCATGTCGGCATTGATCGCAATAAACTATGTTGTCGCACTGGTTGCCGTGGGCGGTTTTGGCGGCAGCTACCTTATTATCAGCTGGTTCGCGAGGTGGCGGCTCAAACGAAATGGTGAACGTATTGCCAATGAGCAAACCCAGGTGGTGAAAGCACTTCAGGAAGGGCTCGGGGGCATCCGCGATGTTCTCCTCGATGGTTCGCAACCCGTTTTTTGCGACGTGTATCGACGCGCAGACCGCCCGTTAAGGGTCGCCGTCGGTGACAATGTATTCCTGGGTCAGTTTCCAAGATTCGCGATCGAAGCTGTCGGCATGGTGTTGATTGCAATTCTCGCGTACGTTTTGAGTTTTGAGGATGGAGGAATTGCTGCAGCGCTGCCGTCATTGGTTGCGTTGGCACTGGGAGCCCAGCGACTGCTGCCTGCACTTCAGCAAGGGTACAGTTCGTGGGCTAGTGTGGCTGGTAGTCAGGCAACGCTGGTCGATACTATCGAATTGTTGGATCAACCTCTGCCAAACGACATGTTACAGGCGGCGCCTCCTCCGCTTGTGTTCCAGGAAGATATCAAAATGCGGAAACTCAGGTTTCGTTATACGGATGACGGACCCTGGGTGTTAGATGGCCTCGATGTTACCGTCAAGAAGGGTGCGAGAGTCGGTATTGTCGGCGCCACTGGTAGTGGCAAAAGTACGTTACTCGATTTGCTCATGGGCCTTTTGACTGCGACGGAAGGTGAAATCACGGTTGACAACGAACCACTGGTTGGACGGCGAACCCGGGCGTGGCAAATGTCGCTTGCGCACGTTCCGCAGAACATTTACCTGGCGGACTCCACACTGGCAGAAAATATTGCGTTTGGCGTTCCCAGGCATGAGATCAACATGGGCAGAGTTCGCCAGGCTGCAAGTCAGGCGCAAATCGCGGAATTCATAGAAAATGGTCCGCTTGGCTACGAGGCGATGGTCGGTGAGCGGGGTGTGAGACTGTCCGGCGGTCAGCGACAACGAATCGGGGTCGCCAGGGCGCTCTACAAGGATGCAAGCGTGTTGATCCTGGATGAGGCGACCAGCGCGCTCGATAACACGACAGAAATGTCCGTGATGAGCGCTATTGACAAACTGTCACGCGATCTTACGATTCTGATTATCGCGCACAGGCTTTCAACGGTTCAGCGGTGCGACAGTATCGTGGTATTGGAGGGAGGGCGCGTGGTTGCGCAGGGCAATTATGACGAGCTTTTGGCAAGCAGCCAAAGCTTCCAACAAATGGCTCAGGCAGCGACACTAGCATGATCAAAAATCTTTCAAGCATGTTTGACGGTAAATCTATCCTGATTACTGGCGGTACAGGTTCGTTTGGCAAGCAATACACCCGGGCTCTTCTTGAGAAGAGCAAACCGAAACGGTTGATAATCTATAGTCGCGACGAACTTAAGCAGTTCGAGATGCAGCACGAATTCGATCAGAGCTGTATGCGATATTTTATAGGCGATGTGCGCGACAGGGCTCGACTAGTCCAGGCCATGAACGGCGTAGATTTTGTTATTCATGCGGCGGCGCTAAAACAGGTGCCAGCCGCGGAATACAACCCCATGGAGTGCATCAAGACCAATATTCACGGTGCAGAAAACGTGATTCACGCCGCGCTCGAGAGCAACGTATACAGAGTTATCGCGTTATCAACAGACAAAGCGGCCAATCCAATCAATCTGTACGGGGCCACCAAGCTCGTCTCTGACAAATTGTTTGTTGCGGCTAATAATTTTTCCGGCGGCCACAGAACGCGATTCTCAGCGGTTCGATACGGCAATGTTGTCGGTTCGAGAGGATCGGTGGTGCCGTTCTTTAAGAAATGCATTGAGGACAAGCGCGACCACTTGCCGATTACCGATGAACGAATGACGAGATTCTGGATCACGATTCAGCAAGGTGTGGAATTCGTGCTGACGAATTTCGCCCGTATGCATGGTGGCGAAATATTCGTGCCAAAAATCCCGTCAATTCGGGTAGTGGATTTGGCAAAAGCAATGGCGCCGAACTTACGACACAAGATCATTGGCATCCGTCCAGGAGAGAAATTGCACGAAATTATGTGCCCCATCGACGATTCTCACCTGACATTAGAGTTTCCGGACCACTACGTGATTAAGCCGACAATTCAATTCTCGGGGATAGCGGATTTTGAAGTGAACGAACTGGGCGAGAGCGGCGTACCGGTTGCACAGGGATTCGAGTTTCAGTCCGGCACGAATCCACATTTTCTAACGGTCGATGACATTATCGCGATGAACGAGGTAGCCGGGCAGAAATGATCCCGTACGGGCGCCAGGACATTACGCAGGCGGATATCGATGCGGTCGTTTCCGTATTGCGTTCCGATTTTCTGACTCAGGGACCGGTTGTGCCGAGATTCGAAAAAGCCGTTTCTGATCGCGTCAGCGCGAAGTATGCAGTTGCGGTCAACAGCGGTACCTCAGCGCTGCATGTCGCGTGTATGGCATTGCAGCTTGGAGAGGGGGATTGCCTCTGGACCGTACCAAATACCTTTGCGGCATCGGCAAATTGTGCTCTCTATTGTGGCGCTGATATCGATTTCGTTGACATTGATGCCGAGGATTGGAATCTAAGTCTGACGCATTTGAAAGAAAAATTGTTGAAGGCGCGCAAGAACGAGTGTCTACCAAAGGTCGTCGTTCCGGTGCACTACGCCGGACAGCCAACGCATCAAGAAGCAATATGGGAATTGGCACAGGAATTTGGTTTTAAGGTGCTTGAAGACGCTTCCCATTCAATAGGGGCATCGCGGCACGGTGAGCCTGTCGGTAGCTGTCGATGGTCTGACGTATGCGTCTTCAGTTTTCATCCGGTAAAAGTCGTCACTAGCGCCGAGGGCGGCATGGGAGTAACGAACGATGAGGAAATTGCAGAGCGTATGGCAATGTTACGTTCGCACGGGATAACCCGAGACCCATCTAAGTTTCGCAATATCGAAGCCCATGGAAACAATCTGGCCGATCGTAAAAGAAAAGTTGGTGCGTGGCACTATGAGCAGCAAATGCTCGGATACAATTATCGATTGACCGATTTGCATGCCGCAATTGGCGTTAGCCAGCTTGAGCGCCTCGAACAGTATGTCAGCCGCCGCAGCGAGCTTGCGCGGCGCTATGACCAGGCGTTGACAGACCTTCCCATACAGTTGCCGACCGTCGCCGAGTCGAATAATTCTGCTCATCACTTATACACGATTCGAATGCCGTCCGACTCACCTGCAGAGCGTCAGAGAAACGTGTTCGATGCGTTGCGCGAGCGCGGGATCGGCGTCAATGTTCACTATATTCCGGTGCACTTGCATCCATATTATCGGCAGCTTGGATTCTCGGACGGTCAATTTCCGGAGGCGGAATTGCACGGCAGGACGGCGATAACGCTGCCTCTTTTTCCAACGATGACGGATGATGAACAAGCGGCGGTAATTAACGCCGTAAAGGACGTCCTCTGAAGGTAGCAATTATTCCAGCACGAGGTGGCAGCAAGAGAATTCCTCGCAAGAACATACGCGAGTTTTCTGGTCAGCCACTAATCGCCCATGCGATTGGCACGGCCCTGGCCAGCGGGCTGTTTGACAGGGTCGTGGTGTCAACCGATGATGATGAAGTGTCGTCGATTGCCCGTGCGTCTGGTGCCGAAGTGCCATTCCGCAGGCCGTCAACGCTGTCGGGGGACTATACCGGTACTACCGAAGTAATTTCGCATGCCGTTAATTGGCTTCAAGACCATGGTTGCAGCAACTTGAAGGCGGTTTGCTGTATCTATCCAACGGCCGTATTCATGTGTGCCGAGGATTTGGCCGAAGGATTGGCGATTCTCGAGTCCGCTGACTGGCATTACGTGTTTTCTGCAACCGAATTCGCCGCTCCTGTACCTCGGTCGTTCGAGAGAGGTCAAAGTGGGCGCATCAAAATGCTTTTCCCTGAAAAGTTCGGCACCAGGTCGCAGGATCTTGCGGAAGTGTTTCACGATGCAGGTCAATTCTATTGGGGCACGCCGGAGGCCTGGCTGGGCCTGGAACGAATTTTTGATCGTCACTCGACGATTATTCGGATTCCGAGGTGGCGGGTGCAGGATATTGACACGGAAGAGGACTGGCGCAGAGCATTGTGTATCGCGACCTGTATGGCTGAACTTTGCGTTGAGGGCGACGGAGACAACAATAGTCGGGAGCAAAGCTAAATTGAGAAATTTTCAAACCGAGCAGGAAGGATTCCGGGCGGGCGAGTTTGGGAATGAATATCGTGTAAGAATCGCCAGCCAGGAAGTCATCGGATGCAATATTGCGCTTTTTTCAAAAATAGTTGGTTTGTGTCCCAACGCCGAAAATTTGATCGAGTTTGGCGCGAATATTGGCTCAAAACTTCGCGCAGTCTGCGAGCTGCGTCCGGACTACGTGCAGGATGTGATAGAAATCAATCGTTCTGCTACCCGACGGCGTCGTGCGTGGGGCGGCGCCTAATGCGAGTCAAAACGCGCGGATGAATGTTGTTTTTCGCACTGACGCCTCATTCGCCATTGGCGCTGGTCACCTATTCCGCTGCATGGCTCTGGCAGAGGAATTGGTCAGGCGCGGTGCTACTGTTTTGTTTGTTTGTCGAACTCTCGAAGGTCACCTGGGAGACGAGGTCCGGCGCCGGGGCCTGGCTGTTGAGATGCTGCCTGCACAAGCTTCAAACCCAGGGTCGGATGCGAACGTAGACAGCGGTGATCATAATCTGTCGCTCGAGGTCAACTGGCAGAAAGATGCGCAAGAAACTCGCGACGTAGTTGCAGCGTTGGGCAAAAAACCGGAGTGGCTAATTGTCGACCACTACGGTTTGGATAGTCGATGGGAGGAGCAGTTATACGGTGTTGCTCTTCGCATAATGGTTATCGATGATCTTGCGAATCGAGATCACAATTGCGATCTGCTTCTCGATCAGAACCTCTACACGGATGCGGACTCGCGTTACATTGATAGATTGCCGTCACATTGCCGGCAATTGCTCGGGCCGCGTTTTACGCTGCTGCGTTCCGAATTCAAAAAGAGGAGAGCGACGCTCCGCGGGCGCAACGGAGAGGT
>JBPCYD010000225.1:0-9194 GCA_051007895.1 Woeseiaceae bacterium
CAGGCCTCATAACCATAAGCGACAAGGGCCTTGCTGAATTGCTGTCGGCAAGGAGGCCGCGGGATGTTCCCGATGGGGGTATTTACCTGATCGATCCTCTCGATAATCTGATTATGTATTTTTCGCCGGCAATAGAGCCTGGCGACATGGTGGATGATTTGAAGCATCTGCTGGAATTGTCACGAATAGGGTGACCACTTGACCGCTAGCACACTGCAACGGCCCGTCCATTGGCGCGACTACTACGAGCTGACAAAGCCCAAGGTAGTTATGTTAATTGTGTTTGTCGCGGTCGTTGGCATGGTGCTGGCAGTCCCCGGCTGGCCAGGTGCGATACCTATGCTGGTGGGCACGCTCGGCATCGGCATGGCCGCGTCGTCGGCTGCGATCGTTAATCACGTGCTCGATGCGCGAATTGACGTGCAGATGTCGCGCACGCATAACCGGCCACTGCCTCAAGGGAAGTTGTCTGAGGCAAATGCCCTTACGTTTGCGATGATCCTGTGCGTACTGTCGATGTCGATGCTCTGGTTCCTCGTGAATCCCCTGACAGCCGTTCTCACATTTTTGTCCCTGATTGGATATGCCGTTGTTTACACGGTTTTCCTAAAGCGAGCGACACCACAAAACATCGTCATCGGTGGCGCCGCCGGTGCCGCACCGCCCATTCTTGGCTGGACCGCTGTAACCGGCGAAGTACACAGCGACGCATTGCTGCTGTTCCTGATCATTTTTACCTGGACGCCGCCGCACTTCTGGGCACTTGCCATTGCCAAGAAAGACGACTACGCGCGCGTCAATATCCCGATGCTTCCGGTCACCCACGGTGAGGCATTCACGCGGAACTATATTCTGCTGTACACGATTCTTATGGTGCTGGTAACCATCATTCCCTACCTGTCGGGGATGAGCGGCCTCATCTACCTGGTTGCCGCACTCCTGTTGGGCGGTCGGTTTCTTTATTATGCGATTCGACTAAAAAGTGACACCGGCGTAGAGCTGCCGATGCAGGTGTTTCGGTTCTCGATTACTTACCTGATGCTGTTGTTTGGCGCTCTGCTGATTGACCACTACTTCATTGTCCGCATCGCCCTATAGCGCTCGAACCGGTTTCTCAAATTTGTGACGTCATCCTTGTGAATTGATCGTCCGCTACTACACTCAGGCCTATGAGTTCGGCGGATGACAATCAGCGCGCCAGTTTCGAGACCCTGTTAAGGCCGCATCTCGATCGTCTATATCGGCTGGCCTACCGCCTGTGCGGCAACAAGCCCGAAGCCGAGGACCTCTTTCAGGACGTGTTGACGAAGGTATTTCCGAAACTGGATAGCCTGATCGAAATCGAGGAGCCAGGCTCCTGGTTGTGTCGCATCATGTATAACCACTTCATCGATAACCGCCGTCGCTACGCGCGGCAGCGGCTGATCGCTGTGTCCGAAGATCATCTGCCAGGGCAGGGGATCGACTCGGTTGCCGGGGACCTGAACCCCGAGGCCGACGCCGAGCAGCAGGACAGTGCAGACGAGCTTGAGGGCGCGCTGCAAATACTCAGCGACGAGCACCGCATGGTCGTCCTTCTGCACGATTGCGAGGGCTATAAATTAAAAGAAATTCAGGAGCTTACGGGGGTTCCTGTCGGTACACTAAAGTCCCGCCTGCATCGCGCAAGGGCGCGACTTCGCGAAATTCTGATGGCGAATGGAACCCTTTCTTCCGTTTGAACGTGGTAGGTACTGAAAGGAAGATAATGATGAATTGCGACCAAATAACTGAAATTCTCGATGACCACCTGGACGGCACGACAAGTGGCGACGATCAGCGTGCCGTCGAGGAGCATCTGGAGCATTGTGCCAACTGCCAGGTTTTGGTCAAAAGCCACCAGGAACTGCGGGCTCGGCTGGCCCGTTTTGGCGAAACCAGTTGTCCGGAGCCCGCTGCCGGCTTTTACGACCGTGCGCTGGCGAGAGCCGCACAAACGGGTGCACGCCAGCAAAGAAACCGCTGGGTAATGACCGGCTTTGGCGGCGCGGTAGCAGCCGGCCTCATGGTCTGGATTGTAAGCAGCGTGTTTTTCTTAAGCCCTGAGCTGGACCAGCCGGCGATACCGAGCGTCACCATGGCACTCGAATCACCGCAAACATTCAACCTCGTGTTTTCTTCCGCCGCCGCGCTAACCGACGCGTCCATGACCGTAACGTTACCTGATGGCATTGAGGTTCAGGGATTCTCCGGACAGAGGGAAATCACCTGGATGACGAGCCTCAAAAAAGGCAGGAACATCCTGCCTTTAACCCTGATTGCGACTTCGCCTGTTGGCGGAGAACTATTGGCCACGATGCAGCATGAGGACGATGACAAGTTGTTCCGGCTGCAGGTGTCTGTGATTTAAAGGAGCTTCGGAATACCGAAGTATCAAACGGAGTAAGTAGGATGAAAACGATCAGATTATTTTCTGCAAGCGTCGCGATGACATGTCTTGCACTGTTTCCGGCGATTGCTGCGGCGGATGATGACGAACTCGATATGACCATGGAGGTCCTCGACGATATTGGTGACCTTGATGGTCACGTAATGGAATTACGCGGACCCGACATGGAAGACGACGACGACTTCATGGACGAAGACGAGGAAGGCGACGCGGAAGAACGTGGTGACGACATTCGAGACGAGGAAGAAAATTTCCCCGACGATGAGATGGCGCGCGACGAAGAAAACGATGATTTCGATCATGATGATGAGTTCGAGTCGGACGGCGACGAAGAACATTCCGAGGACGAGAGCGACTTCGACGAAGGCGACGAAATTGACACGGATGAGTTCGACGAAGAAGAGATGGAAGACGAGATGGAAGACGACGATCTCGAGGACGATGATGACGACGTCGCCAATAATCTCGACGAGATGTCAGAAGATGACAGTGCCGAGGCGGACGATGATGGCACCGATGCCGACGAGTTAGCCTAATCGTCGCAATGCGCCGCCCGCTATCACCGGAGATCGGATTTACGCCTTTTTTCCCGTGATGAGCTAAAAACTCCCCCGTTGTTCACGCAATTGGGGGATTTTTTTGCGCCACGTCACAGTGTTGAACACCAATTAGTGCGAATTTTCCATAACTGGGCAAAATGCCCTGATATGACACGCTTTGCACCCCGCCAGGAGAGCAGGACAATTCAGGAACTGCGACAAAATCTATCAGGCAGAATAGCGCGCAAACTGCAGCAGGCTTTAGTCGTCGCTGTTCTGGTCTGCATGTTGCCCGCGTCGCCTGTGCTGGCTGCAACCGCCAGCGAACTGTTTGCTGATGGCAATCGCCTGTTTCGCGACGACCTGTATTGGGCAGCGCTGCTGCGTTATCGGGAAGCTGCCGAGGCCGGCATGGATACGCCGCTGCTACACTACAATACCGGCGTTGCGCATTACCGGGCCGGTCAACATGTACGGGCACGCAATGAGCTGGAGCAGTCGGCGACATACGGCCCACTGGCAGCAATTTCGCAGTACAACCTTGGCTTGAATGCCTATCGGATGGGTAACCTTGCCGAGGCGCTCAGGTGGTTTCGCCAGGCTCGCGCCCAACAGCAGCGCCCTGACATTGGTCAGCTTGCAGGACGCGCAATAAGCCAGGTTCAGCGTGACCTCGAAGCGACGGCGCCGGTAACCGCGGTTGCCGCCGTACAAGAGCGTGAACGAAGCTTTACCAATCTCGATTTCCGCTTTCGTTCCGGTGCCGGAATGGACAGCAATGTATTTCGCAGTCCCGACACACCGTATATTGACCTTGCAGATCCGGCTCAGCCGTTGGTGACTCCGCAAGTGCAGAGCGGGCTTTACGTACCGATCAGTATTAACGCCAGGTACAAGGTCAACAGTCTTGAGAACGAGGGCTTTTTTGGCAGTTACCGATTTGGTGGGCGCTTTTATCAGGACACGAATCTCAAGAACGGCGATGAGTATCTGCACGAGATCGGCTTCGGCAGCGAATACCACCGAAAAACCGAGAATGGAGAGACGCGCGTTTTCAGCGCTTTCAAAATCGCGCAACACAAAGAAAATTACTACGACCCGGACAATGGCCTGGAACGCGACATCGGTGGTGTGGATATATCGGATCGCCTTTCTTATCTGCGTTACGGTCCGGAATTCTGGCTGCGAAAACGATTCGGCGGGATAACGCTTGGCGGCCGCGTTACGGGACAGCTTTGGAACTACAGTGATATAGAGATCGCGCCGGAATACGATCACGAATTTTGGTCGGTGGGTTTGAATGGCCAATATAAGTTTACGTCTACTTCGCTGCTGCGCATTACCACAAAGTACTACACTCGCAGATACAGTGATCGCCCCGCGTTCGAGCTCGATGGCACGCAGCTTATTGGCAACGAATCCATACGATACGACTACCTGGAAGCTGGCGTTGAAGCACGTCAGCGTATTACCAATTCCATGTGGTTCGGCGTCGGGTACACACGCACCGATCGCGAAGATCGTTATGTCGGCTACAACAATTATATTCGTGATGGCTATCGTGCGTCGTTTCACCTGCAGGTCGGTCAGCGTTTCGATCTCGAAGCGTCCGGTGTTTTCTACATCTACAACTACGAAAACGCGTTTGCCTTTCATGAGCCGACCGCCGGGCGTAAAACGCTCGAAACGGCAACGGGTCGCGTTGTGGGAACATTCAGGATGACCGAGTCTCTCGATATTGTTGCCGAATATGCGCTGCGTGAAACGGCATCGAACGATACCCGTATACAGTACGATCGCAACCAGTACCTGCTCGCCGTGCGCTGGTCCCCTTAACGCCCGATCGATTGCTTCGCGACAGCGCAGTCTTAACAGGCAGACGCGACGAAACCAGTTTCAAACACGATCTTTGGCCGCTCGCCAGTGACTTTTCTTTGCTAGACTGCGCCCCCTTGAAGAGCCCTTATTCCCTCGCAAAGTTTTCATGGACGTCACACCGATTCTCGAGTCGCTCAATGAAGCGCAGCGGACCGCCGTAACAGCGCCGCCCGAGCCTTTGCTGGTTATCGCAGGCGCGGGAAGCGGCAAAACCCGCGTGCTGACGCATCGCATTGCCTGGTTAATTGACGTGGAGGGCGTCTCCCCCCAGGGTTTATTGGCGGTCACCTTTACCAACAAGGCTGCTGCCGAGATGCGCGGCAGAATTGAATCGTTGTTGCAGATGCCGGTCAACCACCTGTGGATAGGTACTTTTCATGGCCTCGCGCATCGCCTTCTTCGTCGCCACTGGCAAGAGGCAGCGCTACCCCAGAATTTCCAGATCATCGATGCCGATGACCAGCAAAGAATCATCAAGCGGCTGATAAAGAACTTAGGAGTCGACGACGACCGCTGGGCGCCGCGTGAGATTCAGTATTTCATCAACGCCCAAAAAGACGAGGGTCTTCGCCCGCAACACCTGGATGACGAAAACGATCCCAATCGTCGCCAGCAGATTGCGTTTTACCAGCAGTACCAGGAAATCTGCGACCGTGGTGGCCTTGTTGATTTCGCCGAGCTTTTGTTGCGGGCGCACGAACTGTGGCGCGACAACCCTGAACTGCTGGCGCAGTATCAGAGGCGTTTTCGACACCTGCTCGTCGACGAGTTTCAGGACACCAATTCCATTCAGTATGCCTGGCTGAGATTGCTGGCTGGTAAGGATGGGGTGCCGTTCGTGGTCGGCGACGATGATCAGTCTATTTATCGTTGGCGTGGCGCGCGGGTAGAACACATACAACAGTTCCAGAAAGACTTCCCTGGCGCCTCTGTCGTCAAGCTCGAGCAGAACTATCGTTCGACGGAAACTATTCTGGAAGCGGCGAATGCCGTCATCAGGAACAATACAGCGCGCCTGGGCAAGAACTTGTGGACCGAGGGCGGTCAGGGAGAACCGGTTCGTATTTACTCCGCCTACAACGAGCGCGATGAAGCGGAGTTCGTCATTGGTAAATTGCGAACCTGGAGCGAACAGGGAAATGCGCGGGCGGACGCGGCCGTACTGTATAGATCCAATGCTCAGTCCCGGGTGCTCGAGGAAGCATTGATAAACGCCCGCCTGCCTTACCGGGTTTACGGCGGACTGAGGTTCTTCGAGCGGCAGGAAATCAAAGATGCGCTGGCCTATTTGCGACTGATTTCGCATCGCGATGATGACAGCGCATTCGAACGTATCGTCAATAAGCCGACGCGTGGAATCGGCGCAAGAACGCTGGAGACGATGCGCGGCTATGCCCGTGCAAACAGCTGTTCGATGTGGCGCGCGGCAGGCGCTGTTGCCAGCAATGAACTAGGCGGCCGAGCGTCATCGGCGATAGTGATATTCCTGAACCTTGTCGAACGAATGGCCAGGGATACCGACGGCCTCGATCTGCACGAGCAGGTAGATCACGTAATCCAGGCAAGCGGTCTGATCGAGTTTTTCAGGAAGGAAAAGGGCGAGCGCGGTGAGACACGCATCGAAAACTTAGAGGAGCTGGTGAGCGCTGCAAAAGGATTCGAGCCGGATCCGGCCGAGGAAATGTCGCATCTGGATGCCTTCCTGTCGCACGCAGCGCTAGAAGCTGGCGAGGGACAGGCGGATGCCTGGGAAGACTGTGTTCAGCTGATGACCATGCACTCGGCCAAAGGTCTCGAATTCCCACTTGTGTTCATGTGCGGAATGGAAGATGGCCTGTTTCCCCACCAACGCTCCATCGCGGACCCGAGCGGGCTCGAGGAGGAACGGCGGCTGTGTTACGTCGGCATAACCCGTGCGAAAGAAGCCTTGTACATTAGCCACGCAGAGCAGCGGCGACTGCACGGCATGGACAGCTTCGCCCAGGCATCGCGGTTTATTGCGGAAATTCCCGATGAACTCGTCGAGGAAATTCGGCCCCGCGTCCAGGTCAGCCGCCCGGTTCACCCGGCGCCCGGCAAGCGCGGGCGTTCCGGCGGTACAGCGCCCGGCAACGAGCTTGGCGTACGCCTCGGTCAGCGTGTCCGACATGGCAAGTTTGGCGATGGCGTGATCCTGAACTGCAGCGGCCAGGGCGCACATGCTCAGGTCGAGGTTAATTTTGAAGCAGTAGGCACAAAAATTCTCGTGCTTGCTTATGCCAATCTCGATCTCATGTAAAATGAGCGGCAGTCAGAGAGCCGAAAAAAGACAATGAAAATACTAATTCTCGGCGCAGGTCAGGTCGGCTCATCCGCGGCATTTCACCTGTCTCGTGAGGAAGCGAATGAAGTCACCGTCGTGGATATGAGCGCGGACGTATTGCGTGAATTGCAGGATCGGCTCGATATTCGCACCGTCGTCGGACATGCCTCTTACCCCGAAGTACTCGAACGAGCTGGTGCTGATGATATGGACATTATCGTCGCACTGACGGATTCTGATGAAACCAACATGGTTGCCTGCCAGGTTGCCTACACGGTCTATCACACCCCAACGAAGATCGCTCGAATCAGATCTGCTGACTACATGAATGCGCGCAAGCTCTTTACCCAGGATGCGATACCCGTTGACGTGCGCATCAGCCCGGAACAACTCGTTTGTGAATTTATCGAGCAACTCATTTTGTATCCGGGTGCTTTGCAGGTGCTCGATTTTGCAGAAGGCCGGGTCCGGCTGGTCGGGGCGCGAGCCGATCAGCGAGGATCCCTGGTCGGTCAGAAGATCGCGACATTGAAAGAACACATCCCGAATACCGAAGGCCGCATAGCGGCGATCTATCGTGACGGAAAGTCATTGAAGCCTGACGGCGATACCGTCATTCGCGATGGCGACGAAGTGTTTTTTATTGCTGCACGCCAGGACGTGCGCGTCTTTATGAGCGAAGTGCGTAAGCTGGAAGACCCGGTACGTCGCGTGGTTATTGCCGGCGGGGGCAACATCGGTGTCCGCCTCGCGCTCGCCCTGGAGCAATCCAACCAGGTAAAAATTATCGAACGCAATCCGAAGCGGGCACGCGAAATATCAGAGCAGCTTAATAAGGCCATTGTTCTCGTGGGCGACGCTGCAGACGAGGAGTTGTTGCTTGAGGAAAATATCGACAATGTCGACGTCTTTTGTTCGCTGACCAATGCAGAGGAAGCCAACATCCTGTCCGCGATGCTGGCCAAGCAATTGGGTGCGCATAAAGTGATGGCCCTGATTAATCGTCCTTCCTACGCGGAAATGGTCGAGTCGGGTTCGATTGACATTGCTATTTCACCGCAGCAGGTCACCATCGGTTCGTTACTCGCACATGTGCGTCGAGGCGACGTCGTCAAAGTGCACTCTCTGCGGCGTGGCGCAGCGGAAGCCATCGAAGCGGTTGCGCACGGCACGGCGGAAGAATCAAACGTCGTTGGCCGCAAAATTGAAGACCTCAATTTGCCGCGCGGCACGAATATCGTCACGCTGGTTCGGGGCGACAAGGTGATCATGGCACACCATGATACGGTGATCGAAACTGACGATCACGTCATCCTGTTTATGACCGATCGGCGAAAGATCGAAAAAATAGAGAACCTCTTTCAGGTCGGCGTGTCATTCGTTTGATTGTCGCGGCAATCCCTATGACAGCGATCATGGAATAATCATCAGATGAACTGGGCTGTCGCACAACGAATCCTCGGGCTATTGCTCATGATGTTCAGCGTGACGATGTTGCCGCCGATCATTTTCAGCCTGATTTTTAATGACCAATCCTGGCTGCCATTTGTAGAGAGCTTCGTGTTTACGCTTTTGGCCGGGCTTGCGCTCTGGTTTCCGAAGCGAAACCGGCGCAAGGAATTGCGGCTTCGTGACGGTTTTGTGGTGGTTGCATCATTCTGGACGGTGCTCGGAACGGCGGGAGCAATGCCTCTGTTCCTGGCAGACGTTCCTTCGATGTCATTTACCGATGCCGTGTTCGAATCGATGTCCGGCCTGACGACCACGGGTGCGACCGTATTGACCGGTCTCGATTCACTGCCGAAATCGATTCTTTACTATCGCCAGCAGCTACAGTGGCTGGGCGGCATGGGTATCATCGTTCTTGCCGTCGCGGTATTACCAATGCTTGGCGTCGGTGGCATGCAGTTGTACCGTGCTGAAACGCCAGGCCCGGTTAAGGATACCAAGCTGACGCCAAGAATAACCGAGACAGCGAAAGCGCTTTGGTTTGTCTACTTCTGGTTCACCGTAATCTGCATGGGCGGCTACCTGGTTGCCGGTATGA
>JBPCYD010000226.1:0-28153 GCA_051007895.1 Woeseiaceae bacterium
CCAACAATGTTGCTGAAGTGGGCAAATACGTCAGGGCCTGATTCCTGCTCGATGAAGCCAAAGCCTTTGGCTTCGTTGAACCATTTAACGGTTCCGGTAGTTGTTGACATGATTAATACCTATTAAATCAAAAGTGTGAAAACCCTGGTTAAAGGGCGGTTGCGCTAGAAGTTTGCTGCTACTTATGAAAAACAGGACGAGGAACTACGAAAGAGACTTCGGGCTGGGCCATAAATACAAGGCTGACTTACAAGCTATATGGAATAATAGAGACTAGACTGCCGGTGTCAAGCGATTTTCTCAGGTATTTCAAACACCTGACTGCCACGGCATCCAATGAGACTGCGTTCTACGGGCTGCGGGAGGCCTTTATTCGATAGACTTCCGTCCAATTTTCACCGCCATCGGAGGAAACTTCCAGCATCCAGTTCCAACCCTCGGCATTCGCCGGGAAAAACGTGATCTTGCGCAATGGATCCGGAATCGGCGTCTTATACATCATGACGACATTCCCGTTGTCATCCAATTCGGCCTGAATATGGGCAAAACCCGGCTGACCCTTGATCGCCCAGGCGATGTCCCAGGAAGCTGTTGCCGCGTTGTACGTCCTCAGGTTGGTGCCGACCGGGCCATCGGTGGGTAGCCAGAAATCCTGTATTGCCGTGCCGTCACCCAGGCAGACAAAATTCCAGCGTGCCCCGGCGCCAGGCTTCCATCCGGACCCGTCCTGGCTGAGGCGCGAATCTTTGATTTCCCAGTTGCCAATGTACTGGCCGAATTCAGCGAGCGGTCCGTCCATGCAGGCGTTCGGGTTTCCGATCGGTATGGTATCGCCTTGGGCTTGTGCCGAATTCACCGCGATGAGGGCCAGGCAACCTGTCAGTATGTGTAATCGCATCAGGACGCTCCTACTCGTTGATTCTGTCTATTCTGACTCGAGCCCGCGCGGAAATTCCTCTTTTTTCGAGGTTTTTCCCTATATTTGGCTATTGAGACGGTTCTCACAGCCATATTAACGTCGACTTGTTACCGTTATTTCCTGTAGTCGCGCTGTCCGGGAGCCCCAGAGATGAAAGGCAAAATTGTTGCTTTGCTTTTTGCGCTTCCATTCTTCTGCGTCGGGGTCTTCATGACCTGGTCGATCGGCAGCAATCTCCTGGACGCGACCCGAATGGGCGGCTGGGAGCCGGTGGCGGCGACACTGCAAAGAGCGGGTGTCGAAAGTCATCGCGGTGAGGATTCAAATACCTACGAGGCCTATGCCAGGTACACCTATCTCTTTGGTGGCCGGCAATACACGGCCGAGCGCGTCGCGATCGCTGGCGGGGCGGACAATATTGGCAGTTTCCAGACCGACACAGGCAACCGACTGGCCCGATCCATGTCGCGTGGCGAAAGCGTTACGGCTTACGTGGATCCGGATGAACCGTCCAGCGCCGTAATCGATCGTTCTATCCGCTGGGGCCTCATTGGCTTTAAGTCAATTTTCCTTTTCGTTTTCGGCGGCGTCGGTCTCGGTATCATTATTTTTGTTCTGCGGGCGCCGAAGGAGAAGGATCCGACAGAAATCAAGTATGTTGATAAGCCCTGGTTGGTCAACGATGACTGGCAGTCCGCGGAAATGAAGTCGAGTTCAAAGTCGACGATGTATTTCGCCTGGATTTTTGCCGTTGTCTGGAACCTGATATCGGCACCATTGCCTTTCGTCATTTACGATGAGGTTACCAACAAGAACAATCTGCCGGCCCTGCTGGGACTTCTGTTTCCTGTCGTTGGAATGTTCCTCGTGGTCTGGGCTGTTCGCAGAACGCTGGAGTGGAAACGATTCGGCCCGGCGCCGGTTACGCTGGATCCGTTTCCAGGATCAATCGGTGGTCACGTTGGCGGCACAATAGACCTGAATCTGCCCTATGACTCAAGCCATCGTTTTAGCCTGACCCTGACCAGCCTGCGCAGCTACATTTCCGGCTCAGGAAAAAACCGGAGCCGCAAGGAAGACCCGCGGTGGCAGGATACGCAGGTAGCCCACGCCGCATCAGCATCGCGTGGCTCGCGCCTCAGTTTCCGATTCGATGTGCCTGCAAATCTTGCCGAAGCGGACGCCGATCGAAGTGACGATACCTACCACATCTGGAGACTCAATCTAAAGGCGGATATTCCCGGCGTCGACATCGACAGGGATTATGATATTCCGGTATATGCGACCGCTGAGGAGTCCGTGCACCTGTCGAACTTCTCAATCGATCGTGCCAGGAACGAGCAAAGAAGAATTGACAACGTTGAAATAGAAAAACTGTTTATCCTGGAGCAGGGCGTAAACGGGAAAACGATGTTCTTTCCGATGGGACGCAATCTTATGGCCGGGCTTAGTGCCCTGCTTTTCGGCTCCATCTTTTCGGGCATTGGCTGGTTTCTCATTACAAAGGAAAATCACTTTTTTATGGGCGGTATTTTCGGCCTGGTTGGCATGGTCATCCTCGTTTCCGCCTTCTATTTCGTGCTCAACTCGCTGGAAGTCATCAAAGAAGGCAGCGAGCTACGCACTGTCCGCAGGGTTTTCGGTGTACCGATCAAAAGGCGGCAGATGCGCATCGCGGATTTCGCCCGTTTCAGCAAACGGGCAACATCCAAGACGCAGTCCGGCAGCAAACATGTTGTCAAATACGCCGTTTCTGCGGTTGATAGAAACCACAACCGTATGGTCGTTGCGGAGGGCTTCACGGGTGTTAGCCAGGCTGATGCAGCGGCGGAATTTATCGGACGAGAGTTCGGCCTGACGGTCAGGTCTGATCTGCGGGCCAACGTCGCTCCGGCAGCCGAGCAATACAATGTTTTGACCGCCGACTAGCGGCCTACCCTAGTTTTTACTCGATCCTGGTACGACATCTGCTCCAAAAAACCGCATTGCTGTCGTCATGGTGAGAACCAGTATTACGATGGCGACGCCCAGGACGAACGGCGTTTCGTAGATGCCCGCCATCCAGAAGGCAAGAATCGTCACAAAACCGGTAAGGCCGGCGTAAGCGGCTTGCGTCACCACGTGGCTCAGGTGATTGCAGTTAGCGCCTACTGATGCAAGTACCGTCGTGTCGGATATCGGTGAGCAGTGGTCGCCGAACAGGCCGCCACTTAAAACAGCGGCGATAGTGAGATACATAGATGCGCCGAGTTCGAAACCGACGGGAACCGCTATAGCCATTAGTATGGCAAAGGTGCCGTAGGACGATCCTGTGGAAAGTGATATCAGCGCACCGAGTACGAATACGATCATCGGGAAATACATGGGCGCAACCGAGTCTCCGATAAGCGATGCCAGGTAGTCAGCAGTACGCAGGTCCGTTGTTACGGAACTCAAGCCCCAGGCAAGCACCAGGATGATCGAGACATAAACCAGGCTTTCCGCACCTTTAATAAACAGTCCGATCATCTCCGTATACGTCCGCGACTGGTGCCGCCGCATCATCTCCATGCAGGTCAGCGATGCCGTCAGATAGGACAGGATCAAGGTCGAGCGAATATGCGCGCCGGTGATGCCGCCGTGCGTCGCATGCCAGGTGATCAAGCCGATGACCAAAACGAGCATGACTCCCAGCGGATATAGAAACATACCGACCGGTGTGTTTGCATGACTGCTTGCATCCGACTCCGAATTCGAGGCCAGGTCCTGCATTTCGCGAACCGTTAGATAGTCCTGCTGAACCTGTTTCATCGGTCCGTAGTCCCTGCCAGTGTAGATCAAAATCGGTACCGTCAGTAAGGCGAGAAAGGCATAGAAGTTGTAGGGAATGACCTTGATGAGAACGGTGAATTCGTTTTCTGTCAGACCGATTTCAGCATAGGACTTTTCGATCAGGGACATGATATAGGCGCCCCAGCCGATAAACGGAATCAAGATGCTGATCGGGGACGAAGTCGTGTCGAGTATGTAGGCGAGTTTTTCCCGGGCAAGTTTGAATTCATCGAAAACGGAGCGGTAGAGCGGCCCGATGATCAGGGAGTTGCCCGAGTCGGTAAAAAAGATGGCGAGTCCTGACATCCAGGCCAGCATTTGTGCGCGCGCACGTGTGGAAACAATAGTGAGCATCTTTCTGGCAAATGCCTTCGCGCCGCCGGACACCTCAAGCAGTTTTACGAATCCGCCGATGACCATCATGGTGATAATGACCTGGGATTGCGTACCGGACGTGAATTCGGTGAGCACCTGTTCCTCGATAGCGTTCAACATCATGTCGAACGGATCGAAATCGACGATGATGAACGAGCCGCTTGCGATGCCGACGATCAGGGCGACCAGGACATTCTTGCTGTATAGCGCGACCGCAATAGTCAGCAATGGCGGCACAATCGAAAGAAAACCGTAGTCGGACATTATTATTCTTATTGGTCCTGAAGACGGCCAGAGCATAGCACGCAGGTGGCGCACAGCCGCAGCGCGGCAGTGGGGATATTTGCAACGAATGTGCTCATAATGCGCCTGTCCGGCACAGGAAGATGGCATGGCAGACGTTTTTGCCAATTTGAAATCGGAACCCTATTGGTGGGATGCGGCACCACGTATTGTGGAAGCGTCACCACCGTTGCCATCGCAGGTCGAAGCGCTCATCGTCGGCGCCGGTTTCAGTGGCCTGACAACGGCACGCACGCTCGCAAAGGCAGGTAAGCCCGTGCTCGTGTGCGAAGCAGGCTTTCTCGGTTGCGGTGCGAGTACGCGAAACGGCGGCATGCTTGGTCCGAGTTTTCACAAGCTCGGCGTCGATGGACTGAGCGCTCACTACGGGGAAGCGCGGTCGCATGCAATTCTGCGCGAGAGCATCGGCTTCGTCGATTTCCTGCAAGCGCTTTTGGAAGAAGAGGGGATCGACTGCAAATTTGCGCAGGTAGGACGATTTCGCTGCGCATCGCGCCCGTCTCACTACGACGAAATGGCGCGATCACTGGAGCAGCAAATATCGGCAACCGGCATCGAGGCAGAGCTGTTGCCAAAGGAGCGGGTCCGGGAGGAGATCGGGTCTGACAGTTTTTACGGCGGTGTCCGTTACAAAATTGATGGATTGCTTCAACCGGCGAAATATCACGATGGCCTGGTACACGTCGTGCGTAAAGCGGGAGGCATCATTGCGGCAGAGACTGACGTTCTCGGGATTGAAAAAAAACCGGGTGGATTTCGGGTAACGACCTCCCGCGGCACGGTCGAGGCGCGACAGGTGGCCGTTTGTACCAATGGCTATACGAAAAAAGTAACGCAATGGTTTCGCCGCCGACTGATGCCAATCAGGAGTGCAATGATTGCAACCGAACCGCTGCAGCCAGAACTCATGGACCGACTTATGCCAATGCGTCGCTGCTATGGCGACAGTCGACGCATTATGGCGTATTACCGTCCGTCGCCCGATGGGCGTCGAATCCTGTTTGGCGGCCGCGCGAGTTCCAGGGACAACGGACCGCTGAACGCGAAGTTACTTCGCGAATCGATGCTCGAAATTTTTCCCGAGTTAAAAGACACGCGAATTACACATTCCTGGTCGGGTCTCGTGGCTTACGCATTCGATCACGTGCCGCACCTGGGAGAGCACGACGAATTTCACTATGCCATGGGCTACTGCGGTTCCGGCGTGGCTCGTTCCAGCTACTTCGGAACGAAACTTGGTCACAAGATGCTTGGCAACCACAGTGAAGGCGCGACGGCGTTTGACGATCTGCCTTTCAATACCAAACCGTTCTATACCGGGAATCCCTGGTTTTTACCGGCGATCATCCGCTGGCATCGCTACATAGACAGACTGGGAGCATAAATGCGTTTCCATGCAACTTTGATCGCGTAAGCAAGTCAACAACATTTCGCCATCGTGTGAAAACTACCGGGAGAAGATCAGGAATGCGCAGAATCACAGCGGAAGTTGTATTCATTACAGTCGCCACATTGGCAATAGCCGGGACTGCACAGTGCCAGGAAACGATGGCGGGTAAAGAGGATTCACGGGAGGTGCTGACACTGGGTATGAACCATGTAGGCCTGACCGTTACCGACCTCGATAAATCGGTTGCGTTCTTTACCGAGGCGCTGGACTGGAAAGAGGTTGGCGGCTATCCCGATTACCCGTCAAAGTTCGTGACAGACGGCGAGATTTTTTTGACGCTGTGGCAGGCCACCGATCCGGAAAACGCGGTACTGTTCGATCGCAAGAACAATATCGGTCTGCATCATCTCGCGCTCACCGTTAAAAGCCTCGAGGCGCTTGATGTGCTCTACAGGCGATTCCTCGAATATGACGGCGTTGTTATTGAATTCGCGCCTGAGCCCAATGGTGGCGGCCCAACCATTCATATGATGATCAGG
This sequence comes from Woeseiaceae bacterium, assembly GCA_051007895.1. Taxonomy (GTDB): domain Bacteria; phylum Pseudomonadota; class Gammaproteobacteria; order Steroidobacterales; family Woeseiaceae; genus SZUA-117. The sequence continues at coordinate 6,338 of JBPCYD010000226.1, forward strand.
GAGCCCAGTGGGAATCGCCTGGAATTCGCTTTTACGCCACCAAGACAATGAAGCGGGGCCTCTTCGAGAATAAATAATTTTAATAAACAGTCATTTAAGCGTTATTTTTAATGTAACTCAATAATAAGGTGCGACACCTGCTCCAGTTAAATGGGCGTGCTGCTCGTCGCACTACTGGTAGGTTCGGCCCTTGTGCCGCAACCATCCATCGGTATGCATACGTTGCGGATCGTGATGGGTCCAGTGAATGACCCCGCCTTGCGAGTTGGATTCAAACTCGCCATTAAATTCAACCGTATCACCAACCTCAATGTTCGCGACTCTCGCGGCGAGATCGATGTTGTGGGCGACCAGTAGTGTTCGTCCTGATGCAAGGCGCAATATGAATCGCTGATGCCTGCTGCCTTCGTTGTCATCGGACAGGATACGCACGACGACGCCGCTGCCACGAGCCTGCCTCCCATCTTCTAATTCGGGCGATTGCCGGCGCTGTCGCTCGGGTGCAGCTGTCCCGTCGACCGCTGCAGAATCTTCAATTGACGTTGGTTCATCGAGAGCGAACAAAATAACGGCGATCGCCAGCAGAGCCGCAACGATATTTCTGAGCTGCTCCCTTTTCATGGGGGATATTCCTAGCCGATGACTTCTGTATACAGGCGCTGCAGATTTAGGCCAAAAAGTTTCTCCATGCTGTTTTCGCTCATGCCTCGCCTGGCGAGACCGTCCCAAATCGTTTCCATGCGGCGCGGGCCGTTGAGTTCTTCAAAATAGAGTGGCCACTGTGAACGATCGAAGTTTTCGCCTTCTTCGCGTTTGAGCTCGTCCAGATATTCCTCAGTCAGCACGAGGCGGCGATGATCCCGATCGCTACCGATGCAAACGTGGTCGATGCCCGCGACATTTATCGCGTGTTCTATGTGCTGGTAGTAATAATGTACGGCGTCATCGATTTGCCTGGTCATGAAGGGGCGCATCTGCGTTACACCAAACAGGCCGCCCTTGTCCGCTATCGCACGGATATTCTCGTCGGTCGTATTGCGATTGTGATCAAAGAGCGCTTTACAGCAGGAGTGGGATGTAATGACGGGAGAGGTCGATGCGGCAATGGTATCCGCCATGGTTCGCATATTGGCGTGCGACAGGTCGATCAGCATGCCAATGTCATTCATTTTTTGAACAAGCTCGTGGCCGAATGCCGTTAGTCCCGAACCATTTACTTCATTGCAGCCCGCTCCAGCCCAGTTCTGGTAATTGTAAGTGATCTGGCTGGAACGCACCCCAAGCCCGTAGAATACGTCAACATTATCGAGATCCTTGCCAAACTGTGTCGAATTCTGGAAGAGATAATAGATTGCGATTTTGCCCTGATCACGCGCGGTCTGAATATCAGCAATGGAAGTCGCTTTCATCCAGAACTGCGATTCCCTGTCAATAAGGGCGTCATACTGCAAAACTCCATCGATGGCCCAGGCGTAGGCCTGGGCTTCAAATGACTTCGGGTCGCAGAGTGTAACGGTGATGGAATTGATGCCAGAGTCGATCATTTCGCGACACAGCTCGTCTGTATAGACTTCGCGAACTTCGCCCATCGCGTCGATGATCAGCGCGTCCTGGGTTGGCGTGCCGGCGGCCAGCGAGTTGAGGCTCAGTCCCGTGGCCGTAATGCCGGCCGCACCTGCGGTGGCACCTAATGTGAATTGGCGTCTGTTGATCATCGCTTTCCCCTTTTGGAAGAAGTTTTACTAAATCCACTGCCCCTGTTTTTCGAATTCTAACAGTAGAACACGCGCATAAGCCGATGCTAACACAGGCGTTTTTCCTATTAGAAGGTGGGTTGCACGCTGCCCCCATCGTTCGACGGATATACGAATCCGTGAGGATTCCCGGCCTGTCAATTTGGTATAATCTGTAAAACAATAAACATGTGGGCTCGAAGTAAGACAGGCCGGGAATGCTAACGGGACTTTAAGATGCGGCGATACGGTACTCTGGGAATGACCATCGGCACGGCACTCTTCGCGCTATTCTTTTTGCAGGCATGCGCATCGCAGGAAGAAAGAGATGCGCGAATGGTCAGTAACGATCGCCAGTGCCCGGCGGGCAGGACACTGGTTTGTCAGTCCAGGGGATACCGCAGGCTGGGTCCCCGTCGAATCTCCGAGCGCAATGATCCGGACAATAATTGCCGGTGCGATTTGCAGCAAGACGTTGATGTACTGCGCGGGGCAAGACCTTTCGAGTAGTTCTGCTAAATCAGCGTTGTGCCGGATTGGTTCCCCACAACCAAGGCTTTAAGTCTGTAATACCTCATCCAGCGCCGTAATCAGGGCGTCGACTTCGTTAAGCGTGTTGTAGTGGGTCATCGATACGCGTACGCAACCGCCATTCGACGTGATATCCAGGTACTCGGCGAGCCGGCGAGCATGGAAATCGCCGAAGCGCACAGCGATGTGATAGGCGTCGATCTTCTCCGCAATTATGCCGGCATCCTGTCCATCTATGATGAAACTGATGGTTGGCACTCGCCGGGGGTCATCGCCGTGGTCGAAGCCAACTATTCGGCAGTCGTCACGTGCGCGCAGATATTCGAGTAGCCGCTCTGCTATTTCGTTTTCATGCTCGGTGATTTGTTCAAAGGCCGCTTCGATCTTTTCTCGCAATGATCCGGTTGCGCCGGCCCGTTCGCCAAGCTCTGCAAAGTAATCGACGATGCCCGTTGCGGAATAGGAGAGTTCATAACTTGCGTTGCCGGGCTCTAGTTTTGCCGGCACTTTGTCTTTCCCGTAGAAATAGTGATAAAGATTGTCGAGTTCGACAAAAAGATCGTATTTTCCGTAGAGGACTGCATGATGTGGACCGAATACTTTGTAAAGGCTGAAGGCCAGGTAATCGACATCCAATGCGGCAACGTCGATCGCCCTGTGAGGAGCGTAGGCAACTGCATCTACACAAATCCGGGCGCCATTGTCGTGCACGACCTTCGCAATGTCGGCAATAGGGTTAATCGTGCCGAGGATATTTGAAACGTAGGTGACCGCCACCAGTTTTGTTCGCTCCGTCAATAGGGCGGCAAGGTCGTCCAAATTCAGTTCAAGCGTATTTTTGTCGATCAGCCACGTTTTGATAGTGGCCCCCGCGTCTTCCAGGCCAATCCATGGCCCAATATTCGATTCGTGATCCGAAACCGTAATGATAATTTCGTCACCCGGCACGATTTGGCTTCTCATGCTGCGAGCAAGGTTCTGTAGTGCCACCGTGGTCGATGCGGCAAAGGCGATTTCTTCCGGGCGCTGGGCATTGACGAAACGCATCATTGCTTCACGTCCCGCCTGCATCGACGCGGCTGCCTTCAAAGAAAGTTCGTAGCTGCCGCCGGTCTGCACATTCGTCTGGAACAGGAATTCATTCATGCGCTCGACACTGCGCGACAAAATCTGCGTGCCGCCGGCATTGTCGAAAAGCGCCCAGCCCTGCTTCAGTCCGGGAAATTGTGCGCGAACGAAATCGATATCCAGTGGTGCGTATTTTGTCAATTCATTATCCCGTTCTAGTGTGCCAAGACAGCTTTTAAGAAATTCTGTGTGCGTTCTTCCTGCGGGTCATCAAAAATAGCGTCGGGTTTGCCGGTTTCCACAATTTTCCCGCCGTCCATGAAGGCGACACGATCAGCGACCTGGCGTGCAAATCCCATTTCATGTGTAACGACGAGCATCGTAACGCCGGAATCTGCCAGTCGCTTCATCACGTCAAGGACCTCGCCGACCATTTCCGGATCGAGCGACGATGTGGGTTCGTCGAACAGGAGGATCTTGGGTTCCATCGCTAGCGCCCGTGCAATCGCGACACGCTGTTGCTGTCCACCGGAGAGCTGATCGGGATACTTGTCAGCCTGCGCCTCAATACCGACCTGCCGCATGAGTCTCACTGCTAGTTTGTCGGCTGCCTCGTTACTGGTTTTTCTCACACGCATCGGGGCAAGTTTAATGTTCTGCCGAATGGTCATGTGTGGAAACAGGTTGAACGACTGGAACACCATGCCGACTTCAGCCCTGACATTCGCGAGATCTTTGCCACGCTTTACGGTGATGCCGTCGACCAATATCTTGCCCGGATCGTCAAAGTTCTCCAGCAGATTGATGCAACGTATCAACGTTGATTTCCCCGAACCCGAGGGGCCTATGATGCAGACCACTTCGCCTTCGGCAACGTCCAGATCGATCCCGTCCAAGGCCGTGAAGCTGCCGAAAGACTTGCTCAGCTTACTGATCGAGACGATGTTGGTCATCGGGCCGCCTCGTTCCGGTATTTCTTTTCCATCCTGCCGACCATGTACACGAGTGGCCAAAGGATAGCGATATACATCAATGCGGCAACGATCAACGGTGTTGGGTTCGCCTCCAGGGCCTGCGCCTGCGTCGCCTGTTTCAACAGATCCGGCATCGCAACGACAGAGGCCAGCGCAGTATCTTTCATCACATTGATACAGTTGTTAGTCAATGGCGGGGTGACGATGCGAATAGCCTGTGGCAGGACGACGTCCGCCATCATGTGTTGGTAACTCAGACCCAGCGCCTGAGAAGCTTCAAACTGGCCCCGCGGGATGGCTTCGATGCCAGCCCGGAATATCTCGGCCGTGTAGGCGCCGGATACCAAGGTCAGCGCCAGTGCGGCCGACATGAATGGCGATAGCCGCAGACCGACAAAAGGCAGCGCATAGTAGACAACGATGAGCAAGACGAGTATTGGAATCGAGCGAAAGATGTCGATGTAGACTTTTGAGACGATGCGCGCAGGTTTTATGCCGTAGAGACGAATCAATGCGACGATCAACCCGAGAACGAGACCGGCAACGATTGCAACTACGCCCAGGAACAGCGTGATTTTCAATCCCGAGATCAGCAACGGAAATGAATTAACCAGCACACTCCAGTTAAAGAAGGTATCGACGAAACTCACGTGGCTTGCGTCCGGCTCAGTGCGTGGCCGGTTTTTCGACGACGGCTACTGTTGCGCTGTCTTCTGTCGGCACACTGCCAAACCACTGCTCGTGCAATTTGGCAACGTAGCCTTCCTGCTTTAGCGTGCTGATTATGTCGTTCACTTCATCGGTGAGTGGCGTCGATTTGGCCAGCATCATCGAGTATCGCTCGCCAGTTTCAATGCGTTCGATGACCTTGAAAAACGGTTTGTCCTTGATGTAGTACTCGAGCGACGGAATATCGGAGATGTAACCGTCAATGCGACCGCTCTGCAGGTCAAGCATTGCTGGGGCAAGCCCCTCGAATCGGCGAATGTCATCGAAGCCGTAAGTTTCCCTGTTCCCTGTAGTCCACATGTCACCGGTGGAGCCCGTATCGACGCCGATGACTTTGCCATTCATATCCTTAAGCCCGGCAGCTTTGCTTCTCGATGAAACGGTCAGTGACTGGGCGCTATCGTAGTAAGGCTGCGTAAAGGACACGGACCCGAGTCGCTTTTCGGTGATAGTGATCGATGACAGTGCGATATCGATACGACCCGACTGCACTGCCGAAAACAAGCCGTTAAATGGGATGTTCACGACCTCGACGTCCCGACCCAGTCGCTTGCCAATCTCCTTGACGAGGTCTATCTCGAATCCGACGAAGTTACCGGACGCGTCCTGGAATTCCCACGGAACGTTGCCGATGTTTGCGCCAACGGCCAACTCAGCGGCAATGGCGGGGCCGGGCAGTGTCAGCATGCTGAAGACGATGCAAATGAGTACTGATTTCAACGGTATTCCCCCTCAGCGGCAATTAGATCACGCCTGACCGGACAATCCTACAGAGCTGACATCACACGTAGCGGAGCTCGCCGTTGGCCTTGGCAATCTTGGCGGTGCGCAGGATGCTCGCATCATAGGCACGGCTCTCGATTGTGCTCATCACGACATAATCGGCCCGGGCACCATCGTGATCGATGGCGAGACGGATATAGCCATTATTGCGCCCGTTGGCCCAGACGATTTCCTCGTTCCTGGCGGCAATCAGGGATTCATAACGTTCCAGGCCCGCAGTGCCCATTGACAACAGTCCACGCGGAGAGGTGATACCCGTCGTGCCGAGCTCTATGCCCATGCTTTGGCCCGAGTCATCGTAGAGTGCGTTCTGCCAATAGCTGTGGCTGTCGCCGGAAATGACGAGGAGATCGTTAGCACCGGCATCTTTCGCAACCTGGTAAAAGCGTTCGCGAGCCGCCGGGTAACCGCTCCAGGAGTCGAGATCACCCGTGAGGCCCAGATTTCCGGCATGGGTAAGGAATTCCATATAACGGCGATCGAACTCGGGCAAATCATTGGCAATGCCTGCGAAGTAGGGCGTGTCAATGTTGGGCTCGATCATCTTGGCCATGACAGACTGATTACCAATGACACGCCAGCGTCGACCCGATCGAACCGATTCACGCAGCTCGGCCGCCAGGAAATTCTCCATGCTGGCAGACAGGTAGTTTCTCGCCGGCGCGCCCACGACGTTGGTGTAAAAGGCACGCGCCTCCGCAGCGCTGCCAAAGCGGCCGAGATCGCCGTACTCAACCTGTATGTCTCGACCGGTGTGACGACTTTCCAAAGTAATTAGGCTGACAAGATCGCCATACTTGTAGTGACGCCAATAGTTCTGCATTGGCACACCCTGGGCAGGCGGACGAATTGGCATCCATTCGTAGTAGGCAGTCAGCGAGGCAAGACGTCGCTCGCGCCAGGCGCCTTCTTCGGCTTGATGATTTTGCGCGCCGCCCATCCACGGGTTGTTCGCAGACTCATGATCGTCCCAGATCGCGATTAGCGGGTGCCGGGCATGCATCGCCTGCGAGCCGGCATCCGATTTGTACTGAGCGTGGCGGGTCCTGTAATCGGCCAGGGTGACGGTTTCGTGTCGCGGTTCGTGAATGCGGCCAAGACGTCGGCCAGCTGCTGCACCGTAGCCGTTCTCGTCGTACTCGTAGATGTAGTCGCCAAGATGGGCGACAAGATCGATGCCCGAGTCATTGGCAATATCGTCATAGGCATTGAAATAGCCGAATGGATAATTTGAACAAGAGGCGACAGCAATGACGAGCCTGTCGATGTGTCCGACTGGCACGGTTTTCGTTTGTCCTGTCTGCGATGTCGCGCCGTCGACAGAAAATCGATAGTAGTAGCTGCGGCCGGGCTCAAGGTTGCGCGCAATCACGTTGACCGTATAGTCGCGACCGCCGTGCGTCTCGAACAAGCCTTTGCCGACGACGCTGATAAAATTCGCATCCGTCGCTATAGTCCAGTCGACGCCCACCGAGCGAGAATAACCACTGACCCGCGTCCACAAAACCACGCTTGAGGTATCCGGATCGCCGCTGGCGATACCGTGTGCGAAGACCTCTTCAGCTTCTCGTCGCCGGCCGGGTGTCGTACTGCAGGCGGCCTGCAGGAGCAGGGCGGAGGAGGCGCCAAGCAATGCCTGACGTCGTGTTATTTTTTTTGGCATCTTTAGTGCTCGCTATTGGTCAACGACGTCTGCCTCGGTGAATATCTCTGTGCCGGCGCCTTCTGCACGACCCACCGTGATGTCATCACCGATCGTAAGTGTCATCAGGTCTTCGGCGACCAGCATCTCGCCGTCGTAGTCGGTCATACCAAGCAGTTCGTCAGATTTCATTTCAGGCGGAATGATATGCGAATACACGCCAAGCCGGGGTTTGGTTTTCTCGAATACGTAGGCGACCTGTGCGGGCGTTGAGTGTACGGACAGGCTAACGTTCGCAAGTTTGGCCTCAGGTGAATCACCGGGGGCAGGAACCTGTGTCTCGTGTATCAATACGTCGAGGTCCTGGCCCATAGGAATAATCTGGGTTGACGGCGTCGATCGCGTGTCACCCGAAAACAACACCGACCGACCACGGTAGTCAATACGATAACCAAGCGTTGCGCCCTCGAGGCCTAGGTCTTCGCCGGTCTCTACATTGATTGGCAGATGCTCGACATCGAACGCGGTAATTTTCAATCCGTCCTTGTCAAAGAACACGCCGGGTCCAACATCGGTGGCGAGTAGTTCGGAGCCGCGCTTATGTACGCCAACAATCTTGCGGTACCGAATATCCCAGTCATACGCCGCTTCGAAATTCTGCATCATTGCGGCCGTGCCTTCAGGACCGTACACATTCATCGGAACTTTGCGGCCGAATAGCCAGCCAGTCAGCCACAGGCCAGGGGCACTGATGGTGTGATCGAAATGCAGGTGCGTAATGAGCAGGTGATCAACGTCGGTGAGAATCTCGAAGCCGCCGGCCTGGAACAAACGTTCGCGCATTCCAGGACCCGCATCGACCATGATTTTATAGTCACCGGCTTCGACCAGGATAGCCGGCCCATAGCGATCATGTGAGGGCCGCGGCGCGCCGGTACCCAGGAAAGTGAGTTTGATCTCGTCATCAGCGGCAACGGCCGCTGAGAATCCGGACATGCACAGACTTAGTGCGATTAGCGATGCCACGCATAAACGTATTCGATTCATCTTGATTTCCCCTGACGCCAAGTGTGATTCTACCTGTAACCAGGAGTTATGTGAGTAGCATGTCGGCACTGCATGTCGGCACTGCATGTAGGAGCGGCTTTAGCCGCGATCCTCCATTCATCACCCCTAACCGTAGGAGCAGCTTTAGCCGCAATCACCCGTCACCTGCACCCCACCTAGTATGCGATGGCATAACAATCGCGCCTGGGATCGGCGGCGGCGATGCGATTACCCGTCGCAGGGTCGAGCAGCACGGCTGTAGAACAGCCGGAGATTCTGAAGGGTGGCACCACGGTGACGTCATGGCCACGACGACGCACCTCGTTGACCACATCCTGACCAACGCCCACCTCCAGGTTCACTCGGTTAAAGCCGGTCGTGTGTGGCCAGAAAGATTGATAAAGGTGCAGCGTCTGTAATCGTGGCCATTCGATGGCCGCGTGCAGATTGGGATACCAGTCTGGCCAGAACTCGACCACATTCAGGAACGTCTGCAGGATAGTCTGCTCCTGGTTGTCGCCGCCAGGAGTGCCGACCGCCATTAACGGTTCGCCGTCCTTGAACACGATACTTGGCGTCAGCGTGTAGCGCGGACGCGACCACGGTCGCAACTGTGCGGCTTTGCGTTTATCGAGCCAGAACTGTTCGCCGCGAACGCTCATGCCGATGCCGGTGTCGCCGAGAATCACGGCGCCGCCGATCCAACCGCCGCTTGGTGTGCTGTCGAAGACATTGCCATCTTTGTCGATGATGGCAATGTGCGACGTGTCCTTCGCTGATTCCGGAAAGTCCGTCACATCAGGCGACAGCATTGCCGTCGTCATGTCTTCGCCAGCTATCCAGAAATTCCATTCATTAACTTCCGGGTCAAAGGGCAGCGGATCACCGGCGACGTAGTCAAGCGAGGCGCGATCAGGGTTGATCTCCGCCGCGCGCTGGCGCGCATATTCTTTAGACAACAGGCCAGTCGCCGGCACATCCACAAATTCCTGATCAGCGTAGTACGTATCTCGATCGGCATAGGCGAGCTTCATCGCCTCGATCAATACGTGGACATAGTCGGCGCTGTTGTGTCCCATTTCCCGGAGGTTGAAGTTCTCGAGAATGTTCAATGTCTGTAGCAACATTGGACCCTGGCTCGTGAAAGGTTGCTTGTAGACGGTGTAATCCTTGTAACTCGTCGCAACTGGTTCTTCGACACGCGCATAGAATTCAGCGAAGTCGGAAATCTCGTAAGGTGCCCCGCTGTCTTGCAGGAAGGCGACCATTTCCTCAGCGATGTCACCTTTGTAGAAGCGATCTCGTGCAGCAATTACACCCGCTTCACGACCCTGCACGCCAACTACGTCGCGTTCAGCCGCGACCATGCGTTTAAACGTGCGCGCCAGGCCTGGAAAGGAAATAGTCTCACCGGGTTCATAAAAACTGCCGTCAGGTTTTAACCAGTAGAGATAGTTATGCGGCCAGGCTCTTATGAAATCGGCATCTCGTTCAATGGCTGCCGCCGTGCGATTGCGCAGCGGAAAGCCCAGTTCCGCGTATTCAATCGCACGCATCGATACCTGCTCGAAAGACATTGTGCCCCAGCGTTCGAGCACGACAAGCGCACCGTGAAGGGCGCCGGGGACTACCGATGCATCCAGTCCCTGTCCCTCCAGGGTTTTGCCAGCCTCCAACCAGTCATCAATATTTGCAGCGGCCGGAGCCCAGCCTTGTCCGGTAATAGAAGTAACCCGTTTTTCAGACTGTGGATAAACAAGAATCAAGGCCTCTCCGCCGATGCCATAGAGATCCTGTTCGACGACACCGCCAACCAGCAATGCAGCGACACCCGCATCGAAAGCATTACCTCCTTGTTGCAGAATCTCGAGTGCCGCCGACGTCGTTAATGGATGTCCGGCTGAAACGCCGGCATTTCTACCGATGATGGGCGGGCGGAGCGGAGCAGTAGGGGTCAGTGAGATTTCGGGCGCGACCGTTGGCGCTTGCTGGGTCGATGGCTTGGTAGCGCAGGCCGCGAGAATCAGCAATGCGAACTGCAAGATCAACTGTCTGTACCTATACTTCAATCCTAACTTGCCGTTTATCATGTTGTCCCCCAAAACAACTGGCGCTGCCCAATGATAGCGAAAACAAATCGATTTATTGATAAGGAAGCGCGATTCGACATTTTCAATGGGTTCTTGACGGTGACTAGTCAGGTGAACCCAATTTCCGGTCGTTCAATCGCTTTCGACGAGCCGAAAGTCTACAGCATCGCTAAGCCGTTCACCGGAATCTCAATACTGACATAAACAGTGAATGCTAACGATATCGATTTTGTACCGACTTCGGTAGATGAGAAGCAATCGGACAAGCCCTGAAAAAGGGCCTGGCCCAAATCAGTTCAGATTAGAGCTTGGTGATTGCTGACCACAACCATTGTTTTTTCTTGCATTCTCACCGCTCTCGATTCACCGTAAATGATATGTCCCAACAATACGGCGATTTCCCGGATTACACACGGCATTGCAAACAACTAATTGGATAGCTTCAACAAACAATTCTTCGTCAATGTGAGCCGAAATTTGCGGCAATGACGTCAAGAAGTTAGTGGAGGGCGGTCCAACAAATCTGCAGATAGTCATGCTGCCGAAAAACACTGAATCGGAAATGTATACCTTGTCATCGGGGATACCTGCCATTTTTAGTTCACTATCCAGACTAAGGATCAGATCTCCAAGTATGCGATTGCTATAAGCAATGATCGAGGCACTGTTTCTGAGCGCCACTAATTCCCGAAGGTGAAGCGAAAAACGTGAAAATCTTGGTACGATTGTGCGCAGAACAGAATCTGCAGTCGTAATGTTCTCCTCGCTGAATTTTGGTGGCGATGCAATGGAGCGAATGTTCTTGATGGTTACGTGTAGTGACCCTGTAGGATAATAGTAGTGGCTGGGTTGCAGTTTCTTTAGCGGATCAATGATGCTCGCCTGGATTCGATTTCCCAGGGTTGCCTGCGGAAAGACTAAAGAGGTTAGACATAATGACTCGTCGGCCTCGTAATTTTCCATTTGTGGAACAACAGACACACAAGGACGACCCGAAACTGATGGTCCAGAAATCTTCTGTACCTCCCCTTGCTGCAAAATATGATAGTTGTCGCTGAAACAGGGGTCATCTGACATTGGTCAACGATATCACAGGCGCATCAGAGTCATCCGCGGCTACTAAGCCACACGTATTGATTCTCGGCCCAAGTCTTAGTGCGGTTAGTGGCATTTCGACGCATATTCAGATTCTTCTCTCCTCTGAGCTTCAGCACAGATTCGAGCTCAGCCATTTTCAATGTGGAAGCGAGGGGCTTGGCCAGAACTATGTCACTCGACTGGCGCGAGCTATCAAAGGTCCATTCCAGTTTATGGCCGTTCTGTTTACACAGAAACCCGATATTGTTCACATCAATTCAGCCATGTACCGACTGGCTTTCTGCCGCGATTCAGTCTTTCTCCTGCTGGCGAGAATGATGCGTGTCGCGACCGTATTTCAGTTTCATGGCGGCAATCCGCAGTTGCAAACCCGGGTAGCAAAACTTTTTATCAGGGCCGTTCTTTCGTTGTCCAGCTCGATCGTTGTAATTACGAAAAAGGACCAGCGTTTCTACAGCACACTAGTTGGTGAGGACGCCGTGTTCAGAATTGAGAATGGTGTGCCCATTGACAGCAAAGACAGCGTATTGACCAACCGTTTTCGAGGGGAGCTAGTTCGGTTAGCTCATATTGGCAGGTTGGTGAAACCAAAAGGGTTGCTGGATGTTATTGATGCTCTGTGTTTGTTGAAAAAACAAAAGAATTCGGACCTCGGTTTCTCACTGGACGTTGCGGGTAGTGGGCCGCTTCTGGATGAAGCCAGGCAAGCAGTAGCCAGAGGCGGACTAGAATCGGTGGTGCGGTTTCTCGGCCCGATTTCGGGTTCTTCAATGTCCGAACTCCTGTCGCGAACAGACCTGTTGGTATTACCGACGTATTGGAGCGAGAGACTGCCCTATGCCATGCTGGAAGCGATGGCCGCAGGTGTTCCACTAGTAATTTGCCAAAAAGGTGCAATCGCCGACGTAGTGACTGATCAGGTCGAAGGCGTTTTTGTTGAGCCGCGGAATCCCGCAGCTATTGCAAAAGTACTAACTGACCTGTCCGGCGACACTGAACGTCTCGATCGAATGTCGCTTGCATGTAGAAAACGCGTGTTTGAACACTACTCGGCCAGGCGAATGGCTGATGATTTCGCCAAGTTGTATTCAACGATCGCTCCCAGTCGCTGAATTTTAGCGGTATTGATTAAGGCTGCTCAAATTATTGGTGGCAGCATTTTGGAATTTCATGAATTGCAACGCTTCCGTCAACTACCACTCCTGTTTCGATATCTGGAGTGAGTCTGCAACGATTAGTTTAGGGTCCTGTTTTCGAGGCATGGCTAATCTCAGCCGCCAGTTCACTGAAATTGCCGGAACGGCAAAGTGGGTGCAATGTCAATACGCCGTGAACATCCTCTGGCGATGGGTTGGGCGGCAGCGCGAGAACCGCTTGCTCGTATCCAACCAGTTCACGAGTCAGCTTTCCCGGCAATTCAGGTAATGGAGGCACTGCGGTAGGGGTTGCGGCGCCATCATGTACATGTGCGTAGATTTCAATAATCGCATTATCTGGCACACCTTGAATGCTGCCTCGATTGGGTAAATTCAACGGCAATCGGACGGGTTCCGATGACAAGAGCGCTTTCAGTGCCGGCAATACACCTTCCTTGTACCAGTCAATATTTCTATCTCGCAGGAGTTTCGTTACGTGGCGATAGTCAACCTCTGCGCCGTGACAGTATGCTCGATCAAGTTGCGTAGACCAGTCCGACAGCTCTTCTCCACGCGTCTGCCGGGCATCACGCTGCCGGGATACGTGTCTTTTCGAGTGCAAGAAAAGACTTAGATAGTGAACCGGAATTGCTCCGTATTGACGAATGATGCGGGGATCCACCTGCACAAGATCACCATCAGTGATGGCGTCCAATACATCCAATGTCCGGTCAACGCCATTTTGATCACGAAATCCGTAAAACCAGCTTCGATGGTTGAGTCCTGCAAGTGCTGGTTGAAGACTCCCGAAACCGAGGCGATCTTCTACGTGGCGCGATATTCGTCGCAATGTCGTTGTTGGCAGTTCACAGACGCCGAAGCCGGTTTCGGAATAGTAATCCGAAGTCAGGCCAGTCATCAGACTCAGCGGGCTGGTCATTTGTAAGAACACTGCTGACGGAGCAGTCCTGGAGCACTCGGCAAGAATATCTTCCATGGTTTGCCTGCCACGGAGAAATGCCGCAAGTCCCCCTGGACCAATACCTTCGTCACCCGGTAAACCTGCGTTCAGCGCCAATTGTTCGTCTAACGATCTAGCACTCATTCCACCGGGGCGGATCTGGCAAAGGATATGGGTCGCGTCACTCAGCGCTTCGGCAAGTGAGTCATGACAGCTTATCTGGAAATTCGCATCGCTGGAAACGCGATAACTAGGATCTTCGCGCCGCGCTAGATCCACATAATTGTTGATTCTTTCAAGCCGGCGTTGGTTTCTACCCCAAAGACTAATTCGTAGAGGCGGCAACTCGCTTTTCGAAATTGCCCTGCTCAGAGCAAGCATTAGCACGGGCGTCGCGGGGCTACTCCCACCGATCACCGTAAGCTTTACATAACCGGACATCTATAGTTGGTTATTCTTCAAATTAACGCGATAATGAATTGACAATAACGGTGCGTGCTCGACAGCCGTTGAATAACAATGGAAACAATACCAAATCTTCACGTTGTCCTCCAAGCCGGTGGCGAAGGGCGCCGCATTCGGAGTGTTGACTCGAACAAGCCAAAACCCGTTCTAACGGTCGGTGGTGTCTCACTGATCGGACGCTTGTTGCAACAGTTGGCCTCAGCCGGGTTTCAACAGTTTACCGTTGTTACCGGTCTTGGTGGCACGATCATTCAAGAGCACGTTGAAGTGTTTGCCCGGTGTCTACCGGAGAAAATAGTTATTGATTTCTACCAGGAACCTCGCGAGCTGGGTAATGCCGGAGCGGTCGTCGACGTAGCGACAGATGCAAGCACAATAATGCTGGTATTTGCCGATCTTTTCACAGAAATTGATTTTTCGAGGCTTGTTGAGATTCACCGCACTCGAGGGAGTGACGTTACGCTCGCTAGTCATTGGGAAGAACATCGCCTTACACTCGGTGAGCTTCAGGCAGAAGGTAGTATTGTAAAAGACTATGTAGAAAAACCCAGTAAAAAATTCCTGATTTGCAGCGGCATTGCAGTTATTGAGCAGGCCGTTCTGCAAGCAGCGCAAGAGCTACCACGGCCGTTCGGACTTTCTGACCTCATCCAGCTAGCGATAAAACGTTCGCACAAAGTTTCTCACTGGACGCACGGTTCAAGATGGATGGATGTTAATACGCCGGAGGCACTCCACGCGGCCGAAACCCTCGCGCGCGGCGACTTTTTGCAAGAAAATGCAACAGCCTAGCCGAGAGTGCAATGACTGCGAATAGGCCAATACGCGTCCTTTTTCTCATCGAGAACGTTCCTTACAGTCTCGACACGCGGGTGCAACGCGAGGCAGATGTCGTAAAACGCATGGGTGGTGAAGTTGTCGTTGTTTGTCCGACCGACGGCGGCGGGTTTCATACAACGATTGACGGATTCAATGTCTATCAGTACCCGAAGCCGCATCCTGGGCGGGGATTCATTGCCCATCTAGCAGAGTATTTTGTGAGCCTCTTCTTTCATTTTTGGCTGGTGGCCTATGTTGCCATTCGACATGGATTCGACGTTATTCACGGTGCGAATCCACCGGATATTTTTTGGATTATCGCCGCACCATACAAGTTATTCGGCAAACGTTTCATATTTGATCAGCACGATCTCGTGCCTGAGCTGTTTGACGTCAGATATAGAGATCGATTGCCGGTATTACGCAGAACGATGCTGTGGATGGAGAAACGCAGTATGGCGATGGCTGACCATGTAATCGCAACAAACGAATCGTTCAGAAATGTTGCGTTGACTCGTGGAGGGAAGCGGTCCGCTGAGGTCACTATTGTCAGAAACGGTCCGTGGATCGGGCGCCATTTTACCGATGTGGAGCCGGCCGAAAGTGTCAAGTCACTAGGGTCGGTCACTGTAGGATATATCGGTTGGATGAATCCGCAAGATCACCTGGAAAATCTGATGGAGGTCGCTCGTATCATTCGCGTCGACAAGGGGCGCGATGACATCGGGTTCATACTGATTGGAAGCGGCGACTCTTACCCTTCTTTGGTGAAAATCCGGGACGAGAAAGGACTTGGGGAGTCCGTGCGCATGCCCGGAACTATTCCATGGAAAGAGGCGGTTTCCGCTTTGAGTGCCACAGACATCTGCGTTCAACCGGATTTACCGACCTCGTTTAACGTAAACCTGACAATGAATAAGTTAATGGAGTACATGGCTTTGGGAAAGGCCACCGTCGCCTACGAGATGACAGAAACCTGTTTTACTGGTGCCGATACAGTTGTCTATGTGAAGGATAGCACTGCGGAAGCACTGGCTGAGTCGATCATACGTCTTGCGGATGACCCGCAACTCCGCAGGAACCTTGGCGACAAGGCTAAAGCCCGTATTGATTCACTTCTTTGCTGGGAACGGCAATCTGAACACCTGGTTTCAGTTTATGAGGCAGTCAAGCCAGCGTCGACTGTGCTGGAGCCCATATAGGGATAAAAGAAAATCAACAGAGGTATTGCATGCCCTTTTTTTCCTTGGAAAATGGACGAATAATCAGCCAAAAGATCGAGTACAACTTGGTTGATCATTGCAATTTCTCATGTGACGAGTGCAGTCACTCGTCGCCTTTCATGGCTAAAAGGAGTCAATCACTCGAGCAGTTTACAACTGATCTATCACGTCTCGCGCAGGTTTATCGTGTCCAGCGCTTTCGCTTTGTTGGGGGAGAACCGCTGTTGCACAAAAAAATTGTGGCCTTCATTCGCGCGGTACGTAAGAGTGAGTTAGCTAATGTCATCGAGGTAGTAAGCAATGGCGTGTTGATGGATCGAGCACCCGATGAGCTCTTCCAGGAAGTCGATTCAGTGTCAGTAAGTTGGTACCCAGACCCGAATTTTAGTGAAGACATACTTGATCGAGCACGAGCGAAGTGTCATCAGTTCGGGGCACGATTTCGTGTTAACCGTATCAATCAA
Source organism: Woeseiaceae bacterium (assembly GCA_051007895.1). Taxonomy (GTDB): domain Bacteria; phylum Pseudomonadota; class Gammaproteobacteria; order Steroidobacterales; family Woeseiaceae; genus SZUA-117. Next base: position 23,101 of record JBPCYD010000226.1, read on the forward strand.
TTTCGACAGATGCAGGTAAATCAACCGATCACTGACGATAAGTTGGTATCGGATATTTTTCGTTCTTGTCAGATTGCACATACGTGGAATTGCCAAACTTTTTACGATGGCAAGTTCTATCTGTGTTCAAGGCCTTTGTACACGCAGAGCTATCAACGACGAATTGGACGTGACACAGAGGAATTACAGAAGATCGATGGCGTTCCGCTACATGAGCCAAATCTCAAGGCGAGAATTCTCGAGCATATGAATCAGACTCATGCATTGGCAAGTTGCAAGTATTGCCTGGGCACAGTCGGGCGGTATCAACCTTGGCGACAATTGTCCGTTGCTGAACGTCGACAGCCTCCTGTGCCAGAGTCCACACCCATCGATGCGATCGATAATGTGCGCTTACGAAGTATTCTTGCCTGGCGTGCCGTAGAGGGTCGACTTTTGAAAATGTGGCCATCGACACGCCTTGCCAGGGCACTAAATGTTGCATTGACAGGAATTTTGAGGCACTAGTTTGCAGGCTGCTGATTCTAAAGTTGCTGGATCGAACGGAAGTCGCTTGGGTGTTGCGCTTGTGTTCGACATCGGTGGAACGACGATTCGTGCCGGCGTCCTTGATAGGTCAACCGGCTTTCTCGACACCGCCAATCGCGGTGCGACCCCCAATTTTCAAACACACAGTGAATTAGGAGCGAGCGCGCTACTTGATAGAGTTATCGACAAGGTGGCAGAACTTGCTAGCAATCTCCTTGGGCATGATGTGCCTTCAGTTGTCGTTGCCGGATACCCTGGTCCTGTCTCGCCATCTGGCGTCGCGTGGCGTTCTCCAACAATACTTGGACCTGTCCTTGACTGCGAAAGTGATGTAAAAGCACGCCTCCAGGAACGCTGGCCCAGTGCCCGTATAAGTGTTCTCAATGATTTGAGCTGCGCCGGTTATGCTTATGTTGCGCAAGGGCACCGGGACTTCTGTGTCATCACCGTAGGGTCGGGTATAGGCAACAAGGTGTTCCTGAATGGTCGACCCGTAATCGGTAAAAACGGCCGCGGTGGCGAAATTGGGCATCTGCAGGTGTTTCCAGGTCAACGTGCGCCGCGCCCCGCTGCGCGTGACGAGTTGGGCAATATCGCGTCGGGCAGGGGAAACATCAAGCTTTGTCGACAGTTTGTCGACGAATATTCTGAAGAAAAGTCGATCAGCACTCTGCTTCCAGCGTCAGGCGGTGAATTGTCGCCCAACGACGGGATACAGTTAGCACGGGCTTTTCGGATGCGAGACGAATTGGCTATTCGCGTCGTAGAAACTGCTTGCTTCCCGCTCGCGCAATCAATTGCAACGATTCACCTCGCTACCGGTCTGGAGTCGTTTTTCATTGTAGGGGGGTTCGCAAAAGCGCTCGGGCAGGAATATCTGAAAATTCTGATTCGATATGCGCGGAAACTCACGTGGGATCTTGGACAGGACTGGGAGCAAATGATTTCGATGGGAGATGAAGCCGTCGAAGAAGTGCTGGTCGGAGCAGCACACCTTGTTGCTGCACAGTCCACCGAAAAAATCGCCGACCTCTGTGAAGGAGTTCTGTGAGATGTCCACATTGTCTAAGGACAGCGGCAACCAGGACCTTTTGAACGAGAGCAACTGGATACCCAGTGGCGACATATCCGTCGGCATAGTCGGGCAAGGTATTGTCGGCGCAATGACTGCTCGAATCGTGTCAGCCGCCGGCATTCCGGTGGTTGGATACGATCGGGATCCAAACCGAATTGCAGAGCTACAGGGCGACGCGGAAACGGAGCCAAATTGGACAATCAGTCCGGATATAAATGCGCTCGTCGCGACTGACGTAATTGTAGTTGCTGTGCGAGTACCGGCAAATGCAGAAGGACCGGATCTAACATCAATTAAGCAAGTATGTGACGCTATTGCAGGATTTTCAAAACGAAATCGCCTGGTGATATTGGAAACCACACTGCCGCCCGGTGCGACACGCCAACTTGCCGACAATCACTTGAATGTCGATTTAAATTCCCATCTTCAGCTTGCTTATTGTCCGGAGAGGTTGCGTGAAGGAGGCGAAAAATCGGAAATTCTCGACACGCCCAGGCTGGTGGGAGGTCTAACGGCGGCGGCAACTCATAGCGCATGTCTTTTCCTTAGTCGGGTTGGAGTTGAAACTGTCCCGGTTTCGAAACCGGAGGTGGCAGAGCTTTCCAAGCTGCTGGAGAATACTTTCCTTACTTCCGGTATTTCATTAATGGGAGAAATTACAAGACTCTCGCATGCGATCGGGATAAGTGCCACGGAGGTCGCACGTGCCGCCGCGACGAAACCAGATGGCTATTTTCCGTTTCGACCGGGTCCCGGTATTGGTGGCCATTGCCTGATTAATGATCTGCAGCTGCTGTCCAATGCTTCGGCGACGCGCAATATTCAGAGTCCGTTGATTGAAGCTTTGAGCAATTCTTGCAGGCAGCTTTCGCCATCAGTGATCGACTTTCTCGAGAATATGATGGCTCGAAAAGGGCAAACGTTGTCCGGATCGCGAGTCTGGGTGATTGGCGTTGGGTTCAAAGTGGGTTCAGCCAGTACAAGTAGTACGCCGGCCACGGAAATAATTCGGCGCTTAAGAGCGAAAGGCACGTGCGTTGTATACAGCGATTCCATGGTAGACAGTTTCGAAGTTGATCAGATTCCGGTGGAGAAGATCGAGTCAGGAACGTGGCCGAACGATATTTCAGCGGCACTACTCCTGGCCGGTGATCGTTGCATCGACCTTTTGAAATTGCGAGAGCGAATACCTGTGGTTGTAGATGCTGGCGGCGCGGCGATCATGCCTGGATCCAGCGATGGGATAACCCAATTATAAATGGCATTGATACTGTGAAAACTCGACTTAACAGCAGTCTAAACCGGTCGTTCAAGGTCGTCGTCAAGGAAAATCTGCTTGATATCAGGGATGAGAGTCATTTGTCGATACTGGATGATCGGCGAGTTCTCATTGTCACTACGCCAACAGTCGACAAGATCTACGGAGATCGAATGCGGCAATGTCTGAAATCGAGGTCGCTTGTATTTGAATATAGGGTACTACGCCTATGTGAATCCGAAAAAACCATAGAAAATGTCGAGCGCGTATGTGAATGGGCATTGAAGCATAAGCTGGGTCGGAAGGATGCGCTTGTCGCGTTCGGCGGCGGGGTATGTACGGATATTGTCGCATTCGCTGCCTCAATGATAAGGCGCGGTATCTCTCACGTCCGTATTCCCACAACGCTAATTGGTCAGATCGATGCTGGAATTGGTATCAAGGGCGGCGTCAATTTTCGTAAGAAGAAAAACATACTCGGTTGCTTTCACCCACCGGAAGCGGTGTTTATCGACAAGACATTCCTGGCAACACTACGGAACCGTTACATTCGGCAAGGTCTGGCCGAAATTCTTAAGGTAGCGGTAGTGGCAGACAGACATCTTTATGAGGCGGTCCGCGCCCACGGAAGTGAGCTTGTAGAGTCACGATTCCAGCATCCTCAAGATGTTTCTCACAGTGTCATCTCCAGGTCGATTAGCCGGACGCTCGAGGAATTGCAGGACAACCCGTTTGAAGACAGGACACTGGAGCGACTGTTGGACTTCGGTCACACATTTAGCCCAATCCTGGAAGAGAAATCGGAATTTACAATATCCCACGGTGAAGCTGTTGCGATAGATATGGCGCTGTCGTGCGTTTTAGCCGCTGAACTCGGAATAATGGCCGCAAAATACCGCGATAACTTCATCGAGTTATTGGAATCGCTTGGGCTGCCAATATGGTCGCCACTGGTTTCTCCCGAACTTTGTGCGGCGGCAATCCGGCAAACAACCAGTCATCGCGGTGGCGCCCTCAATCTTGTCGTTCCAATGAGGATTGGTGAGGCCGGATTCGTGAGATCAAGCGCTCGAATCAACCGTCAGGTCATTCAAAACTCGATCGACTTTTTGTCAGGTGCCGGGTGGAAAAAGCCTTCTGTCGAATTTGCTTCAATCGAAAAGAATCAACAACTACTAATGTGACAAATAATGAATACACGGATCAATTCTTTTTCGTTTCACGATTCTACTTTTGACGATGTGGTAGCGCACGACGGAATCGGAACCATTCAAACGGTCCGAGTGGCTGACAAAGGGAAATATCGCGGCCTCAACTTCATCGACCTGACGATAATCCCACCGGGCAGCACGATCGGCTTACATACCCACGGAGCACATGATGAAGAGGTCTACGTTGTGATCTCAGGTTGTGGCCAAATGTCGATGGGCCGCGAGGAGTTTCCCGTGAAGTCAGGTGACGTCATTGTCAACCCTGCCGGTGGTACGCACGGACTTAGAAATATCGGTGACGAACCAGTGCGCATTGTTGTTCTGGACGTTCCCGCGCCGGAGTGAGATGTAGTGGATGAGTCATAGTACTCATAGCGGGCCGGCCACTGTTTCGGCGCTTCCACCAGAACGGGACTTCCTCTTTAAGGAGAGACGATAACGGCGATCCGGCACCTAGTCGACTTGCTGACGAGTCTGCGTTTCCAACTCAAAAAGTTCCTCCAGAAGCTCGCGCCACTCCCGATAGCCGCGTTCCACCCAGCCATCCAGTTCTTCAACCCGCGTTTCCATTCTCTCGACAGTAGCCGCGACTTCCGTGTTGAAGGCTACAGCAAGGCGGTCCTGTTCCTGGGCCGTATACCGAGAGAACTTGTACGCATCGTATTGGTGCTTGACCGAATCCCAGCTACCGCGATCGTATTCGCCCGCCCTGGATTCCGCGAATCTCAGGTCTTCGGCCTGGTATTCGACGAACTTGCGGCGGTATTCGCGCCATATTCGATAGGTGTACGTGAGGTCCGCATAGAAATCTCTGAACTTCGTGTCGACCGTGTCTGTTATCAGGTATTCGGTGTTGCGAATCGTCTCGATGCGACGAAACATTGGATCATTGCGTGCGGGCAATCGCAATAATTGCAGTGTCCCGTCCTGATTCTGACCGAGGTATCCAGAGTAGGCGCTTGGCGCCAATTCACTGGCATA
>JBPCYD010000227.1:0-24900 GCA_051007895.1 Woeseiaceae bacterium
GCGGAGCTGTTTGCCGACGAAACGCTTGCCGACATCGCTTCTATCAGGAACGAACTTGCCTCGCTGCCGAACATAGCTTCTGTCACAACGATCCTGGATGTGCCGCTGGTCAGTAGCCCGGCAGTCGACCTGCGCAACATGGCAGCCGGGATTCGCTACCTGCGAGATGCGAACACCGATCGGGCGCTGGCTGGGAGGGAGCTCAGTACAAGTCCGCTCTACAGAAACCTGCTCATAAGCGATGACGCAGGAACAACTGCAATGCACGTCGCACTGAAGAACGATGTGGAACAGCTGGCATTGCGTGAGCAACGTGATTCGCTGCGTGAAAGCCAGGTCGTGCGTGGGCTAACGTCGGCGGAAAATGAAATGCTTGTTGATGTAAGCGCTCGCTACGATATTCGTGCCCGGGCATCACTCGCGCAGCGAGCCGAGGATATCGCTTCGATACGCGCCATCCTCGATCGCCATAACGATATCGCCGATATTCACCTCGGCGGCATACCTATGATCGTTGCGGATTCGATGGATTACATCAGGCACGATTTGCTGGTATTCGGCCTGGCAATTCTGTTTTTCCTGATTCTCATCCTGAGTACCGCATTCCGACGCCTGCGCTGGGTCATGCTGCCGCTCGTTACCTGTGCAGCAACCTGCCTGGCGATCATCGGCCTGCTTGGATGGCTGAACTGGCGGGTCACTGTAGTCTCGTCGAATTTTGTATCCCTGCTGCTGATTCTTTCGCTGGCGCTGACATTGCACATTATCGTTCGCTATAGAGAGATTCATGAACGTAACCCGGGCGCCGATCAATTCACGTTGGTCAGTAAGACGGTGAGGCGAATCGTCCAGCCCTGCTTCTTCACTGCGCTGACCACTATCGTGGCGTTCGGCTCACTGCTGGTTAGCGGGATTCGACCTGTGATTGACTTCGGCTGGATGATGTCGCTTGGCATTGTTGTAGCTTTCATACTGTCCTTCACGCTGTTTCCGGCTGCTTTGATGTTGCTGGAACCCGGCAGGGCGAAATCTCGGGATGACCTCACGGCGCGCATTACCAACCTGTTTGCACGTTTGATTCATCGCTACGGAGGACAAACGCTGTCGTTATTTACGGTCCTGGCATTACTCGGCCTGGTTGGCATCAAGCAATTGACCGTCGAAAATCGATTCATCGACTATTACAAGGAGTCAACAGAAATCTATCGCGGCATGGAGTTGATCGACCTGGAACTTGGCGGGACCACGCCGCTCGATGTCATTATCGATGCGCCGCCCGCGCCCGTTGCTGCCGGAGGCGGGAATGAACTCGACATTGAGTTTGAGGACATTTATGCAGATGAGACCGCGGCCGAAGCAGGCATTACGTCGCGAAGCTACTGGTTCAACAATCGACAACTCGATCAGGTAGAGGCCATTCACGACTATTTCGATGCGCTACCAGACACAGGCAAGGTGATTTCGCTGGCTACTTTCGCCCGCGTTGTCGAGCAACTGGATCCTGACTTACTGCAGGACAATTTCGAGCTGTCCGTGATGTATGAAAAGTTGCCAGACGATATCCGGGAAACCATGATCTCGCCGTACCTTTCTGATGACGGTAGTCAGCTACGCTTAGGCATACGTATATTCGAATCCGATGCGACATTGCGTCGATCCGAGTTCCTGGAGACGATTCGGACGGACCTCGAGGACCACTTCGACCTGGACGAATCGCGAGTAAATTTAAGCGGGATGCTGGTGCTGTATAACAACATGCTGCAAAGCCTGTTCCGGTCACAAATTTTGACACTGGGCGCTGTATTTCTGGCAATCATGGCAATGTTTCTTATTCTGTTTCGATCTCTGAAAACGGCGGTCGTTGCTGTTATTCCCAACCTTCTGTCTGCGGCACTGGTGCTCGGTCTGATGGGCTGGTTTCGCATTCCGCTCGATCTCATGACCATTACTATTGCAGCGATCACTGTCGGGATTGGCGTCGACGATACAATTCACTACATTCACCGGTTTCGTCATGAATTTGCCATTGATGGCGACTACTGGGCGTCCGTCTTCAGGTGTCACCGCAGCATTGGCCGTGCCATCTACTACACCAGCCTCACTATCATGCTTGGCTTTTCTATCCTCGCTTTGTCGCGCTTCATACCGACCATTTATTTCGGCCTGCTCACCAGCCTGGCAATGCTGATCGCTTTGCTAGCCAACATGACATTATTGCCGTTGCTCGTTGTTAAATTTAGAGTGGCCGGAGAAGCGACTTGCGAACCCGCAAGCACCGCAGCCTGATACGCGCTTCTACCTAGCGAATTTTGCCGTTCCGAATGACATGATTGTCACCGTCGACCGGTACGAAGGACGAAAAGAGACGATGAAATCAGAGCCATCCGAAAACACCGGCCTGGATGCCATTGCCAACGCGCAGTTTGCGCGCGCAATTTCGTGGATCGACGACATGAAAGAGGGGATGGTCGACTACTTGCGCTATCCAAGGCGGGTCATCGATGTTCGTTTTCCGGTCATTATGGACGATGAATCGGTAAGAACATTTCACGGTTACCGTGTATTGCACAATCGGGCGCGGGGTCCCGGCAAAGGCGGCATTCGCTATCACCCGAGCGTTTCGAAAGACGAGGTCGCGGCGCTCGCAAAGTTAATGACCTGGAAGACGGCGATCGCGAACGTCCCGTTCGGCGGTGCCAAGGGCGGTGTCGTGTGTGACACGAAGCAGCTTAGCCGAACTGAATTGCGGCGCATCACACGAGCATTCGTTATAGAGCTTGACGATCTCATCGGCCCACATACCGACATTCCCGCGCCGGACATGTACACCGATCAACAGACGATGGCATGGATCTACGACACCTTCGACGTTATGCATCGAGGACAGAATAATCGCGCCGTCGTGACCGGCAAACCCATTGACCTCGGCGGATCCGTCGGTCGCGATCAGGCAACGGCACGCGGCTGCCTGTACGCAACTCAACAGTTGTTGAGCCATGGACAGGTGCCGGGCCTGGCGAGCATCGACGGTGCGCGAATTGCAATTCAGGGTCTTGGCAATGCCGGTGGCACGGCGATGCGCCTTTTTCATCAAGCCGGCGGGCGCATTGTAGCGGTTAGCGATTCAAAGGGCGGCGTATATTCCGCCAATGGTCTGGACCCCGAAGCCGCACTCGAATTTAAAAAACAAAATGGCAGCATAACGGGCCTGCCGAATACGAACACAATCGCAAATGAGGAACTGCTGAGCATCGACTGCGAAATCCTCATCCCCGCTGCCCTGGAAGGCCAGCTGCGGCAGGACAACGCAGCCAATATCAAAGCAAATCTGATCGTCGAGGCAGCGAACGGGCCGACGACGCCAGCGGCCGACATGATTCTTCATGAAAATAACGTCACTGTTCTACCTGACATCGTTGCCAACAGCGGCGGCGTTGTCGTGAGTTATTTTGAGTGGGTACAAAACCTGGAGCACCAGCGCTGGGATGAGGACAAGGTCAATACACGACTCAAGAAGCGCATGTTGGAGGCCGTGGATACGATGGTTGCGAGCTGGATCGAACTGGACGTAAACAATCATCGCTCCGGCGATAAGCCACACACGACACCGACACTGCGTGACGCAGCGCTGGTCACCGCGATTCGGCGCGTCGCACAGGTGATCATGCAGCGCGATATTTGGGGATAAATTTAAGCTGGCTGGCGGCGACGGGGCTTAGTCCAGCTCCCTGAGAACACTCTCCGCCTGTTCGCGTAACTCTTCAGAATCGGAGGCCGCCGCTGCGTCAAGGGCCTCCCTGGCGTTCTCATTATTGCCGCCGTTGAAAGCGCTTATGCCGGCCAGCAACGACACCCGCAGTGGCTCTTCCAGACCGCCGGTTTCTATTGCATCCATGTAGGCGGTGTAGGCCTGATCCCATTTTTCCTCTTCGAAGAAGACGCCGCCCAGGAGCTCGTAAGTACGACCGTCCGGAGCCAGCTCTGCCGCCCTGGTCAGAACCCCGATAGCATTATCTCGCTCGCGCGACATCAGCCACAGGTTGCCCAGCTGCTTGAGCATGTCCGCGTCACCTTCGATTTTTTCTGTCCTGATCCACTCATCGAGCAGGCGGGCACCTTTTTCCGGCACATCGATATATCCCCAGAGCGAAGCCAGTTGTTTGAGATCGGCTTCAGACTCAATTAACTCGTTGTTATAGGCAATCATCATGGCCGCAAGGCCGTCTGCGCTCTCTTCGAGTTGCAGATAGTGACTTGCCAGCATGCGCCAGTTGTTTTCATCGCCGGGCTCGCGCGCAATCATGCCTTTAAGAACGTCCTCGGCAAGCTCATAGTCTTTCATATCAAAAAGGACGCGATAGTACAGTTGGTACCAGGACTGCTTCGGGTCCGATGAGTCTCCGATGGCTCGTTCCAGCAATGGTCTGGCTCCGGGAACGTCGTCAGACATGTAGGTGGCATAAGCGAACGAGAATATCTGCGTCGGCGTTGGTCCGGTCTCCAGGGCATACCATTTTGCGAGCACCTCCCTGCCGAGTTCGAATTCGTCGTCTCCCAGCAAGATCGTGCCATAGAAAATATACAAATTAAGGAGCAGGTCGTCGGGCAGGTTTTCGACTGCCAGCGCAGTCTCGAGCGCAGTGCGGGCTCGCGCCGGATTATCCAGTTGCACGCTGGTATGCGCCAGGTACTGGTGAACCAGCGCGTTGTCATAGGAGTTCCCAGCGGTATTGACGGCCAGCGCTTCGAGCTGTTCGAGCGCCTCGTCAAACTGCTCCTCCGCCACGAGTGCCTCTATCTTCTGCAGCGCCACGAAAGTCTTACGCGAGACGGACTCCTGTGATTGCGCAGTCGCCGTTAGGACCAACAAAATAATAAGAACCAGGTATCTCATTGGACTCATTCTTCTTCTAGTGCAAATGTAATGCGCGTGTAGCTGATGACGCTGGTCGGCTTGCCGTCTGCCATTTGCGGCTGGTACTTCCAGCGCAACACCGAACGCATCGCGGCGCGATCGAAAATATTCGGGGGATCCGAGCGTAGCACCTCCGGATCGGCGACGGCTCCAGTTTCTGTCACCGTGAATCTCAGTAATACATACCCCTGCACCCCATTAGTCGCCGCCGCCAGCGGGTATTCCGGCATGAAACGCACCAGCGGTGTCAGCTCACGCGCGAGTGCAATGCTGCCGCCGACATCGATATCGATATCGATACTCGGCATGTCAATTGACATTCCACCTAATCCGCCAGAAGTGGATGCCTGAGCCAGCCTGCTCAGGTCCCGCTGCTGCTCGGCCTTGGGTTTCTCCGGCGCTTTAGCATCTCTGCGCGAACGAACCTCACGGGACTGCTCCTGCATACGAATGAAGTTCGCAAGGTCAAACTGCGACGTCTCGGCCAGTCGCATCTGCCGATTGACAACCATGTAGCGAATTGCCGTAAACAGCATCGCATTGATCAACAATGCCGCCAGCACGATGCCCATCATTCTGATTGCGTTGGCTTGCGTCACATTCCATCCGGAGTTGCAGCAACGGCGACGTTTTCCACGCCTGCCAATCGCGCCTGGTCCAGAACCTCGATGACCAACCCGGTCTCCGACTTGTCATCAGCGAGAATCACGACGGCGCCTTCCGGATTCTCGGCATGGAGCCGCTCGACGTGACCGCGGACGCTGCGTGGGTCTACGCGGTTGCGATCTACCCAGACCTCGCCGTTTTCGGTAACGGCGATCATGATGTTGGCTTTCTCCTGGGTCACGGCGCTGCGCGCACTGGGCCGTTCAATCTCGACGCCCGACTCCTTGACGAACGATGCATTGACCACGAAAAAGATGAGCAGAATGAAAACCATGTCGATCAACGGCGTGATATTCATCGCAGTTGTGCCACTCTCCGATTTGACGTGATCTTTAGTCGACATTTATTGTTCCTCTACGAGTTTCGATTCGAACCTGCGGGTGACGTCGTCCGCACGCCTTTCGAGATCGGATATGAAGTACAGCCCCGACAGTGCCGTGAAAAGCCCGGCCATCGTTGTTACCAGCGCCTCCGAGATGCCCGCCGCCATACCACGAGTGTTGCCAGTACCAAAAACGGTAATAACTTCGAACACTTTGATCATTCCCGATACCGTCCCCAATAGCCCAAGCAACGGCAGGATAGCGACGAGCGCCTGCAATGCCAGCATGTTCCTGTTGGCTTCGGTGCGTATGTCCGTGGCCAGCGTTGCTATGCGGCGATAGACAAGACTCGGTGAGAGCTTTGCCGACCGGGTCTGCCAATCCTGATACAGACGATTTTGCAGTTCCGGCATCTGCTTCCAGTGAAACCAGTAGCGTTCCACCAGGAGAATCCACATATAGATTGAGACGACAAGAATCGCCCACAACACCAGGCCGCCCTGTTCAAACAGGGTCGACAGGCCATCTGTGTAACTAGTCCAGTTCACGGTCAGTAACTATGTCACTCGAGTACTTGCCCAGTTTCTCCACCAGTCGATTTGCCCGACCGGTGAGCAGGCTGTGAAACAACACCAGCGGAATAGCCACTGACAAGCCGAGCTGCGTTGTCACCAACGCCTGCGAGATTCCACCCGACATCATTTTGGGGTCGCCGGTGCCGAACAGGGTGATCTGTTGAAACGTCTCGATCATGCCGGTCACGGTGCCAAGCAGTCCGAGCAGCGGGCTGACCGCTGCGAGCACCGCTACCGTGGCAAGGCCGCGATTGAGGCGAGAACTCTCTTCTCCGAGCTGCTCATCGAGACGCATAGAAATTGCGTCGATATTCCTGCTGGTGATCGCAGAAGCAATTTTCTGCATTCGCCCCAGCGGGTTCTTCTCATTGATTTCGTCGGACGCGGCCTGCGCTTCTATGCCCCGCCTCGCGAACAAAAGCCCAATTGCTCGCTGGATGACCATGAGAACACCGATCGCACCGATTATGAGTATCAGGTAGCCGATGTAACCACCCTGCTGCAGGCGTTCCTTTAGGTCGGGTGACTGCACCATCAGGCTCAGGATCGCGCCTTTGGACGGATCAAGCGCGAAAGCGTGCATCCCAGAGTCTGCCCCTTCCAGTTCTGTCGCCATACGCTGAAACCTCGCGGCCGGCTGACGGCTCAACTCGACGAGCTTGCCGGACTCCGGCAAATACCTCAGGAATGCACCCTCACTGACGGCGTTAAAAACGCCTGCGCGGGTCACTTGCTGTCTCGTTTCATCGCCCTGCGGCTTGATAACCGTTGCGTCGAAACGAACCACCTTGCCCGACTCAGCAATCTCGGTGAGAATCATCGTCCACATCTGACGTATGTCTTCAATAGACGGTTTGCTTTCGCCCTTACCGAGGTCCAGCAGGAAAGATGACCTGTTTTCGTGCTCTGCCGCGACCAGCGACGTATCAAGTATCCCGTTGGCGTTGATGGCCGTTTGCCTCACGATGGCAAACAGGTCGTTCAGGTCGCCGGCACGCTCTTCCAGGTCTGCAGCGTATTGCGTCAGTGTCAATTCGTTGGATTCGTAGTCTCCGCGCAAACGGTCAGCACGTGCATTCTCGGCCTCGAGTTGCGCGCGTGCATCCTCCAACAGTTCCTGTTGTGCGCTGCGCTCACTCAGGAATCGTTCAATACGCTCCTGATCGTGGCTGGCTTCCTGCAGCGCTTCCTGCCGCACAGATTCCACCAGTGCGTCGAGATCCTCAAGGGATGCGTGTGTCGCCGTGAGAGGAAACAGCGTCGCGCACGCAATTAGCGTAAGAGTTTTGTTCATGTCCGGTTCTCCGGGGCCGATACTGGCAGGCGAGTCAGGTCTGGTGGCAGCTGTTTTCGCGCAATGCGCATGGCACGGTCGAGCGATTGTCGATACTCGGCATCCAGTTCAACCCACTGATCCTGTGATTGATCCCAGTGACCGATCGTCAGGCCATCGAGCGACATGTAGTAAAGCCCGAGACGACCGTAACGCAGAAACGCAACGGTCCGGGCTTCACCGTCAACCTGTATCTCGCCTTCGTAAGACTCGATTGTGTGGCCGTAATCGAGTTCTATCTGGTACGCCTCGGTCACGCGCCGGTATTTCTCCGAAGTCAGGATATCCGGTCGTGCCATCAGTTTTCGCAATTCCTGGATCCGCAGGTTTCGCTCCTGCGGCAGGAACGGCATGTCGATTGCCACGAACTCCTCCAACACATCGAGCATGCGAATGATCATTGGCAGGATCTGACGTTTCGTCGTCTCGATTTCCTGAAACTGGCGTTCGTAGTCTGCGAGTTCAACATTCTGTGTCGCAACGAGGCGTTCGAGTTGCAGGTTGTATGCGTCCAGTTCGCTGACCTGAGACATGGTCTGTCGGTACTCGTTAAGCATGCCCCGCGTCTCGTCGTCGAGCCTGTCAATGCGGTCCTGAACTTCGGCGCTCGCCTGCTGGGACGCAACCTGTGTACTGATGGCATCCTCAACCTGTTGCTGTGCATTCGAGGCAGCCGCCGAAATCAGCGCGATCGCACTGATTCCGAACAATAGTGTATATCGGGTGTTCACGGTATCAGTTCCCCTGTTGCCTGATTGAAGCCAAGCGTGCTTTGTTTTGTTTATATTAAGCGAGCGATGCAGCCATATTTGTCGTGGTTTGTACGTAATCGTGTTGACGATCGCGCTACCACTCCGCCACGGTTTTTCCCGACGCGACTCGTGACAGGTACTCCTCGACCAGTTTTCGTAGTGCAGCGGGTCGCGGCATGTCGCCAAAACCTGCAAGTGTGCGACGCTGCCACGCCGCCGGTGTGATCTTGGCATCGAGCCGATCTCGAATGATGCCCAGCAACTTCGCCCGCTCGTCGGCATCGACGCCAATAACCTCGAGCCCCTCGTCCGCCAGCGGCAGCACCTCGCGACACAGGTCGACCGCAAGCACTTCCGCCGGTGACGTGGAATTCAGCGACGGCCACAGCAACTCTGCGTCCAGGCTGGACTGCGCCGCGCGGTAGAAGTTGAAGTCCGCGTAGCGGAAAGGAAAAGCCGGCAGAAGTTCATTGACGTTCTTGCTCATGCCAACCACGAGGCCGACGAGGAATGCGGCATTCGCCACCATGTCAACTGGCGTTGGTCCGGATGGAAGTGCTCGCAGTTCGATACGCAGATGACCGCCGTTGGCAGAATCATATATCGGTCTGTTCCAGTTCCAGATCGTGCCCTGGTGTAGACGGAGCTCGGCTAATTCAGGAATACCGCCCTCGCGGGCAACCGTCAGGTCGTCATCATCGGAATAGATAGGCAGGATAATCGGGTATAGGTGGCAGGATTCGGCGAGCAGCTCGCGCGCGCCGTGACGCATCCAGCCGTGACCAAATGGCACGCGCGCCATGCGCCGCCATTCATGCGTGTGCCGGCGAGTATCGGTCGACTGCTTGAACAAGGCGATACGTGTTTCATCCCACAGGCTGTGTCCCAGCAGGAATGGGGAATTTGCCGCGACGGCAAGGGCCAGGGGCGTTACCAGCTGTGCCGCGTTGTAATAGTCGGCAAACTCATCCGGATTGACGCGCAGATGTACCTGCAACGAGGTATTAGCGCCTTCGACAGTGACGCTGTCAAATTCGGCCTCCAGTGGCTCGTCTCCGTCAATTTTGATCGATATCTTCTCGCGACGCAGCCTCCTGATGCCCGCTGCGAGTGCGTGATAGCGAGGCTGGTCAGTCATCCAGGAGGACTGCAGTTGTTCCATTTTTAATGTTGGCAGAATACCGATCGGCACGATCCGCCCGTCATGTTGTGCGGCAGTACGAGATAACGCCTTCAGCGCATCGCTGAGTTCCGCCTGCATCGTGGCAAAGGGCTTGCCGGCAGCAGGCACTGGCGACAGGTTGTATTCAAGGTTGAACCGGTCGAGCTCGAGCTGCAGATTCGGATCGAGTGTTTCGGCCAACACTTCCCTGTTCAGAGGCGATGCCTCCGCGTTGGCATCGACAATTGACATCTCGAGTTCAGCGCCAAGGCTCGATGCTCCCTTGCCGAAGTTCGGACGCTCCATAAGAATTTTCAGCGCAGCCAGGTTTTCTCGCAAACGAACGCCTGCTTGCTGGTAGTCCTCTTCCGAGAATGAAGTTCGATCTATCGACAAACCCATAGCGGATACTCTTGGCTGAAACTCTTGCGGTTCCGGCACAGACTGTAAGTCCGTACATGTCGCAGCGGTATACCGACATATACTGACTGCACCTGGACGCTACCCGGGGCATACATGATCAATGAACAGTCGGCATAGCGTAGCGTTACTGATTTGCATCATTGTCGGCGTGATTGCCGGTCTGTTTGTGGGGTGGTACTGGGGTAAAGCCGCCACCAAAGTCGCCTGGCTCGGCGCACTTTTTTTAAACACACTGTCAATGCTGGTCATTCCCCTGCTCGTGAGTGCAGTCATTAGTGGCGTCACTTCGATCGGAAATGTTCGGCAGCTCGGCAGACTAAGCGGCGTAACTGTCAGCTATTACATGATCACCGTCGCAATCGCCGTAATTATCGGCCTGGTCATGGTGAACCTGATCCAGCCCGGTGTCGGCGTATCGACCGAAGGTCTGCAACAGCCCGACGAAATAGTCCGCATGGCGGAAGAAAAAGGCATCGGCGATATATTGCTGTCCCTGGTCGCGCCTAATTTGATCGCGGCCGCCGCGGAGACCAACCTGCTGCCACTCATTCTCTGGTCTGTCGCATTCGGCATTGCGCTGGCGAGCCTCGGACCGGCTGGCCGACCAGCCGCGAAGTTTTTTGAAAGCCTCAACGAAGGCATGATGCTCATGGTGTCATGGGTTATGTATTTCGCACCGCTCGGCATTTTCGGCCTGATTGCTGGCATGTTCGGTGCCGCCGGAAGTACCGAGGCTTTCGTTGCCAAAATCAGCGCCGTCGGGCTACATGTCCTGACCGTGCTGTCGGGACTGGCCATTCACTTCACTGTCCTGACGCTGGTACTGCTGTTCGTCGCACGTCAGCCGATCACCTACCTCGTCAACATGTTGCGGGCGATCGTGACCTCGTTTGCCACGGCGAGCTCTACTGCCACGTTACCGATCACCATTCAATGCGCGAAGGAATCGGGTATCGATGAGCGCGCACGCCGCTTCGTCCTGCCGCTTGGCAGCACGGTCAATATGGACGGCACGGCGCTCTACGAAGCGGCAGCTGCGATGTTTATTGCCCAGGCCTACGGCCTGCACCTCGGTGTCGCCCAGCAGTCCATCATCTTCGTCACCGCAACATTAGCTGCCATCGGCGCGGCTGGCATTCCGGAAGCCGGACTGGTCACCATGATTATCGTGCTGCAGGCGGTTGGCCTGCCCATTGAAGGCATCGGCCTGCTGTTGGCAGTGGACTGGTTCCTCGATCGCTTTCGAACGGCGACAAATGTTTGGGGCGATGCGGTCGGCGCCGCCGTGGTGCATCGTTATATCCAGAACCGCTTCGACTGACGCTAGCGCATTATCGAACCGTCACATTTGAAGCTAATGTCCCACATTTCGGAATCATGAAATTTTATTTGCCAAACGCAAAATAAAATCTACACTCGCCCGAAACCAAAAAATCGTAATGACAACATTATGTTATCTCAAGTGGGGATCTTGGATATGCAAAGTGAAGATGTGATTGCGGCATTCAATCGCGCCTGGAGTGAGCGTGATGTTGCCGGAATTTTGCGACTGCTGACGCCGGACTGTCTTCATTTTGACGCCTATTTCGGCGACCTCGTGCCTGGCTGGAACCTGGCTGAATATCTCAAGAACGATATTGACCGCGCGATTATGGATTACACCGTGACCGATATCACTGAATGTACGCCGGAGGTTGCCTGCTACAGATATGCAGCCCGAATTCTCGACAGTAACGGGAATGTGCTGGATGCATACGACGGTGCCGAAAGATTATGCTTGCGCGCGGGAAAGATTTATCGGATGACGGACTGGTATGTCGCCCCTGGCAAACTGCTGGACATCTACTATGGACCGGGAATCAAATCGATCGATCCGGCCGGAACGCGCGGATCCTCCGAATACGCCATTCGCGAAATTCTTCAATGTCGATCGAAACTGATGCGAGCATTGCGACTTGAATGTGGTTATAGCAATCCGGACGTATCTTTGCCCGACGTAGCGCGGCAGATCAAACACTCCGAACAATTGATTCTGCTGGTGCTCGATATTGCCTTTAACCGTAACTTCGACGATTTCGTTGAAAAATGCAGGGTAGACTGTGCCCGGGAAATGATCAGTCAGCAGGTCCTCTCGGGGCATCTGTCTACAGATCTTTCTGTGGACAAACGGATCGCATTGAGAGTCGGATTCAAATCGCACGGGTCATTTGTCGAAGCATTCAAAAAGCGCTTTGCCGAGACGCCGCGTCAGTGTCGTCGTGAATTTCGCAGGTGCCAAGCCATCAAACGAGAAGCTGCCTGATGTGATCCAGTATCTTTACGGTATCAATAGATTGTGAATTGTCGCAGGTAATGGTTCTTGACAGCTCTGTTGCGGTGAGGTGCTCCGCCGTTTCAATCTGGCGTTCCAGAACATCGAGGTCGGCCTCGGACGCATTCGCAGTCAACGCCTTTCGCCTGCTGATGCGTTGTCGCATTACTGAGGGCCGCGCCGTCACATCGATAATCAAGAACTGCCAGTCACTACATTCTGCTAGTGTCCTTGCCGCTGCGCGGTCAGATTCGCGCAAGTATGTTGCATCGAGAATAACGTTGTGGCCAGCTTCCAGCACAAGCGTTGCCAGCGTAAGCAGTTTGGCGTAGACATCGCGATTAAGCGATTCAATGTAGATACCTTCACCCAATCCGGAATCACTTGAAGCGGTTTCGTGCACCGCAACCATTCGCTTGCGCTCAATGTCAGAACGGAGCCGAATCGCGGGCATGGTCTCCAGGAGTTTTTCTGAAACCCAGGTCTTCCCTGATCCGGACAGGCCGTGCATCAGCATCAGGACTGGCGTTCGATCCGCAGCCTGGCGCAGTGCCATTTCGCAATAAGCGCCGGCTTCGGCGAGGTCCTGTTCCGCGGCAGCAGCGTCATCTCGCTCCTGACTCATGATGACTGCCACCTTCGCCCGAACCAGGCAGCGATAAACAAAAAAGAGATTAAATACTGCCAGACCGTCGTAGTCGCCCGTCACTTCCAAATAACGATTCAGGAATCTGACGGCAAGGTCACGCCTCCCCTTCCCGAACAGATCCATGATCAGGAAAGCCAGGTCGCACATAACATCGATATGGCGCAGGTCGGTGCTGAACTCGATGCAATCGAAGGTTGTAATGCCATCCGGCAGCCTGACGAGATTACCGAGGTGCAGGTCGCCGTGACAGTCTCGAACGAAGCCGTCATCAAATCGCTTCCCCAGGATAGTTTCGACTTTACGAAGCTCGTTCTTCGTCCAGTTTTTTAGGGTGTCGAGTGTCTCGCCGTTAATAGTAGTGTCGAGCGTTTTGAAATTGTCCCACATGAACTCGTTTGTCAGCCGCAGGACCCGACCGCGCTGGCTATCGTCTACACTCAGTGCCCCCTGGTGTCGCTTCGCGATCATATTCGCGAGCTCCTGCATATCCTCGGCTGTCAGCTGGTCCTGCTCAAGCTGTCTGTCCAGCTGCATGTCTTCATCGAAACGGCGCATGCGCACAGCGTATTCGATCGGTTCACCGCTGCCGCCGAAAATCGGTTGATCATCTTGCATCGTTACCGGTACGACATCGAGATAGATGTCAGGCGCCCATGGCCGGTTGAGTCGAATTTCCTCGTCGCAGAAAAACCGACGCTTCTCCAGGCTGCCAAAATCGAGAAAATCCAGAACGATCGGTTTCTTGATTTTGTAAACGAATTCACCAGCGAGAATTAACCAGGAAATATGCGTTTCTCTCAGATGAACATCATCGACCTGGTGCCCGAACGCCGTCGGACACATCAATCCGTCGATCAGCTGGGAGTCGACGGGTATCTGCGTAGGTCCGGCCCTGTTCAACGTACTCCCTTAGCCTTCAGCCTGGCGTCTTTGTTGCTCGCCAATCAGATTTTTCAGTATGGGCGGCGCCATCAATGTCGTGAGCATAACCATCAGCACCACGGCTGAGAAAATGGCGTCGTCTATGACCCCTAGCGTACGACCGATCGCTGCGAAGACCAAACCGACTTCGCCGCGCGGCAGCATGCCAATTCCGATGACAAGCCTGTTCGCCGTCGAACGTGCGCCGAGTCCGCAAACAAGCTTGCCGATGACCGCCGCGACTAAGAGGCCCGCGGCCACAATGATGACGGGCCACGACAGGAATGCCTCGACCTTTACCTGTATGCCCATCAGAATAAAGAAAATCGGTCGTAGAATGACCTCCAGCGGCATGATGAGTTCACGGATACTGATGAATCTCCGGCTCGAAGATTCGTGCTGGCTGAAGTAGCTGTCGGATAGCACTACGCCCGCCGCGAATGCCCCAATGATTGTCGCCAGTCCTGCCAGGTTGGCTATCCATGCCAGGACCATCACGAAAAGATAGGAGGTGAACATCTTCGCCTCGATGATGTCGAGCCTGCCCATCACGTTCGCGGCAAAACGCACAATTCGGGGACCGAGTTTGACGGCGCCAACCAGGAACATTGACGACATCACGATCACGAAAACAGCTTCAGTAACGTCAACACTGCCGCTTACGACGATGCCCGACACGACCGCCAGAATGATCAGGCCGAGGATGTCGTCACAGATGGCGGCGCCAAGGATGATGTGCCCTTCGGTGGTCGTGTTGTAGCCTGTCTCGCGCAACACGTTTGCGGTGATACCGATACTGGTTGCGCCGAGCGTCGCCGCGATAAACAGGGTGGAACTGAGCGCCATTTCGGGTCGCAGAACAGCCAGTGCGGTGAATCCCAGGGCGAACGGCACCAGCACGCCCAGGATAGCGACACGAACGGAATCCGCGCCAACCGCCCACATTTCGTCGAGGTCCGCCTCAAGGCCGACCATGAACAACAGGAAGATGACGCCGTAGCGGGAAAACACATCAACCGTCTGCGCTACCTGCATTACCTCGCCGCCTTGTGGGCCCGTGATGATCCGCGCGATTTCCTGGCCAGTCTGCTCTCCGAAAAAAGCGGCGGCGGCCAGGTCGATAGGCGCGCCCGCGAGCGTCTGATTCACGACTTCGAAAACACCCGGACCTTCCCGCAATACGATGATAAGGTCGACGCCGATCATCCACGCCACATTGCCAAGCAAAATACCCATCAACAGTTCGCCCAGCACCGTTGGCTGACCGATTCTGCGGGCAGCAAATCTTCCAATGATGGCGAACAACAGTATGCTCGTAACGCCGAGAATCACGGGCGCGATAGGATCGCCGTGGGTGATGGTGGCGGGTGATATCAGTGGATCATTCACTGCATTCAGCAAATCCGCGGCAAAGGGTCATCCTCCAGTTCTTCGAGGAATCGTTCACCGCCCAGCGAGGTTTCCAGGACTACTCGATTGTCGATCGCCGCTATACGCCCGATTCTGGCGGAGTTGGCACCCGCGGCCGTGGAACGCCAGGCAGCAAGTGCATCGTCGGCCTGCGCCGGATCGACGACGGCCACCACTCGACCTTCGCAGGCAAGGTAATACGGATCATAGCCGAGCATTTCGCAGACCGACTGCACGGGTTCTGCCACGGGTATGGTTGCTTCCAGGCGCACGCCGAACCCGGTCGCTCGCACGATTTCATTGGCTACTGACGCGACCCCCCCGCGAGTCGGGTCACGCATGAAACGCAGGCCCTCGAAAGGCATCAGCATTTCCGTCAGGGGAAACACGCAAGCCGAATCTGACCTGACGTCGCCGCGCAAACCGAATTCTTCCCGCGCGAGCATAACGGCCGTACCATGATCACCGACGCTGCCGCTAATTATCAGGACGTCGCCATCCTTTATGTTGCTCGTTGACGGTCGCGCACCTGGCATTCGGATTCCGACTCCGGTCGTCGCCAGGTAAATACCACCCCCCTCTCCGCGTCGCAGGACCTTGGTATCGCCCGCGACAACTTTGACATCGGCTTCTCGTGCAGCGCGCCCCAGGCTGGCGACAATACGTTCGAGGCAACTGATTTCGAATCCTTCTTCGATGAATGCATTCAACGTGAGGAACAGCGGTCGCGCGCCAGCAACGGCAAGATCATTTGTCGTCCCGTGAATTGCCAGTGAACCAATATCCCCGCCCGGAAACTCCAGCGGCTGCACAGTAAAGCCGTCTGTCGTTATCATCGCTTCGCCACCGTTCAGCGGAATGGGGACCGCGTCCGCTTCCGTATCGAGTTCGGAATGCACCAGGTGTCGCGCGAAGATCTCTTCGATCAACTCCCGCATGAATCGACCACCGTTACCGTGTGCAAGCGAGATGTGATCATCGTCCATTACATTTTCTCCCGAGCTTCGCTCGCCGCGAACTCCGCGACCTGGCCAAACGACAGAGCGGCATCGTTGCACGGCAGTTTTCGATTGACATGGACTTGAAAGCCAGTCGCTTTGAGCAAGCTCACAACCTGATCGGTCAGGAGGCGATTCTGAAACACTCCGCCGGCAAGGCCTACCTGATCGACGCGTGTCTCGTCTCTCACCGCGCAGGCCTGTGCGCAAAGCGCGGCCGCCATGCTGGAATGAAACGTTGCGGATCGCTGCTCACGGGACTGGCTCTCGTCCATCATGTTGTTGAGCAACGGCTCCCAGTCAGACCGCAGAATTCCATCTGCGTCCATTTTAAGTGGCAGCGCGATCGCCTCGCCTGCCCCGTCGCACAGCGACTCGAGAATCATAGGGCCCTGTGCTTCGAAGCTGACCCGGCGCACACCGCAAATCAGCGCGCTGGCGGCATCGAATATGCGGCCAACGGCCGTCGTTTCCGGGCAATTGAGCTGTTGGCGCCAGGCAGCGAAAGCCAGGCCATCGACATCCAGGCTATCGGCCCAGGTTCGCCCTGCCGCCCAACTCAGCGCGGCGGCACTTCGCCACGGCTCTCTACCCGCCCGCTCGCCACCGGGAAGGTGGAAACGCCGCATGCTGCAAACTCGCTTCCAGTTGCCGGTCTCACCGAGCAACGCCTCGCCGCCCCACAGTGTCTTGTCTTCACCGAGGCCGACGCCGTCCCAGGTGAAAACCAGCCATTGACCATCGCAATTGAATTCCGCGGCAACGGCGCTCGCATGCGCGCGGTGATGCCAGACTTCACTGACAGGCAGTAATTTTTGCGATCGCGCCCAGCGACTCGTCGCATAGCCGGGATGCGCATCGCATACAATACGCCCGGCCTGCACGCCGTAAAGCGTCTGCAGATCTGTGAGCACTTGCTCGAAAACGGCGAGGCTCCGAGGACTGTCCATTTCGCCGATGTGCGGCGATACGACAGCACGATTACCCCACGACAACGTTACCGTTGCTTTCATATGACCGCCAACGCCGAGAACCGGCTTCTGCTGGTGCCAGGGTAACTCGAGTTCGCATGGGCCCGCGCCCCTGCCAATACGCAGGGGTCGCATGTTTCCGGCAACGCGGCGAAATACAGGATCGTCGGCTGGGCGTACGATCGGTCTGTTGTGGTGCAGAAACGCATCCGCAACACCTGACAAACGTGCCTCCACCTCCGCGTTGTCGGTCAGTACCGGTTCTCCGCTGATGTTGCCGGAGGTTGCCACCAGCGGACCACCGAAAGCTGTCAGCAGCAGTTGATGCAATGGGCTGTACGGTAGAAATACACCGAGCTCACGAAGTCCGGGCGCCAGGTTCGCGGCCAATCCTGTTTCCTGCTTTTTGGTCGCGAGCACGATCGGGCGGACCGGCCCAACCAGTAGCATCGACTCTTCATTGGTCAAAGATACCGATTCCCGAACGAAATCAAGGTCATCTTGGCCGGCCGTCGGAAACATTACTGCCAGTGGTTTGTGCGGCCTATTTTTTTTGGTGCGCAGCTTGGCGACAGCACTCGAGCTGCGCGCATCGCACAAGAGGTGGTAGCCACCGATTCCCTTGACTGCAACAATGTCGCCTGCTTGCAAAGATTCCACCACGGCATCCAGCGCCGCACTCTCGGTGACTGCGATTTCCGGTGAATGGAAACTCACGTGCGGTCCACAGGAGGGACAGGCGACCGGTTCCGCATGGAAACGGCGGTCCGCAGGATTTTCGTATTCGCCAAGACAGGCATCGCACAGCGAAAATCCCTGCATACTCGTATTGGCGCGATCGTAAGGAAGTTTTTCAATCAACGTGTAGCGTGGCCCGCATTGCGTGCAATTGATAAACGGATATCGGTAACGACGGTCCGCAGCATCTTCGAGTTCATGGCGACAGTCGTCGCACATATAGAAATCGGGCGGCACGAAGACTTTCGCCGTCGCTTTTTGCGAACTCTCGATAATTGAGAATTCGCTGAACGGAATCCTGTCAACCGGCACTATCGAATCAATGACCGGTCGCGAAAGTGGCGGAGCCTTCGTTACCAGGTCTTTTTCGAATTTCGCCAGTGTGCGCCGTGCGCCTGTCGCGATAATCTCGACCTCGCCCAACTTGTTTTGCACCTGTCCCTGCAATTCGTGCAGTGCAGCTATGCGATAAACGAACGGGCGAAATCCGACTCCCTGCACATGCCCGGACAAGGTTATGCGGACCGATTTAACGGATTCATGCTTCGGTCGAATAACATCTGCACGGGCGCTAGCCAACAGATTCTCTCTTGGAACGACCTTCCCAGACGTTATCGCGACAGCCCGCGGACCACCAGATGCGACAGGCGCCTTCATCTGAAACCATACAGGGACCGACTGGTTTGCGCGGCGTGCAGGCAACACCATAAAGGCGACATTGATTCGGATATATTTTCCCCAGCACGACGCTGGCACAGTCGCAACCCGGGGGCATTTCACCAACTCGTTTGCGCGAATCATCTGCGTAGGACTTCAGATGCCGGCGTACATCGTGCGCGGCAAATTCCGGGCGCAGCGAGTAGCCGGAATTTGGAATGATGCCAATACCACGCCAGTTCGCGTCGGTGACTTCGAAGGCGCGGGCAAGCTGATCTCGCGCTGCAGGATTTCCCCCGGGCCGAACGACCTCCGGATAACAATTGTCCAGGAAGTATTCTTTATTACGCAGCTGGCTCAGGACCGAGTACATTGCGGCAAGCAAGGTGTCAGGTCGGAAGCCCGCGACCGCCGCAGGCATGTCGTGCCGGTCGACGACGAACTGCCATTCCTCCGGCCCCATCACGGTGGACACATGCCCGGGTGCAATCAATGCATCGAATCCTGCTTCGCCCGAGTCCAGCAGCATTGCTACTGCCGGCCAGGTCAATCTACCGGAGAGCAATACCAGCAGATTGTCTGGAACACCTTCGACCAGCATGGCGGCAACCGGAGCGCTGGTGGTTTCGAAACCCGCGGCAAAAAACACGACGGTCCGATCCGGGTTCTCGTTGGCTATGCCTACCGCCTCCATTGGCGTCGCTATGGGTCGAATATCAGCGCCGGCTGCCCGCGCCTGTTCCAGCGAGCGCGGATCACGCCTGGGAACATTGACGGGCACCCGCAACATGTCGCCGAAAGCGACCAGGATCACGTCTTCATGCAACGCCAGCTGGATCGCTTCGAAAACGTCTTCCTCAGGACATATGCAAACAGGACAACCGGGACCCGGAATGAGCTCGATGTTTTCAGGCAGCGCGGTCCGCAGCCCCGCCATCGATATCGAACGTTCGTGACCACCACAGACATTCATGATGCGCACCGGTTCGTCCAAGTCCAGTTCGTGAAGTTTCTGTAGCCAGTCTTTCGCGCTCAAACTCATGGCTAGCTCCGCGTTCTTATCTGACGGTCCGTTCCGTGGTATGCAACGCCACCCCTTCCAGCTGAATCGCTGGACGGATGAACTCGCCACGCTCCACACGCTGCCGGACGGACTTGAGCTGGCCCTGCAGCCATTCAATCCACAAGGACACACCCGCACCCGTGCGGGCCGAGAGTTCGATGACCTCCGCGGTATTGGCGAGGTTACGCAGATGCGACTCGGCGGACGCCGGATCAAAATCACCAAGCACCTCTATGAGATCCGACTTGGTGACCAACATGAGATCGGCTGCCCGAAACATCACCGGATATTTTGCCGGTTTGTCGTCTCCCTCGGGCGATGACAGCAGCGTGACGTTGAGGTGCTGTCCCAGGTCGAAACTTGCAGGGCATACCAGGTTGCCGACGTTCTCGATGAACACGATATCGAGCCCTTCGAGTTCGAGTTCGTGCAGTGCGTGATGAATCATGTGTGCATCGAGGTGGCAGGCAGTGCCGGTGCTGATCTGAATCGCGGGTACACCTTTCTCGCGAATGCGCTTTGCGTCGTTTTCAGTTTCCAGGTCACCCTCGATTACCGCGACGTTCAATTCGCCCGCCAGACCTTCGATAGTGTTTTCCAGGAGCGCAGTCTTGCCGGCGCCCGGCGAAGACATGAGATTGACCGCAAGTACGTGATGTCGATCGAAATGCTCACGATTATGCTTCGCGTCATGATCGTTGGCGCGCAAGAGGTTCTCTAATACTTCGACGGACTCGCTGCCACCGGCCGTGTGTTGCAGTTGACCACCCCGAGAAACGAGGTGTCGGTTTGCATGAGTCACGTTGCAGCCGCAGGTGTCACACACTGACGGAGTCTCCAAGTACTTCGTCGAACAGTTGCCACGACTCGGCGGCGTCGGCAGCGGATATTTTCTGTATCGCGTAGCCGACATGTACCAGCACGAAGTCGCCCGGACTAATATCTTCGCCCTGCAACATAAACAGGCTGACCTGGCGTTCTATGCCACGCGCTTCGCAAAGGCACTGAAACTCCTCGATCGATTTAACCTGCATCGGAATAGCGAGACACATGACAGTTCGTCCCCGCGCGCCTCAGGCGCGCAGCAGCTTATGAAAAAAGCACAAGACCAATCATAGTGGCCGCCTGCGACTTTGAACTGTACGTAATAACGCCTATTCAGATGTGTCGTTTACGCGTCTAAGTTAGTCAACTGGGGAAGAAGCGATCGATTCCGTAGCCATCGATCCACGCGACAGGGATGCATATCCCTTCTCTGTAATTCGAGCCGGACGTAACGGATCTGTGCCCGCCCGAACCTTTGTGATGAAGGAGAGTCGATATGCCAACGCAGGACACCTTCTACGAGGTGATGCGCCGGCACGGCATTACCCGCCGTAGCTTCCTGAAATTTTGCAGCCTCACTGCCGCGGGCCTGGGACTGGGTCCTGAATTCGCCGGCAAGATTGCGCATGCGCTTGAAACCAAGCCGCGCACACCAGTCATCTGGCTGCACGGACTGGAGTGCACCTGCTGTACTGAATCTTTCATTCGTTCCGGCCACCCGCTGGCCGGCGACGTCGTATTATCGATGATTTCGCTCGACTACGACGACACGTTGATGGCCGCAGCCGGGCACCAGGCTGAGGAACTGCTTGAACAGACTATCGAGAAATACGACGGTCAGTACATCCTCGCATGCGAGGGCAATCCCCCGCTCAATGAGGACGGCATGTATTGCATACAGGCTGGCAAACCTTACGTAGAGAAACTTCGGCATATGGCAGATCACTGCAAAGCCATCATCGCCTGGGGATCCTGTGCGTCGTGGGGCTGCGTCCAGGCAGCGCGGCCGAATCCAACTCGCGCGACACCGATACACAAAGTCATTTTAGACAAACCGATCGTCAAAGTACCCGGGTGCCCGCCTATCGCGGAGGTCATGACCGGCGTCCTAACCTACATGATTGCATTCGAGCAGCTTCCGGAACTCGATCGACAGGGCCGACCGAAAATGTTTTACAGCCAGCGCCTGCACGATAAATGCTACCGGCGCCCGCATTTCGATGCCGGCCAATTCGTCGAAAAGTTCGATGATGAAGGCGCGCGCAAAGGTTATTGCCTTTACAAAGTTGGCTGCAAGGGACCCACTACGTATAACGCGTGTTCGACGGTCGAGTGGAACGGCGGACTGTCATGGCCGGTCAAGTCCGGACACGGTTGCCTGGGCTGTGCCGAAGACAACTTCTGGGACAAGGGTTCGTTCTACAGCGCCGTCACGGACTTTGGCGTAATGGGAGGTGTCGAATCCACGGCTGACAAAATCGGCGGCGTACTGGCCGGTGCCGCCGCTATCGGCGTAGCAGCGCACGCCGCCGCATCCGTCGTTTCACACATGAGACGCGACAAGTCAGAGGAGTCACGCCATGACTGAGGTCGTTACGCCGAATGGTTTCACATTGGACGATGCAGGCCAGCGCGTCGTCGTCGATCCGATTTGCCGCATTGAGGGCCATTTGCGCATCGAGGTCAACGTTGACGACGACAATATTATCCGTAACGCGGTCTCCACCGGAAACATGTGGCGTGGACTCGAGGTCATCCTGAAGGGTCGAGACCCGCGCGATGCCTGGGCGTTTACGGAACGCATATGCGGCGTCTGTACCGGTGTACATGCCCTGTTGTCGTGTCGTGCAGTTGAAGACGCCCTCGCTATCGACATCCCGGCCAACGCCAACTCAATACGCAACCTGATGATGCTCGCCCAGTACACGCAGGATCATCTTGTACATTTCTATCATTTGCATGCGCTGGATTGGGTCGATGTCGTCAGCGCGTTGAACGCAGACCCGCGGGCCACATCCGAATTGCAGCAGAGCATTTCGAATTGGCCCAAATCGTCGCCGGGCTATTTCCGCGACGTGCAAAACAAGATCAAGCGTTTCGTTGAGTCCGGGCAACTGGGCCCCTTCGCCAATGCTTACTGGGGCAGTCCTGCGTACAAACTACCCGCCGAGGCAAACCTAATCGCGGTTACTCATTATCTCGAAGCGCTGGACTTCCAGAAAGAGATTGTGAAGATCCACACGATCTTCGGCGGGCGCAATCCGCATCCGAACTGGCTGGTCGGCGGCATGCCCTGCTCGATTAATGTGAACGACACGGGTGCAGTCGGCGCCGTCAACATGGCCTGGCTGAACCAGGTATCCGATATCATCAATGCCTCCATCGATTTCGTCGACCAGGTGTATATCCCCGATCTCAAGGCAATTGCTTCGTTCTACAAAGACTGGAATTACGGTGGCGGACTCGCGAGCAAGAACGTCATGGCCTATGGCGAGTTTCCGGCGATCGCCAACAACTACACCAACGAATCATGGATGATGCCGAATGGCGCCATTCTGAACGGAGACCTCGGCACTGTTTACGACGTCGACCCGCGTGATCCGGAACAGATTCAGGAATTCGTCACGCACTCCTGGTATTCGTATCCGAATCCCGATGAGGGACTGCATCCGTGGGCAGGCGTCACCGAGCCAAACTTCGAACTGGGTCCAAACGCCAAGGGCACTAAGACCAACATCGAGGCGCTCGACGAACAGGCCAAGTATTCGTGGCTAAAAGCACCGCGCTGGCGCGGCAATGCGATGGAGGTTGGGCCGTTGGCGCGTTACCTGGTGGCCTATGCGCGAGGTAATGAAGAGATCAAGGCACAGGTTGACGGCCTGCTGACGGATCTGGACCTGCCGATAACGGCACTTTTCTCAACGCTTGGAAGAACCGCGGCGCGCGGTCTCGAATGTTCCTGGTCCGCGCATAAAATGCGCGGCGTATTCGACGGCATGATGGCGAACATCAAGGCGGGCGATGCAGCTACGGCCAATATGGACAAGTGGGAACCGCATACCTGGCCGACTGACACCAAGGGTGTCGGTATCGGCGAGGCGCCGCGTGGCGCACTCGGCCATTGGGTGCACATCCTCGACACCAAACTGGAAAACTACCAGGCCGTCGTGCCCACAACCTGGAATGCGTCACCGCGCGATCCGCAGGGCAACATCGGCGCGTACGAGGCGGCACTCCTTGGCACGCCAATGGCGGACCCTTCGCAGCCGCTCGAGATCCTGCGCACGATCCACAGCTTCGACCCGTGCCTGGCCTGTGCGTCACATGTGATGTCGCCAGACGGCCAGGAACTCGCGGTCGTCAAGATACGTTAGCGAGACTGCGATCATGCAAAGCACCCCGATCAGCGATGCACAAACAACGACACCACGCAAAGCCGTGTATGTGTTCGAAGCGCCGGTGCGGATCTGGCATTGGCTCCATGCGATTAGCGTCGTCGTGTTATGTGCGACAGGCTATCTGATTGCCAACCCGTTACCCAGTATTGGTGGAGAAGCCAGTGAACACTTCCTCATGGGTAATCTGCGCCTGATTCATTTTGTAGCCGGCTACGTGTTCGCAATTGGATTTGCAGTGCGACTTTACTGGGGCATTGTTGGCAACAAGTATTCTCGCGAACTCCTGTACCTCCCCGTCTGGCGGAAGGCCTGGTGGCGGGAACTATGGGGCGAAATCCTTTACTACCTTTTTCTCCGCCGCGAGGCGCCACCCTCCGTCGCGCACAATGCGCTGGCTCAGGCGGCGATGTGGTTTTTTAACACGCTTCTAAGCCTGTTTCTGATTTTCACCGGTTTTGCACTGTATAGCGAAGGGCTGGGGCTGGGCAGTTGGGCCGATACCTGGTTCGGCTGGGTAATCCCGTTGATGGGCGGCTCACAAAGCGTGCGCATGTATCACCTGTTCAGCATGTGGCTGATTATCGTCTTTGCCATTACGCATACCTACATGGCCATTAGGGCTGATCTCATGAGTCGGCACAGCAGCGTCAGCACAATCATCAGCGGCTGGCGGATCTACCGGGACTGATCGGCCGGCATGTCGCAACCAGTCAATCTGCCGGATGTTGCCAACACTTGGGACACGCTGGTCCTGGGCATCGGCAATATTCTCTGGGCTGATGAAGGTTTTGGCGTACGCGCCGTCGAGAA
>JBPCYD010000228.1:0-12109 GCA_051007895.1 Woeseiaceae bacterium
CGTGCGGACCGTGATCCCAACCCTGACGGTGCGCCTGGCAGCGGCGGCTCGCCGGTTATCCTCGCGAACCTGTCCGGATTGCCCGATCTGATTGTTCCGGCGGGTTTCACGGGGCGCGGCCTGCCCGTGACAGTCTCTTTTCTGGGAAGTGCTTTCGATGAGCCACGGATACTTTCGCTAGGCTACGCTTTCGAACAGAAAACCAACGCGCGTCGACTGCCCGCGACAACGCCACCGCTCGATGGAGAAACGATCAGTTATTGATTGCCAGGTTTGCGCGAAAATTGATCGCTATGTTTCGTTATCTGCGCATACCGCGATAGGCATTCATTATTTCCAGGACGTCGTCGCCGACATAGGTGACCTCCCAGTCTCCGGTTCGCTCCGCACCGGGATACAAAGACCCCCTGTAGATATTCTGTTCGGTCTTCAGTGTCAGCACGAGCGTATACGGTGCCCTGAGTCTGTAGGGTTCGTAGTCATCCAGGTTGCGCAACGCCCGCTCGACACCCCCACGAATTTTTTCGCGCGCGACTTCCGGGTGCAGGTTTAATGCAGCAGCGCCGATACCTTCTTTGACTGCCACTGTCTCGACATTGCCCAGTAGTTCTATCGCCTGGTCAA
The DNA here is from genome assembly GCA_051007895.1 of Woeseiaceae bacterium. Lineage (GTDB taxonomy): Bacteria > Pseudomonadota > Gammaproteobacteria > Steroidobacterales > Woeseiaceae > SZUA-117. The sequence goes on from JBPCYD010000228.1 coordinate 625, forward strand.
CCACGGCCTGGTCGCCAGCAACAAATACAACCGGCACGCCGTAGTGGCCGGCCATCAACGCGTTGTAGCCGGTTTCCGGCATGGAGATGCCGTTGATGGACACGTCAATCACGTTGCCCGAGGAAGTATGATCCAGAACGCCATCTGGCGTGCCGGCCCTCGCGTGATAGCCAACATAAACTGCAGCGTCGTAGCTTGCGTCAATGCCTTCCATCATGACCAAGGGGCCTTCGGACCAGTCGCGCAGCAATCTCGAATTCCGGTTTAACATTTCCGGAAGCAGGTTCAAGGCAGATCCGTGCGAGTCGCGTACGACAATGTCCGTAGCGCCAGCGGCCAGTGCGCCTTCAATGGCCGCATTCGCCTCGCGTGTCATTGTCTGCCTGAAGTAATCGTAGTCTTTGCCACCGCGACTGGCGTCGTCGACGTTGACCACCCCAGTGACGCCTTCCATGTCGACCGAAATAAAGACCTTAAGCCCGTCCCGCGATTGCGCATTTGCGGCACCTGCAAGCAGCAGAACCAGCCACAAACAGTTTGAATGCAACTTCAGCATGAATCCCCCGACTGTCGTAATCTGATGGCTATTCTAATGCGTCTTTTTCTTCCAGTGCCTTCGCTTCATCGAGAATTGCGTCGATGTCTGCGTCTGGCTCGTCGGCAGATGCAGTCGGGGTTTTTTCCGCCGTCACGTCTATGACCTCGAGAACGGATACACGCAGGTCGACATTATTGTCATCCCCGGCCGTGGTTTCGTTGTCATCCTGTGCCCACGCGACGCTTGCCGCCAGGGTTAATACCGCAAGAAATAACTTTCTCATTTTCTCCTCCTGTAGCCTGATGGCCAGAGTTTATGGGCCACAGCACATTACTCTTCGTGATCCCAAATGCCGTTCTCGTTGATCGCATACACAAATCGATAACCCCATTGCCGGGATTTGAGAATTTTGTTGTCTGATTCCAGCAGCCAGCTAGAGCCATCAGGTTGCCTGATCGCGAGTACCGCATGATGTGCTCGTACCGAACGGTCGAAACTGACGACGACACGCATATCTTCCGCCCGGAAACCCAATTCCCGGAGCAGAAAGTATTTTGCTGTAGCGTAGTCCTCGCAGTCGCCGCCACGCTTGAGAAATTCAAGCAATGTGGACCACTGGTTTCGGAGCCTGGCCTGGCCGCCTTCCGCCACTGACAGGGAAAGCTTGCTGCGGTCACGACGGTAACGACGTTTGTTGACGTAGCGATTGACCAGTTTCAGCTGATCGTCCGGATCGAGGTCCGCGCCTTTCTGAATAACGTGGCGCAACCCTTTCAGCCTGCCTTCGCACGCTTCTTCAGAGGCCAGGCAATCGGTGATCAAGGCTCTTTCGCCAAGGTGCCGTTCCAGCGTGTGAGCCCATGCCGGCAACGCTGAAGCATCGGCCAGGTAGGTCTCCGGTGAGTCGAATCGATAGCCGGCGAATGCTGGTACGGATAGCACCAAGACCAGCATTGCGGCTAGCGGTGATCTCGGCATCAAAAGGGCCATCCGAGCATACTGCCGTTGTAAATTCTGTCATTCCGCATGCACGGATAGTACTACATTGACGTGTCTCAGTAGATCGTCGGGCCGAGTACAATACGTCTTTGATGCATAAAGGTGCCCCGGTGAATGTGCCCTGAGTCCGTGGCGATTCTATGATGGTATTGTCAGCGGTTCGGGGAGACAGGTGGTCGAAGGGTATCGAGAAGTGTTCACGGGTTTTGAGCGCAAGACAGTCCGGGCAAATAGCATCAATCTCCACATCCGTGTTGGCGGCGAGGGTCCGGGGCTGTTATTGCTCCACGGACACCCTCAGACGCACTACATCTGGCACAAGATCGCAGATCGCCTGGCAAAGGAATACACCGTTGTGGCAGCTGATCTCCGGGGATACGGCGATAGTGACAAGCCCGGACCAACTGACGGCGCTATAAACTATTCGAAGAGAGTGATGGCACAGGACCAGCTGGCCCTGATGTCGCAGTTGGGATTCGAACGATTCTCGATTCTCGCGCACGATCGAGGCGCCCGGGTCGCGCACCGCCTTGCCCAGGATCACCCGCACTCTGTGCAGCGAATGATTCTGCTGGACATTGCGCCCACATTGGCGATGTATGAGCAGACCAGTCAGGAATTCGCGAAATCCTATTGGCACTGGTTCTTCCTGATTCGTCCGACACCTTTTCCGGAGTCGCTGATCGATGCGGATCCGGAACGTTATCTGCGGAGCATAATGGGAGCGCGATTCGCAGGAATGCAGCCTTTCTCGGATGAGGCGTTCGGCGAGTATCTGCGTTGCCTGAGGTTACCAGGCGCCGCAACCGGAATTTGCGAGGACTACCGTGCCAGCGCAGGTATTGATCTCGAACATGACCGGGAGGACATTGATGCAGGAAACAAGCTGACCTGTCCGTTACTCGTGTTGTGGGGCGATAGCGCAACCGTTGGCAGATGCTTTTTCCCACTGGCGGAATGGGAAAAAGTCGCGATCGATGTCACCGGCAGTGCACTACCGTCAGGGCACTACATAGCGGAAGAGGTTCCCGAGTTGCTGCTGGACTATGTGCTCAGGTTCCTCGACCCGTAACTTGCCAGTGCATGGCCGATCCTCAAACAATTTTCACTTTCTTACCGGGATATGTACGAACGGTGGCTGTGGTTCCCTGTGCATTCCACGCCAGGCGTCCATTATATCCAGTGCATCACCACCAATTTTAGTCGGCTCCCGAACGCCAGTTGATTCTGAATCGGGTATGTCGATCCCCTGCGGGTGTCCGAAATCGCATCTGCTATCCTCTGGTATGGTCGCTCCATAAAGCTGTTAACAATTCGGTGGGAAAACGAGTAAAGCGAGTCGCGTTGCGGGATTTTCGGATTGCCGAGGCGCCAGGATGAAGCGTAGAGAATTCCTGGCGAGTGCCGCTTCGCTATCGGGAGTTATGCTCGCCGGGTGCACGCCACCCGACGACACCAACGTATTGCGCGCCGTTTTGCATGCCGATCTGCAGTCACTTGATCCCGTGGTGACCACCATTGGAATCGTGCAGCGCCATGCGCTGATGATCTACGACTTTCTTTTTGGTCGCGATGTTGCCGGCACGCCGCAGCCGCAAATGGTCGATCGTTGGTCGATGAGTCCCGACCGGCTCACCTGGGAATTCACCTTGCGTGATGGACTGGTTTTCCATGATGGCATGCCCGTCACCGCAAACGACGTGGTGGCCTCTCTGCGCCGCTGGGGATCTCGGGACGCATACGGCAGACAGATTTTCGCGGTCACCAGTAATCTTGAGGCTATCGGCGACCTGCGATTCGTCTGGCAACTCGACCAGCCATACGGGCTGTTGCTACACGCGTTATCGAAGACCGGTGGACCTGTGGCCGCCATTATGCCTGCTCGCATCGCGCAGGCCAGCGCGACCACCGCGATCGAAGAAAGCATCGGTTCCGGTCCTTTTATCTTCGATCAGAATGCCTGGGTACCCGGAGCCAGGGTTGTGTATCGGAAGAACGCCGCCTACGTGCCGCGCGACGATGCTCCAGATGGCACGGCTGGCGGCAAACATGTGTACGTCGATACCGTCGAGTGGATCAACATTCGTGACCCGCAGTCGGCCGTATTGGCGCTCGCGAATGGCGAGATCGACTTCGTCGAGAACCCGTCCCCCGAGTTTCTGCCATTGCTGCGCGATGCAGGCGTCGTCATTCAACGTACCGACAATCTCGGTTTCCAGGGCATGCTGCGGATGAATCACCTGCATCCGCCGTTCGACGACGCGCGCGCGCGGCAGGCATTGCTATACCTGATCGATCAGGAGCGTTACCTGCAGGCGATGTTCGGCGATCCGGAGGTCGCGCAAGCCTGCAACGCGTATTTTGTCTGCGGTTCGCCACTCGAGAGCAATGTCGGAGTACCGGACGGTATCGGAAGCGATCGCGACAAGGCACGACAACTGATGCAGGAAGCCGGTTATGACGGCCGACCACTTGTTATCCTGCACCCGACTGACATCCAGTTTATGAATCTCGCCACACTGGTCATGGCGGATGACCTCAAATCAATTGGCGTCAATGTCGACCTGCAGGCGATGGATTTCGGCGCGATGGGCTCGCGCCGCGTCAACCGCTCGCCACCCCAGGCCGGCGGCTGGCATATCGGTCTCACTTATTGGCCCGGCGGAAACGTATCCGATCCCGTGGGCAATGTGCCAATGCAGGCGAACTGCGAACAGGCGTGGCCCGGCTGGCCGTGCGATGCCGAGCACCAGGCAATGATCGACGCCTTTCCGTTTGCGCCGGATGACCGCGCGCGCCGCGAATTGGCTGATCGCATCCAGACCAGTGCGTACGATTTGGTTCCTTACGTGCCCATTGGCCAGTGGTTTGCGCCGGTCGCCTACAGCCCACGGATTTCCGGTGTGCTGGCTGTGCCTGGCAGTACAGTACTGTGGAACATCGACAAGGGCCCTTACCGACCTGTCTGATCCGGCGACGTCGCCAATGGCCCCGCCGCCGCAAAATGACAAGCGGTTTCGTGGCCCGATTCCTGAAGGACCAGCGGCGGCTCCTTATCGGCACAAATTCTTTTGGAAATAGGGCAGCGTGTACGAAACCGACAACCTGAGGGCGGACTGCTCGGACTTGGGATATCGCCCTGCAGCACTATGCGTTTGTTTGCGCTGTCGGGGTCAGCATTGGGAACAGCTGAGAGCAGCGCTTTCGTGTACGGGTGGCGTGGCGTCTCAAAGAGGCTCTTCCGATTTGCGATCTCGACGATTTTACCCAGGTACATGACGGCGACTCGCGTCGAAATATGCTCGACGACCGCCAGGTCATGCGCGATGAACAGGTAAGCGACACCGAATTCCTGCTGCAGGTCAACCAGCAGGTTAATCACTTGCGCCTGGACCGAGACGTCGAGTGCCGATACCGGTTCATCGAGCACGATAAGTTTCGGCCTGGTGCCCAAGGCGCGAGCGATGCCGATGCGCTGGCGCTGCCCGCCAGAAAACTCATGCGGATAACGATCGATCTGATCCTCGCGCAAGCCGACGCGCCTGAACAACTCTTTTACCTGGGAACGCAATGCGGCGTCCTTCGCCAGGGCGTAATTGGCAATCGGCTCTGCGACCGATTGTCCGACCGTGCGGCGCGGGTTCAGGGAAGCGAACGGGTCCTGGAATACAACCTGCAGGTGCTGTCGCAGTGGTCGCAGCGCTCGCCTCGACGTTTTTGAGATTTCCTGACCGTTCAATTCAATCCTGCCGCGGGTTGGATCGAGCAAACGCAATATTGACCGGCCAACTGTAGATTTTCCGCAGCCGCTTTCGCCGACCAGGCCCAGCGTCTCACCTTCGGCAATTTCAAAGCTGACACCGTCAACCGCGAGAACGACGCGCTGCTTTTTGCCCAACAGCCGATCCGTGGCGCGCATTCCAAGCGGGAAGTGTTTGGCGAGATCCTCGACTGTCAGGACCGCACTCATGAGTTAACGCCAACGTCGTTGCTACGCCAACACGCAGCAAAGTGCTGTGTATCGCCGTGTGGCTCGAGCGGCGGCGCTTCCACGCGGCAACGTTCGACAGCCAGCGCGCAGCGGGGGGCGAATGCGCAACCGCTAATTGTTTCGAGCAGGGAGGGTACGGTGCCCGGAATCTCGGCGAGCCGCTGCCCCTGGTCTGCCGTCCCTAGTCGCGGCATGGCGCCGAGGAGACCGAGTGTGTACGGGTGACGAGGTGATCCCAGTAGTTCCCGCACCGGCGCCTCTTCAACTTTGCGGCCTGCGTAAATCACCACGACCCGATCAGCCATTTCCGCAACTACGCCGAGGTCATGGGTGATGAGCAGGATTGCCATATCCAGGCGACTTTTGAGATCGCGCATCAGGTCCAGAATCTGCGCCTGAATCGTGACGTCGAGAGCCGTTGTCGGCTCATCGGCAATCAAAATCGCAGGTGTACATGCCATCGCCATCGCGATCATGACGCGCTGGCACATTCCGCCTGATAGTTCGTGGGGATATTGGTCGAGGCGCTGCTCTGGTTCAGAGATTTGCACCAGTTGCAGCATCTCCAATGCGCGAGACCGGGCATCCTGTTTGTTCAGGTCCTGGTGTAACTGCACGGCTTCAATAATCTGCTCCGCGACCGTGAGCACCGGATTGAGACTTGTCATGGGTTCCTGGAAAATCATCGCGATTTCATTGCCGCGAATTCTCTGCATATCGGTTTCGTTCAATGCCAGCAATTCGCGGTCGCGAAATCGAATAGTCCCGTCGCTGATACGCCCGGGCGGGTCATTGATCAGTCGCATGAGTGCCAGCGCACCGACGCTTTTCCCAGAGCCGGACTCCCCGACAATAGCCAGGGTCTCGCCGGCATTCAGCGTGTAAGTGAAATCACGCAGCGCGGGCACAACACCTTCATCGGTATGAAAAGTGACGCTGAGATTGTCGACTAAAAGTATTGGTTGATCCCGGCTCATGTTCGGCTCACGAAGCGAGGATCAAAAATGTCACGCAGGCCATCACCCAAAAGGTTTACGCCCAGCACGGTGAATGACAGTGCCAGACCGGGAAACAGCACAATGTGTGGTGCAATCGAAAATACAGTGCGACCCTCCGCAATGATATTGCCCCAGCTCGGCGTTGACGGAGGCGTACCGGCACCGATGAAGCTCAGGATGGCCTCGGTCAATACTGCCGATGCGAAAATGTAGGTGCCCTGGACGAGAAGCGGCGCGAGTGTGTTCGGCAGTACGTGGCGCCAGAGAATGCGCAGGAACGGAGTGCCCGAGGTTATTGCCGCTTCGACATAGGGCTGTTCTTTCAATGACAGGACGACGCTGCGAACCAGTCGCGCAACGCGCGGAACCTCTGCTATCGAGATGGCGATGATGACGTTTTTGAGACTCGCGCCGGTCAGGGAAATCAGCGCAACGGCGAGCAGTATTGATGGAATCGCCATTACGCCGTCCATTACGCGCATCAGCACCTGGTCAACCCAGCGAACGAAACCGCTTAGCAGTCCGACGACTAATCCCAGCAGGATGCCACCCATCGCAACGCCAAGGCCAACTGCGAGTGATATGCGTGCACCATAGACCGTGCGGCTGTATACGTCTCGACCGATCAGGTCCCCCCCGAACCAGAAATCTGTGCCCGGTTTCTCGAGCCGGTTGAATGGTGCAATTTGCTGCGGATCGATAGTGCCGAGCCAGGGAGCCGCAATCGCGGCCACCAGGGCGACAGCAAACATGGCAGCGCCGATGGCGACGTTCGGATGACGGCGCCATAGCCGTGTCAGGCCTTTGCGCTGCGGCGGCACTGCTGTTGCTGCCACGCTCAATATTTAATCCTCGGATCGAACAATCCGTAACTCAAGTCGACCAAGAGATTGACGACGACATAGGTCGCGGAAAATACGAGGATCACGCCCTGGATCACCGGATAATCTCTGCGCAGAATCGCATCCACTGTCAAGCGACCGAGACCGGGAATATTGAACACAGTCTCGGTAACGACGACGCCACTAATCAAAAGCGCGAAGCTGATGCCGATCACTGTCACAATCGGCACGGCCGCGTTCTTGAGGGCGTGTTTCAATAACACCCTGTGAACCGGGAGGCCTTTGGCACGTGCTGCGCGAATGTAATCCTGGTTCAAAACTTCGAGCATCGTCGTGCGGGTAATTCGTGCCAGCAGTGCTGCGTTTACAATTCCAAGAGATAAAGCAGGCAGAACAAGGTGGCGGGCAAAAGGGCCAAAGCCATAAGCAATCGGCACATAACCCTGCACAGGCAACAATTGCCACTTAACAGAAACCAGCGCGATCAACAGGTAAGACAAAACAAACACCGGCACTGAAAAACCCAGCACCGCGAAGCTCATCGCCAGGCGATCGACAATGCCGCCAGATCGCCATGCGGCGATAACTCCCAACGGGACGGCAATGGTCACGGCGATGATCAGTGATGCCAGGGTGAGGGCGATGGTCGGTTCAAGTCGTTGCACGATCAGTTCCATGACCGGGCGACGCGAGAATATTGATGTGCCCAGGTCACCCTGTAACACACCGCCGACCCACTGGCCAAAGCGGACCAGGAACGGCTGATCCAGGCCGAGCGCGATACGCAAGCGCGCTATATCTTCGGCGGTCGCCTGTTCGCCGGCGAGGACTGCGGCCGGGTCGCCGGGGGTCAGGTACAGCAGCGAAAAGACGATAACCGCCACTATGGCCATTACCGGTATGGTTGCAATAAGCCGCCGCATGGCGAAGTCCAGCATTGATTCGTGTCCGTTTCGTTATTGTGTGTTTTTCGCGGCTTGGGAAACTGCTCCTGACGGTAGTATGCACCAATGAGCCGATGGTTAAGCCGAATTGGTAGAGCCGCACTTGTCAGAACAGCTCCATGCTGAATGCAGGGCAGCGATTGATTCGTGTCGGCAATCATCCGGGGCGTAGCGCGACATTACACCGGCACGTTTCACATGCCTTTAGGCTAGAATTGCTCTTTGAATTCGCACAGTCGCCGCTGACGGCTTAACTGGAAAATGGTGGAGCTATGCGTTGCGAGCGATATGATTCCGGCAGTGAATACAAGTAGTAAGGCTAAGAAATGAACAATGCTATCGTCCCGCTTTTCCCTTATCCGCTCGTAATCTGTGGCCAAAAATACGAATTCACCGATGCCGAGAAAGCGTTCATTGCCGAGTTAGAGATGACTGGCAACAGCGGCAACGCAAGGTCGAAAAACGACAGAGTGTTAGACCGCGCGGAGCTAGTCGCCATCAGATCGTTCGTCGACGCGCAAATTCTCAATTACAAGAAAAACCTCCTGCGAATCAAGGACGCCAATGATATTTATATAACCCAATCCTGGGTGAACAAATCGCATCCGGACCAGTTTCATCCAATGCACAAGCATCCAAACAGCGTAATCAGCGGTGTCATGTTCCTTGACGAGAATTTCGATGAGAGTTTGCCGCCTATCCGGTTTCACCGAACGCAGGAGATGTTTCCGTTGAGTTTCAGCTTCGATGAACTCAACGAATTCAATGCTAGCGCCAGGGAGTTTGACCCGGTCCAGGGGATGTTAATGTTGTTTCCGTCTTTACTCGAACACGATGTAGACATGAACAAATCGGAACACGTTCGATCGTCGCTCTCATTCAATACTTTTGTTCGTGGGACAGTGGGCGGTAAAGAGCAGCTAACCGAGGTTGAGATTTCTTAGGTGTCGCCCGTTCGACATGCAACCGTGTGATACAACCTGTTCACCTTAATCAAATACTTTTTATCAATAACAGCTTACGCCAGATCTGAATCTTCTCCAGTCTGAATCATACGTCGATGTATTTGAACCACGATTGTTGCCAGCACGAGCATGCCCACTCCCACCAGGAGAAACACGACGCTGTTCCCCTGAAGAAAGGATTCACCGAGATAAATCGTCGCGACGGCGTAAGGAATTTCAGTAATCCCCAGTGCCGCCAAATAAAAGAGAAAGCGGTAGCGCAGGATGCCCAGCAGGTAACCGGGAATCTCCGAGGGCACGACGGCCTGGAATATGAGTATGTGCAGAAACCGGGTGCGCTGGCTGACCTGGTTCTCCCAACCGGCGATTTTTTCTTCGCCGATAAGCATAGCAACACCGGCCCGACCGAAGAATCTTCCGATTCCGTAAGAGACGATGCCGCCCAGGAACCAGCCGCTCCAAAGAAGCGCGAGGCAGCCTGCTTTCCCCCACGCGTAGATGGCTACAGGCGCAAGCAGAGCGCTTGAAAAAAACGCCACCATGGCGGACAGCATTGCGAGCAGCACGAAAATAAGCATGCCAACCAGGGGCGCCTGAGAGATCATGCCTTCGGTCCACAGAATGATTGCTTCTGTCTTGTCGTGCAGGGTTTCCGAAGCGGCAATCAGTCCCACGACGATGATCAGCAGGCCGATTGTAAGAATGTGCCGTTGTAAATGCTGGCGAATGGCCATACCGACCGACAGTAACATGGTGACCGTTTATTCGCCGACGGGTGAGCAGTTCTTCTGTTTGGTGGGGCCATGCAGCGGCCTGGGAATGGCCTGAGTGTACAATCGATTTTATAGAACAGTGTGATAGAAATAATCCATCACATAGATAATTTGTTTGAGGTTTAATGGAGCACGGAAAACCATGTTTCTCAAATTCAGGGGAGTTTTCGATGCGTAAACAAAAGATATTTATTCTCGCCGCCCTGGCGGCGGTGATATCGCCCGTAGTGCTTTCAAGCTCTGCGTCTGCCCAGGGCGAGGCGAAGTCGAACCAGTTCTGGTGGCCCGATAACCTTAGTTTCACGGCGCTTCGCCAAAACTCGTCGGAGTCCAATCCAATGGGCGACGACTTCTCCTACGCCGAGGCGTTTAGCGGCCTCGATCTCGATGCCGTTAAGCAGGACATCGAGGCGTTGATGACAACCTCCCAGGACTGGTGGCCGGCAGACTACGGGCATTATGGGCCGTTTTTTATTCGCATGGCCTGGCACAGCGCGGGCACGTACCGCGTGGCGGATGGCCGCGGTGGCGCGGGCGGAGGCCAACAGCGCTTCGAGCCGCTCAACAGTTGGCCCGATAACGCAAACCTGGACAAGGCAAGGCGTTTACTCTGGCCGATCAAGCAGAAATATGGTCGGGCGATTTCCTGGGCCGACCTGATGGTTCTGACAGGCAACGTTGCCCTGGAATCCATGGGCTTCAATACATACGGTTTCGCGGGCGGGCGTGAGGACGACTGGGAAGCAGACCTTGTCTACTGGGGTCCCGAAACAGAGTTCCTGGCAGATGAGCGTTACAGCGGTGACCGAATGCTCGAGAACCCGCTTGCGGCAGTGCAAATGGGCCTGATTTACGTGAATCCTGAAGGGCCGAACGGCAACCCGGATCCGCTCCTGGCGGCTGCTGACATTCGCGAAACGTTCGGCCGGATGGCGATGAACGACGAAGAAACCGCGGCACTTATCGCTGGCGGTCACTCGTTCGGCAAAGCCCATGGCGCTGCCCCACCAGCTGATTGTGTCGGTGTTGAGCCCGCAGCCGAAGGTGTAGAGAAGCAAGGATTTGGCTGGGATAACAGATGTGGAAGTGGCAACGCAGGTGACACGATCACCAGCGGTCTGGAGGGTGCGTGGAGCGTCAACCCGGCGGCATGGACCAATAGTTTTCTCGTGAATCTATACACGTATGATTGGGTGCAAACGAAGAGCCCGGCCGGGGCAACCCAATGGATTCCTGATCGCGGTGCTGCGTCTACCCTCGTGCCCGATGCGCACGACTCGTCCAAGCGGCATGCGCCCATCATGTTCACGACCGACCTGGCATTAAAGTTCGATCCGGAATATCGAAAGATTACTTCGCGCTGGCTCGAAAACCCGGAAGAATTCGAACTCGCGTTCGCCAAGGCCTGGTTCAAACTCACGCACCGCGACATGGG
>JBPCYD010000229.1:0-4259 GCA_051007895.1 Woeseiaceae bacterium
CGTGCACCCTGCCTGATCGCATTTTCGATCGCCGCAGCCTCGGGACCAAGTGACGTATCCGTAGCCGCGAGCAGTTTTTTGGGAATCGGGCCAACCACGGCCGCTTCATCCATCACCTGATGAACATATGCCGGGACCGGCGCGATTTTCTGCGTCGCCAGGCTGACAACAATCATTGTGACGGTCGAACTGACAACGCCGGTCAGCATCGGCGCCAGTTCCGTTGACTCAACCAACCCCAGGTATTCCCAGAAGAAGGCAACCGTCGCGCCAACGATCATAGATGCGAGTGCGCCAGGCGTATTGGCCTTGCGCCACCAGACCGCACAGACGTATGCGGGCAGGAAGGCACTGCCAAGTACCGATGTTGCAAAGATGACAATACTGAACACGGTCGGTGGTTCGATCAGCGCCACCAGGTAACCGATCACAGCGATCGCCAGTACCAGTCCGCGCGACACCATGACCATTTGCTTCTCGGTCGCATGCGGATTGATGAACCGCTCGTAGATATCCCTGGACGCGATTGATCCGGTCTGCAACAAGAGCGAGTCTGCCGTCGACATGATTGCCGCCATGATGGCTGCCATGACGAGTCCCGTCACTGCGGCCGGCAGTAGCTTCTCGGCAACCCGGAATATGGCCATTTCGGGATCATCAAGACCCGGCAATATGAGGATCGCGAGGATGCCGACCAGGTAGGGTGCCGGTACGAAAAACAGGTTCCAGATCGTCGCCCAGAGTCCGGCACGACGTGCGGTAGCAGGCCGGGTCATCGCCATGTGTCGGGTAACAACGTGCGGCCAGCCCATGTAGCCGATCGAAAAAATCAGCAGCGCCCCGGCGACGACGCCCCACTGCCCCTGGAAGCCCAGGTCCCTGCCCCAAACTGACAGCAGGGTCGGGTCGATATCGGCAAGCGCATTGTTCGCAGCGGTCAGTCCACCCAGCTCGGATAACGCGGCTAAGACGATCCACATGACACCAACGAGCATGACAATACTCTGGAAAAAATCGGTATAGGCAACCGCCAGGTAGCCGCCCATAAAGGTGTATATCAGGATGATGCCGACCGCAATCGCCAGTGCAACCGGATAGGAAATACCCGTTACCAGCGCCATGCCCTTGCCACCCGCAATCAACTGGGCAAGCACATAGAACCCCAAGAGAAAGACTGTCAGCACACCGGCAAACAAGCGCACTGCCGACGATGGGTAACGTTTTTCCAGGTACTCGATCGACGTCAATGCGCCGATCATCTGCGATAGCTTGCGCATGCGTCGACCGATGATTGATAGATTGAGCACACCGCCACCAATATCGCCGGCAGCAAACCACATGGCCCAGTAGCCCTGCTGGAAACCGAGCCCGCCCGCGCCTAAAAACATGTAGCCACTCATCGACGTGCTCTGCAACGTCAAAGCAGTCGCCATCGGTCCGACTTTTCGACCACCCAGCAAAAAACCCTCCAGGTCCTCCCCTGCACCCTTTTGCATTGCCCAGTAGCCGATACCCAGCACCACGACGTAGTAAAGGACCAGGAAAAAAATGACGGTGCCACTCATGACGGATCGTTATCCGTGGATGAATCGTTGCCCCAGTTCCGTGAAACAACCAGGAACACGATCGTGTACAAAATCCAGAAAATCGGAAATCCGATGACCAGTAGCGAAGTTCCCAGCGGTAAGCCGAACATCGAAATCCCCTGTTTATTTAGTACCAGTCCAACGTTGTGCCAATGGGCTCGCCGGGCGGAATAGTGATTGTTTCACTCTGTTCAATACTCGCAGGGTCTGAGCGCATTTGTGCGATGCGAAACCGGGCGAATCCATAGTGCGCGCGCCACCTGCTGTCGTTGGCGCTGGTAGCACGCGGCGTCAGCCACTCGTCCAGGTCGTTCACGGTATCCATCGCAATCGCGCGGACCTGGGCGTCGGCGTCATTATTGAGAGCCAGCGCCATCAGCCTTTCCAGGACCAGGTTGTTGGTAGTTCTCTGCAGCTCCCCTTCGATCCCTGCCGGCTGCGATCCATACCAGGTCGCGCGCAGGAGATCATCAGCGAGTTCTCCAAAACCCGGCATCGTCGTCTGACGGGCGTTCGATGCCACGAGCCGCGCAGCCCGCGTTGGCTCCAGGAGAACCTGCAGCGTCAGGGCAGCGGCGCTTTGTGCTGCACCAATTGGCTCGAAAATCTTGCCCGTACTGGATGGAAACGTTTCGCGGGACTTCGGGTTACCAGGCGGCCGCGGCGGCAACAGTCGCAAAACATTGTCGGGAATGCGCAGCGCTGATGGCGTGATGGATGACAACAATGCCGCAATGGCTTCGCGCTGCCGATCTGCCGAAACGGGCGTGGAATTCGGCTGGCCGTCTCCACGCATCGTATAGTAGAAATCTTCACCGCCGATCAGCTTGCCAACGGCATTCAGCTGGAATCGATGGATCAGGTAGATGGGAACCAAAACCTCTTCCAACGTTGCCATTGGCCTGCCGGGTCGAATATTTTGTTCAGAGAACCTACCCATGGCGTAGGCACGAACGCGCAACAGGTTATTGAGCTCCTCGATGGCGTCGGCGCCGTTGTCCCAGAGATTGCCAAGCGGATGCGCGGCGCCAACCGGTCGCGAGTCCGGATCGGAAACAAAGCGCAGACCTGACTCGATTGTGTCCGCCATGATTTGATTGCGGCCCGCCTGTGGATCAACGTCGTCGGGGAAATCCTGGTAGGCATATTTAACGGTACGCTTGTCCCACTCGCCAATGCCAACGGCGTACGCCTCGTCGAGATTTATATTGCCATCGGCATCGAATTGGATCAGCGGGTGTGGATAGTCCATGACCGACGTTCGACCCTGCGTGCTCGCCGCCATGTTGTGCTGAAATCCAATTGTGTGGCCAACCTCATGCGCCGAAAGCTGACGGATTCGCGCGATCGCCATCTCCATCGGTACATCCGGTTTCTCTTCGTTTCCGTAAGGGGCCAGCAGTCCTTCTGCAATCAGGTAATCCTGCCTGACGCGCAGCGAGCCGAGCGTGACCTTGCCCTTCATGATCTCGCCGGTACGGGGATCGACAATGCCGCCGCCGTAGGACCAGCCGCGGGTTGAGCGATGCACCCACTGAATGATGTTGTATCGAACGTCCATGGGATCGGCGTCTTCCGGCAACAGCTCGACGCGGAAAGCGTCCCGGTAACCAGCGGCCTCGAAGGCCTGGTTCCACCAGGACGCACCCTCGATCAGCGCGCTGCGTATTGGCTCTGGCGCGCCCCGATCGACGTAGTAAACGATGGGCTCGACCGCCTCACTAACGTCCGCAGCGGGATCTTTTTTCTCGAGGCGAAAGCGCTGGCCATAGGCCACGCTGAGCGAATCGCCTACGGGACTCGCGTAGTCCAGGAACCCGGCGCCGCCAAGCGGGATGCCGCCGGCACGAGGCTCGAACGGCAGCGGCTCGTAGTTTTCGTCAGGCAAGCGAATAAACGAGTGGTGCAAATGCACCGAGAATGTTTCGCTGTCAGGCACGACGGTTGGCAGGTATGGGCCGGAAGCCTGTCCGATATAGGTAACGATGGCCTCTATTTCAGAGTTGTCCGGAAAGGCTTTCGTCATCGGCATGTAAATCGCCGAGCGTGATGCATCGGGTTTGAAGTCTCCTTCCTCCATGCGTGCAAGGCGGGCGCTCACTCGATGCGCGTCGCGCAGCAGAAACTCGGTGGCGTCGATATACTGAGCGCCGTCCATTTCCCCGAGTGATTCGAATCCCCACAGCACCGAGCTCGCGAAAGACTCGGCAACGGCATTCTGCTCGTCGACGTTGTCACTGAGTGCCCGATAACCCAGGTTGTCTTCGATCAACAGAACTTTCGGTCCTGAACGCTGAAAGCGAACAACTTTCTCCCCGCCCAGCTGGCCTCGATCCAGCCCGATGTCGTTTGATCCGACGCCGCGAGCCATGGACGAAATGTAGAGGAAGGGTTCGTCGAATTGTTCGATCTCAATGATCAGTCGCCCGGTTGTTTCATCCCAATAGAGATCAAAGTAGCCGGGGAGATGTTCGAATCCACCCATCTGACTACGCAGATCGCCCTGATTGCCTGAGGAGCCCTGGGTACAGGCCGTCAAAACCAGAATCGTCGCAAGCGATAAAACACGCATGATCATTTGCTTACCTCTATAGCTGTGACGCGGCCAATACCTCGTCAAATATGTGCAGGAAGTGGTCGGCGTTTTCCTTCGAAAACACCATCGGTGGGCGG
>JBPCYD010000230.1:0-7763 GCA_051007895.1 Woeseiaceae bacterium
CAATGACTATCAAGGTCGGAATTAACGGTTACGGACGTATCGGGCGCAATGTGTTGCGCGCACTTTATGAAGGCGACAAGCGTTCGGAAATTGAAATAGTTGCCGTTAATGATCTCGGCGACACATACACGAATGCACTATTGACTCGTCGTGACACGGCGCACGGACGATTTCCGGGAACCGTCGACGTCGATGGGGACTACATGATTGTCAACGGCGACCGTATTCGGGTTCTTGCTGAACGTGATCCGTCTAAACTGCCTTGGGGCGAACTTGGCGTCGACATTGTGTTCGAATCTACGGGTTTCTTTCGAACTCGGGATACCGCGGGCAAGCACCTTGAAGCTGGCGCAAAGAAAGTAATTATCTCGGCTCCAGGCGGTCCTGATATTGACGGGACCGTCGTCTACGGCGTCAATCACGACACGCTCAAATCAAGCGATACGATAATTTCCAATGCGTCCTGCACAACGAACTGTCTCGCGCCGATGGTCAAGCCGCTGCATGAAAAGATTGGATTACAGCATGGCATCATGACGACGATCCACGCATATACGAATGACCAGGTGCTCACCGATGTCTTCCACAAGGACCTGCGTCGTGCCCGTTCGGCAACAATGTCACAGATTCCGACCAAAACAGGCGCGGCCGCCGCCGTGGGGCTGGTGCTGCCAGAATTGAATGGCAAGCTCGACGGATTTTCGATGCGCGTGCCCACGATCAATGTTTCCGCAGTTGATTTGAGCTTTGTCGCCAGTCGCGACACCAGTGTTGACGAAGTCAATGACATCATGAAAGAAGCGGCAGAAGGCGCACTCAGCGGCGTTCTGGCCTACAACGATGAGCCGCTCGTTTCAATCGACTTCAATCACGACCCGGCGTCGTCGACATTCGATGCCGGCCTGACGAAAGTCATGCAGGGTAATCTCGTGAAAGTCATTTCCTGGTATGACAACGAATGGGGCTTCTCGAACCGCATGCTCGACACTGCGGTCGCACTCTATAACGCCTGAGTTGCTGTAAGGATTTCGACGGAACCGCGATGTCTGTGCTGAACATGAGCGAGGTCGACCTCGCTGGCAAACGCGTTCTGATCCGTGAGGATCTGAACGTTCCTGTTGCCGACGGCCAGGTCACCAGCGATGCGCGTATCCGTGCGGCGCTTCCAACGATTCGTGCCGCGCAGGAGTCTGGCGCAGCGATCATGCTGATGTCACATCTCGGGCGCCCTACAGAGGGTGCGCCAGATGACCAGTACTCGTTGGCCCCGGTTGCGCAGCAGCTATCAACACTCCTCGACCTGTCTGTGCCACTGGTATCCGATTGGATCGACGGCGTGAACGTAGAGCCCGGACACGTAGTTTTGCTCGAAAACGTGCGCTTCCTGCCCGGTGAAAAATCCTGTGATGATGCTTTGTCAAAACGCATGGCGTCGCTGTGTGATGTCTTTGTTATGGATGCCTTTGGTACTGCGCATCGAGCCCAGGCAAGTACTTATGGTGTTGCGAAATATGCCCCGGTTGCGTGCGCCGGACCGTTGTTGTCGGGTGAGCTGGCGGCGCTCGCAAAGGCGCTGGAAAGTCCGGCCCGTCCCATGGTTGCCATTGTCGGCGGCTCGAAGGTATCCACCAAGCTAACCGTGCTCGACGCCCTGGCGGGCATCGTGGACCAGCTCATCGTGGGTGGTGGCATCGCCAATACGTTTATCGCCGCAGCTGGTCATTCAGTGGGAAAGTCTCTGTACGAGCCTGACATGCTCGGCACGGCGGCAGCGTTGTTGTCAGACGACAAGGATCGCGCCGAGATACCCGTGCCCGGGGATGTCATCGTCGCCGACGAATTTGCCGCCGACGCAGCCGCTTCGATTCGAAGTGTCAACGACGTCGGCGATGATGAATTGATTCTGGACATTGGCCCGGAGACGGCCGGCCGCTTTGCCGCGATCTTGCGGGAAGCCGGGACCATTATCTGGAATGGCCCGGTTGGCGTATTCGAGTTCGATCAATTCGGTACCGGAACGGAAGCTGTCGCCCGCGCAATTGCGAATAGCAACGCATTTTCGGTAGCGGGTGGCGGTGATACGCTGGCGGCAATCGACAAGTATCAGGTTGCAGGCAAAATATCCTATATTTCCACCGGCGGTGGTGCCTTTCTCGAGTTTGTCGAGGGTAAAAAACTGCCCGCGGTCGAGATCCTGGAATCGCGAGCTGCAGACAGCTGAACATTTGGCGGCGCAGCACGAACCGCCAGTTTGGACGGCTCAATGGTCGAAGTGTCTCACCAGGTTGTGTGTGAAAGGCGACGGTTCGTGCCTGATCGGTGCCGACATGTTTAAACAGCGATTAACTATAAGACGACCACGGCCCGGTTATTGCCAAGGTCAATCCCCGAACCTGAATATTCACAAACATAACGTTACCGTCAGGTGAAAAGCAGATTCCTGCGAGTTCTGACGGGGTGTAGGGGTTGTCTGCGATCGCGTATTGCTGGCCGTCCGGGCGTACGCCCACAAGACCGCAGTGTTCCGCTGTATCTTCGCAAACGATCAGATCGCCCCAAGGACTCATGGTGAGATTGTCCGCATGGCGAAGGATGCTGTCAGCCGTCGACTCGGCAAACAGGCGAATTTTGCCCGGTTTCTGCTTTTCTTCGTCAGTTCCTTCTGCCGGACTGGGAACGTAGTTGAAAATCTGGCCCAGTCTTTCTGGCCCGCCAATCGTTGCTGTGAGCATGATCTCGCCATCGGCAAAACAGATGCCCTCGCCACGCGAAATCAACGCGGCGCCTTTTTCCGCGCCCTGGAAACGCAAGTCGTTCTCTACTGTATCCGGCTCTTCGATATCGACCCAGGTGGTTTCGTACCACTGGTCGACGGGCATTCCATTTGGATTGCTCCAGTTACGTGTATCGAACCCAGGCTGATCCTTGATTCCCATGGCCTGGAGTCGCCCTCCCTCGCGTAGTCGACCCGGTACGTTGGGTATGAAACGATAAAGCAGACTGCGATGGCGGTCTTCTGTGAGATAAATCAGGCCTGTGGCCGGATCGATCGCTGCCGCTTCGTGTTCGAAGCGACCCATCTGCGTCAGGGGTTCGGGATCAGCAGCCTGCATGTCGTCCGCAGCAACCTCAAAAATATAGCCGTGCTTCTTTTCGCGATGCACGACCCGCCCACGTTCGAACGCCGTGCCGGGATCGGTGAAGCACTCCTCGCAGCTAAGCCAGCTCCGCCATGGCGTCGGGCCTCCCGCACAATTAATTTCGGTGCCCAGCAAGCTCATATGCATATGGGTCTTGCTGCGACTCGCGGGATCGTAGTGAATGGTTGTCGTACCCCCGAGACCCGGCGTCTTATCAGCGCCAAAGTCGTATAGCGGTCGCGAACGCGTTTCGCCCAGCCTGTCCGCTGTCGGTCCCAAGGCGCTCAGCATGGTCGGGTACGGCCGGAGTTCGTGATTGCAGATGAGAATAATCTTGCCATCATTTCCCGCAAAAGCAGCCATGCCGTCCTGGGCGCCGGGGACAATCAATCCATCGTCCATCTCCTCGCCGGTCTGGGAGATGATCGTATAGCGCCAACCTTCCGGTAGATCGATAACGCCCGATGGATCCCGCTTGAGCGTGTTACCTGCATCTTGCGCGACGGAATTCATCGGCATCGCGCTCGCAATGGCCAGGGATTGCATAAATCGGCGTCGGTTAATCATCAGTAATAAACGACCGGTAACATGTTTAGATGGATGCTCAGCATAGCGCTTTTCCGCGCCTGTAGCATGCTGGAATGGTTACAGCAGCGCTAATTCACGTGTGCAATAATTCCGCCCATGAGAAAGAGAACGAAGATTGTGGCGACATTGGGGCCGTCATCAGACGATCCAAAGACGCTGGGCGAGATGATGGATGCCGGCCTTGATTTGGCGCGTTTTAATTTTTCGCACGGGAATCTGGAACAGCAAAAAGAACGGCTGTCCCGCCTCAGGCAGGTTGCCACGAAGAAAAGCCGATTCATCGGAGTCATAGGAGACCTGCAGGGTCCAAAAATTCGCGTTCGCTGCTTTGAAAACAGCAGCGTGACACTGGATGCCGGCGACTCGTTTTTTATCGATGCCACACTGGCAGAATGCGCTGGTAATCAAAAGGGCGTTGGCGTTGCGTATGAAAATTTGCACAACGACGTTGAGACGAACGATATTCTGTTGCTTAACGACGGGCAAATGACGCTCAAAGTGGATGATGTAGAAGGCACGCGTATTCACACAACGGTCGTCATTGGTGGCGTGTTGTCAGATCACAAGGGCATCAACCGCGAAGGGGGTGGCCTGTCGGCACCTGCGCTGACGGACAAGGATCGGGCAGATATCCAGTTTGCCGCAGATCAGGGCATGGATTATATCGCCGTGTCCTTCGTGCGTAGCGCAGACGACATCCATGAAGCGCGGAAATTGCTGAAGGAAGCAGGCGGAACCGGCAAGATTATCGCGAAAATAGAACGCACCGAAGCGCTCGATTGTATCGACGACATCATTGATGCGTCGGACGCGATTATGGTTGCGCGCGGCGATCTCGGCGTTGAGATGGGTTATGCCGAACTTACAGGAATGCAGAAGAGCATCATTCGCCGTACCCGCTACAAAAACAAGGTTGTCATTACTGCGACACAGATGATGGAGTCGATGATCAACAACCCGATCCCGACTCGTGCAGAAGTTTCCGACGTCGCCAACGCGGTCATGGACGGCACTGATGCGGTGATGCTGTCTGCGGAAACCGCGGTCGGAAAGTATCCGGTGGCAGTGATTTCAGCCATGAGCGATGTATGTATTGGCGCCGAAAAGCACTCACTGACGCGCGGACGCACTACCCACCGCATGGACGACAGGTTTCACGAGGTAGACGAAGCCATTGCGATGGCGGTGATGTATACGGCGAATCATTTGAGTGTCAAAGCGATCATTGCCTTAACCGAGTCAGGGTCTACGACGCTGTGGATGTCGCGCATACGCTCGGACATTCCGATCTATGCATTTACGCCGCATGACGCGACCAGTCGTTGGGTTACGCTTTATCGCGGGGTCTATCCTGTGTCTTTCAAGATCGAACAATCTGACAAAGGACTGCTATACAAAGATATCTTTTCAACGCTTTTGTCGAATCAGCTCGTAGATGAGGGTGATCGCCTAATTTTCACGAAAGGAGATCTCAGCGGCGTGTCCGGCAGTACCAATTCCATGCAGATTGTCGAGGTTAGCATCGCCGACTGACGTCCGTAAGCGAGGTATGTGATGAAAAAATTCCTGGTCCGGTCACTCCTGGCAGTCTTTTCAATAGTTCTGCTCGTTGCCATCGGCACGTACGTAGTGGTTTCCAATAGCCTGCCACTGCTCGACGGAGAACTCGTCGTGGACGGACTGGCTGAGGATGTCGTTATTACACGTGACGCGAACGGCATTCCAACTATTGTCGCTGCAAATCGAAACGATCTCGCTTATGCGACGGGTTTTGCACATGGCCAGGATCGATTTTTCCAAATGGATCTGACACGGCGCAACGCGGCCGGTGAGCTCGCGGAGATCGTCGGTGCGGCGGCACTGGGTATTGATCGGCGTCATCGCTTTCATCGATTTCGCGCTCGGGCAGAGCGCGTTCTGGCGGGGCTTGACAGTGTCCATAAAGGTGTTCTCGATGCGTATGTGAAGGGGGTTAATGACGGATTGGGGAGCCTTAATGCACGGCCATTTGAGTATTTTCTGCTGGGCGTCGAACCGCGACAGTGGCGCATGAGCGATTCATTACTCGTGGCATATTCAATGTTCCTGCAACTTAACGATGAGACGGCAGATCGAGATATCGATCGCGGTCTTGCATTTCGCACCCTGCCGCAACCGCTATTCGAATGGTTGTTTCCCAGTGGGACTGAATGGGATGCGCCTATGGATGAGTCGCTTGTCGTTGCCGAAGCGATTCCCACCGCCGACGAATTTTCCCTGGCCGGCGTCCTCGTCGCTGCGGGGGGCAGCGGTACAAAGTGGGCGAACGACAAATCGCCGGGCAGCAACAATTGGGCAGTCTCCGGCCAGCTTACCTCCACCGGCCGCGCAATCGTCGCTAACGATATGCACCTCGGATTGGCCGTGCCCAACGTATTCTATCGAGCGCGGCTGAAAATCGATAACACAGCCAAGCTCGATCTGAACGGTGTCACATTGCCGGGCGTGCCGATCATGGTTGCCGGGAGCAACGGCCACGTGGCGTGGGCGAATACCAACAGTAACGGCGACTGGACCGATGCGGTCATCGTAACCGCCGGAGATACACCGGATACCTACTTGTCCCCGGATGGACAGAAGCCCATCGCAACAATAGTTGAAACCATTGTTGTCAAAGGCGCGGCGCCGGAAACACTTGAAATACGGGAAACCGAATGGGGACCCATCCTGGAAGAAACCCCGGACCCGGGCCAAACCATTGCAGTCAGCTGGATTGCACATCACGTTGAGAGTCTTACGCTCGGTCACCTGGATCTGGAGAACGTGCGAAATGTTACGGAAGCGCTGGACATTGCAGGAACTATGGGGACGCCGCCACAGAACCTTGTGGTCGGCGATGCCGATGGCAATATCGGATGGACCATCGCGGGGAAGATCCCGATGCGGCCTCCGGGGGAATCGCGTAGACCTGTTGACTGGAGTCGGTCGGGTGGCTGGTCTGGCTGGGTAAGACCGGAAGACTATCCGCGCATCGTCAATCCCGAATCCGGACGAATCTGGACGGCAAACGCTCGCGTTGTGGGTGGCGAAGCGCTGAATACTATCGGTGACGGAGGTTACGTGCTCGGTGCGAGAGCGCAACAAATTCGTGATGACCTGTTTGCACTCGAAGAATTATCGATAGACGACATGTTGTCCATTCAATTGGACGATCGCGCCGTGTTCCTGGGTCGGTGGCGCGATCTACTGCTTGAAATCCTGACGCCCAATGTTGTCACCGACAATGCCGAGCGAGCTACGTTCAGACACTTGCTCATTGATTGGACGCCGCGGGCGCTCGATGAGGCGGTCGGATATCGTCTCGTCAATGAATTTCGTCTCGAGGCCGCGCAGCGAGTTATCGATATGCTCATGCACCCGATCAGGGAACAATTTGGTCCTGATACCTACCTGCCGGTCAGTAAGCAGTTCGAAGCGCCTCTCTGGGAGATGGTCAATCAAAAACCAACGCATTTGATCAGTGACAATTATTCGGACTGGAACGATTTGTTGCTGCAGTCAGTGGATACGGTCATACACGAATATGCCCGGGAATATGATGATGGTCTCGAGAATCGAACCTGGGGTGAGCGCAATACCGCCCGAATTCGACATCCTCTGTCAAACGCTGTGCCGTTCCTCGCCGGATGGCTGGATATGCCCGCTGAGAAACTGTCCGGTGCGACCGACATGCCACGCGTCCAATGGCCGGCGTTCGGTGCGTCTGAGCGATTTGCGGTGTCGCCAGGTGACGAAGAAAACGGCTACCTGCACATGCCTGCAGGTCAAAGCGGCCACCCGTTATCGGATTTCTACGCAGCCGGTCACGATGACTGGGTAGAGGGGCGGAAATCGTCCTTTTTGCCTGGTACCCCGGTTTACACCCTGACATTGCGGGCCACTCGTTGACGAAGTAGTCAAATTTACTTGTAACGACTGGAAGCAACGACAATACTCGAAATCGTCGCCATGCCCCGGGCGCGGACGCAAATCACTCTGCGGAAATAACTATGACTG
>JBPCYD010000231.1:0-8181 GCA_051007895.1 Woeseiaceae bacterium
TTTTATAGGACCGTTTGCCGACGATTGTCCGGCTCGGACTGTCCCGTTTAAAGTCGGATACCGGGCGAAATCCTGGGTACGAAACTGCGTCGCGATTGGCCTCTCTGCCGGCTTCATTGAGCCGCTGGAATCAACGGGCCTGTATTTGAGCGAACTGGCGGCAGTCATGCTTACGGAGCATTTTCCTTTCGGCGACGAAATGGAACCACTGGCCTACCGATTCAACCGGATCCTGGCCAACCGCTTCCACGAAATACTCGACTTTATCAATATGCATTACTGCCTGACGCGTCGAACGGATACAGAATTCTGGCGTGAGGTTCAGCGACCGGAACGCATCAATGACCGGTTGCAGGCCAAACTGGAATTCTGGAAGGCTAAGCCGCCATCGCCGGCGGATTTCGAGGATCAGTTTTTTCCTGGTCAGCCTGATACGCCGCTGCCGTCCGGCGGCCTGGCCGGTGACCACAGAACGCCTGTTGATACCTCGGGTGTATTCTCGCTCTCGAGCTATGAGGCGATTTTGTACGGCATGGATTTTCTAAAGGCGGAGTGCGATCAGTGGTTTGGAACCGACAGGCCCGCGTCGCAAGTGCCAAGAGGCATTATGGAACGCTTGCAGGCTGCGCCACATAAACTGCCACCGCACGATGTCTGGCTGAAGCGAGTGGTCGGAATGCCGGATTATCCGACGACGTAAACGCACGACAAGTGTCGTGGCTTGAACCATCCCGGATCCATTTTCTAGTCAGGGTAGCAGGTGCAGGGAATGCGCTGCCGATCTGTTTCCATGCAGGCTTGTGGACTGCACAGCGTGTCGGGATGATGCTTGATGCCGCAACAACATCGTTCGCCACGCATTACGTAATCCAGTATCAGATGGATGCGATCCTCGGCTCCATTGTTGCAGACGGAATGCATGCGCCGGTTATTGATCTCGAATAATTGTCCTTCCCGCATATTGAGCGTTTCGCCGCCAACGGTAAACAGGACGTCGTCGTTCGTAATAATAGGCAGGTGAACGCGATGAGAGTGCGTTAGTGAAAAATTCATATCCTGATGCGGTGCGATGCTGCAGCCGGCTAGAAGCTTGACCAGCGATGCACGCACGAAATAACCCAGCCCATGCTCTTCAATGAGTCGCTTGCCCGTCTCCGTTTCCTCGAAATGGTCGGCTGTCATGAAAAGCGTCGGTCGCAGGGCGGCATCAAAAGTCTGCAATGCGGGCAGGCGGGTCGGATGACTGTGGCGAAAATCCAGGTCATAAACCAGGCCTATCGTCTGCGTATCCTTATGAACTTCATAGCGTTTTTGACGAATCGCAAAGCTTTCCCACTGTTCTTCAGTCAGTGCCTGGACGAGTTGCTGAAGTTCGCCAATCTCGATATTGCCAATATGAAAGAAATTGCCGGGGAAATTCATGACGCGGGATGTGGACCAGACGGTTAGGGGGTCGCAATCATAACTGTGCAGCGCTGGGGCTGCATGGGTGCCTTGTTTGCGCAGATCGTCGCGATTCGCAGAGTGCCGCTGGCGCATTCGTGGTTGCGATGCAACAAATCGGCACTGCACCGACAGCAGGAGAATCGTCCGGTGCTCTTCGAACGACCTGAGTCAAATCATAACATTTTGTAATATAGACAGTTTTAGATTACTTGATTCGTCACGTGGTCAGTGATTCGCATACGCGTCCGATCTGTATTATTCTCACCGTACGATATGCGTAATTAACATTATCTTTAGGGTTATTCCGTATTGACTTAGCACAAAACGCTATCCCAAAAAAAGAATATGCGAGGGATAGCAAGTCGCGAAATTTCTTTGGGGGAAGAATAATGACGAAACGACCATCCCGTCGTGCAATCTCCGAAAAGCCTAAGTTAGCTCCGGTATTGACGCCGTTGGCAGCGGCAGTGATGACCGCGATTTATCCGGTTGGATCGGTGCTGGCCCAGGAGGAAGTAGATGGCCAGGAGATCGAAGAGGTCATCGTTACCGGATCACGAATTAGGCGGGATACCTTCTCCAGCGCGGCGCCAATGGATACGGTATCTACCGAAATGGCGTCGGTTCGCGGCATAACGGATGTAGCGACGTTACTGCAGACGACTACGGTCGCAGCTGGCGCACCGCAGGTAAACGCCGCATCGTCAGGCGTATTCGTTGAAAATGGTGGCCTTGGCACGAGCACGCTTTCCCTGCGTGGCCTGGGCGCCAATCGCACGTTGGTGCTACTCAATGGCCGTCGTGCCGGACCTTCAGGTGTGCAAGGTTCCGTATCGTCATTCGATCTGAACGTGATTCCACTGGGCGCAATTGAGCGGGTCGAAATACTGAAGGATGGCGCATCGTCGATCTACGGATCCGATGCAGTTGCCGGCGTCGTAAATATCATCACGAACAAACAGGACGGCGCGACGTTTGACGCTTTCTACTCGCAACCGGAGCAATCTGGTGGCGAACAGTTCCGCATCAACGGCTCGTGGGGAAAACAATTTGATCGGGGTTATTTCCGCGTCACAGCCGATTACAACAAGACGGAGATACTGAAACGCGGCGACCGCGATTTCTTTGCCTGTGACGAAGATTATGTTTTCGAGCCTGGTTCGCAACTTGGCCAGCGCGCCGATTTGATCGATCCGCGAACGGGAAGTTTCTTTTGCGATGGCACCACGTGGGGCCATGTGTGGGTCTATGACTATGCGGCTGATGTAGGCGGAGCCGGTGACGGCACCACCAACGCGGGACCGCCGGTCTTTCTGATGCAGTATGATTTCGACGGTTCGCTGGCCGCGAATGGCGTACCTCCGCTGGCAGCGCCGACAAACCCGAACCATATGGTCGCACCGGCCGGCTGGTTTCCGATTTCGCGCGGTGATCCTTTAACGAACTCGTTGGAGGATAGTGATCACCCACTGCACGACACGACCACGCTGGGGCCTGAATCCGAACTGACGACTTTGTTTCTCGAGGGCGACTACCAGCTGACTGACAATGTGACAGCCTATACAGAAGTTCTCTTGAATCGTCGTGAAACACGCGATGAGGGCTTTCGACAGATCTGGACCTATGTCTACAACTATGATTCGGCAGACTGGGGTGGTTTTGGCGGGACGGGTGTCAGCGATCCGTTTAGTGTCGGCTGGACCGGCGCACAATGGCTGAGTCCGCTGGCAATCACTGATCATGCGGATTCTGAAGTTACGGTCGATTACACGCGTTTCGTTGCTGGCCTGACCGGCGAATTGGAAAGAGATTTTCTTAACGGCTGGAATTGGGACCTGTCGTTTCAGTACAGCAAATCGGATGGCGAATATGTGAACGACCGCGTGTTGCGAGACGCGCTTGAATTTCCGTTTTTCCGTACAGCGTCATGTGTGGGGCAGTCGACACCGGTCTCGAATCGACCCTGTGTTGATATCCAATGGCTCGATCCGGATTTCGTCAACGGCAATATTCCTGCAGACGTGAAAGGATTCCTCTTCGACACCGAGAAGGGAACGACCGAGTATACGCAGTGGTCCGTGGAAGGATTCATGACGGGAGATGCATTCGAGATGCCGGCAGGAACGGCCGCGGTGGCAATCGGGTTCCATTATCGCGAGGATGAGATACTCGATACCCCGGGACCGATTACGCTTGCAAACAATGCCTGGCAAGACGAGGCAGCCGGCATTACCGCGGGTGAAGACGATACCGTTGCCGTATTTGCTGAAATCGATGTGCCGCTACTAACAGACCTTCCATTAGTCAGGCAGCTCGATTTCAATGGCTCCGTTCGCTATACCGACGTCGGATCATTTGGCGACGACACAACCTACAAAGTAGGCTTTAACTGGGCACTCACCGACGAGTTCCGGGCTCGGACCACTTTCGGAACGTCGTTCCGTACACCGGCACTGTACGAATTGTATCTCGCTGATCAAACGAGTTTTGAAAGCGCGAGGGTTGCGGACCCGTGTATCAACTGGGCATCCAACCTGTCACTGGGGAACATTTCGCAACGCATTGCCGATAACTGCGCCGCAGACGGAATTCCTGCGGACCATATCGCCACAGTTGGACCTGAGGTGCTAACCGGTGGCGGACTCGGTGTCCTTACGGCGGAAACGTCGGAGGCCTTCACTGTTGGATTCGTCTGGCAGCCGGACTTCACCGAGCTGAGTTTCTCGATAGATTATTTCGACATCCTCGTTGAGGATGAGGTGGACTCGATTGGCGGTCCGGAAATTGTCCTTGGTTGCTACGACTCGCCGTTTTTCCCGAATGAACCGCTCTGCGACCAGTTTGATCGCGATCCACCGTCTGCGGCGTTACCCAATGCGATCACAACGATTCGTGACAGCTTCATTAACGTATCGAAGCAACAGCTTCGCGGAATGGATATCGCGGCGCAGTGGTTGACAGAACTGCCAGGTACCTGGGGAACATTCTCGGTCGATACGCAGTGGACTTTGAATTTCGAAGATACGGTCGCGTTGTTTGACAACACCGAGGAAGACCTGTCCGGTGAAGCCGGCCATCCTGAGACGGTAGGTAATCTCAACTTCACACTGCTTCGGGATGCGTGGACCGTTAACTGGGGAATGCAATATATCGGCGAAACGGATAATTTCGCGAGCTTCGGACGTAACACCGTGACGTATGTATTCGGCTCCGACTCCTCTGGCGGCGGCGATATTGTTGAGATTGACCTGACCGCCGAATCGACCATCTATCATAGTCTGTCTGCGAGGTATGACTTCGACAATGGCCTGTCGGCGAGGGTGGGTGTCGCTAACCTATTCGACGAGCTGCCACCGCGCATGACCAATCAGGGTACGGGCACTGAGGTGGAAGTGCTCGGCCAGGTGGCTTTCTATTCGCAGTACGACTGGCTTGCCCGTCGGTTCTTCCTGAACCTGACGATGGAATTCTAGTCGCAAGCCTGGTTGCAACCCATTCATCGATAAGGTGTCGAAAAGCGCCGGCAGTAGCCGGCGCTTTTTCGTTTGTAACTCATAGTGAATCCAGTATTGTAAGTTGGTTTTCCTCTTGAACCTGGGTGGAACCGGCAACGATTGATTGTATCCGGACACTCGGCGCAAGGAATCTGACTGTAAGAGCGGCGAATAATGGGTCGAAACGATTTTTTTGCGGTGCACTTGGCCTGTCCGAGATACCGCGGTGTCTACAAATGCGATTCGACCCCTAGTTGGGTAATTGTTCTAATGGCTGCTTTATCAGACATTTATCAGCAATCAACTATGCTGTCAGTGGCCCTAATGCAAAGATCTTCACCAACACTTTGTCAAAAGGACAAAGGCGATTCATGAGTGAGCCTGATCTCAGATTTCGCTTCGAACCTGCCAGTGCCGCACAGGCAGCGGCGCTCGCACCATTAATCTATGAAAGCTCACACGAACTTCTGGATTTTATATTTGGCAATCGGGATGTCGCCGAAAAGGCTCTAACAAAACTGATTTCCAGTCCTAACGGTCATTTCAGTTACCGATTCGTAACGCTGATGATGGTCAGCAACCAGATATGCGGCGCTGAACTTGGCTATAGCAGTGAACAGCTGGCTGGCGAAGAGTTCTCCGGTGCGTTGAACATGATGCGAGCGATGCCTGTTAAAAGATGGCCACATCTGATCGGATCTGTGAATCGCGCGCTGGCGGGCTATGTCATGCCGCCGTCATCCGACGCTTACTATGTTAACAATATCGCAGTGAGCAGCGGTCATCGAGGCTCGGGGCTCGGTCAGGAATTCCTCACTCACGTCGCGCATGCCGCCAAACGGGACGGTTATCGCTGCATCGAGCTTGATGTAACTGACATCAACGAAGGAGGCGTTCGATTTTACGAACGCTTCGGCTTTTATTGCGTGGCGGAGTCGCGACCGGAGGCCGCAGTAAACCGATACGGGTTGCCAGTACTGAAACGTATGCGACTCCTCCTTGATGCTAAGCAGCCGGTTGCCGTGGACAACTATGAGCGGCCAACCAGCGCTACGGTCATCAGCGATGTGTCACGACTCAATCCCGTCATGGTTGATGAGGTCTACGTACCGGGATCTGTTGATCAGCTAAAAGCCGTGGTCCAGATGTCTGACAAGCCGATTTCGATTGGCGGCGGGCGATTCTCCATGGGAGGACAGACAGCGCAACCCGGAACCCTGCACATTGACTTGCGCGGAATGAACCGGATTATCGAGCTCGACCTCAATTTGCAAACCATTCGCGTGCAGGGCGGAACACGCTGGAAAGACATTCAGCGAGTCGCGAACGATCACGGACTTGCGGTTCGGGTTATGCAGACTTACTCGAATTTTACCGTGGGCGGTTCGCTAAGCGTGAATTGTCATGGCAGATATGTCGGGCTTGGTCCGGTCATCCTGAGTGTCAGGTCGATCCTGATTATGCTGCACAACGGGGAATTGGTCAGTGCATCACCGGCCGAGAACTCAGATTTATTCTACGGCGCAGTGGGTGGCTATGGTGCGCTCGGGATCATCGTTGAGGCCACCCTTGATCTCGCCAAAAACTCCCGCATTGAGCGACTAAGCCGCAAGATGAAATTGCACGACTACCCGGAATTCTTTCAACAGAATGTTCGAAACGATGAAAAGGTAATCTTTCACAACGCCGACATGGTGCCGCCGGACTTCGACAAAGTCCGCGCCGTCAGCTGGAAGGAGACGGACAAGCCCGTCAATCGTAAGTCGCGCAAGGAAGGACGGAGTCTTTATCTCGCCGAAAAGTACATGCTGTGGGCAATTACGGAAACGAAGCTCGGGCATTTTCGGCGCGAATACATTTACGAGACGTTGCTTTACCTTCGTCCGAAAGTAATTTGGCGCAACGATGAGGCGGACTACGACGTTGCGGAGCTTGAGCCACTGTCTCGAAAAAAGTCCACCTATATATTGCAGGAATACTTTGTGCCTGTTTCTCACGTCATAGAATTCTCGGGGCTGATGACGGAGGTTTTGCAAAGGTTCAATGTGCAGGTCGTCAATGTTTCGATTCGCCACGCGCATCCCGACCCAGGCTCGTTACTGGCCTGGGCACGGTCGGAAGTCTTCGCATTGGTGCTGTACTACAAACAAGGCACGGAACGGGCCGACTGCGAAGCGGTAGCCGTGTGGACGCGGGAACTTATCGACGCGGTGCTGTCGTGCGACGGAACTTACTATTTGCCTTATCAGCCTCACGGCCGAGTCGATCAGTTTCACGCGGCCTATCCTCGAGCGAAAGAGCTGTTCGCGTTAAAGCTGCAGCTGGATCCCAACTATCGCTTCCGCAATAGTCTGTGGACGAAATACTATCGCGAGGAAGCTGACAGGCCGCTTTTCGGAGATCGCAAGACAGAGGGCTCCGAATTTCTGCATGTATACGGTGACGTCAAATCCCGCGATGACTTCTATCGCTTCTTACAGGTCATCTACCACCTCTACCCGGAGGAGAAGTTTCATCAGTTGATCATCGAGGCCTGCGAACGGTATTACTCGGATCAGGCGATTTACGAGGATATTGCCCGACGATTGCCGGTCATCAAAACACCGCTATCTGATTTGACCTATGCGTTGCCGGCACTGATTACCCAAAAGAAAGAAATGGTCCGACAGACCGCAACCATTCTGCCTGCAGCGATTGAGTTTGACGGTTATCTCGAGATTGGATCGACCGGTCGATACGTGAAGGGCCTGAGGAGGTCGCTGAATTTGGGAGGACTCATATACCTGACTAATGACTTAGCACCCGATAACTCGCTACCTGAAATTATGGAGCGGGGCGGCCTCCGCGAGGCGGGCTCGTTTTTCGACCTAAACGAATACGATCCAATTCCGGAGAGTGAAGTTCCGGACGAGTCCCTGGATCTCGTCACTTGTTACATCGGATTGCATCATTGTCCGCGAGAGAAGCTTGCAGACTACATTCAGTCGATTCGCCGCGTATTGAGGCCCGAAGGATTTTTCGTGTTGCGAGATCACGATGCCGGCACAGACGACATGAGAGTTTTCTGCTCGCTGGTGCACACTGTGTTTAACGCAGGCCTGGGTACGTCTTGGGAAACAGATCGAGAGGAACTACGGCTTTTTGAAGGCGTTGATTTTTGGGCTGAGCAGATCGTTTCAGGCGGGTTCGTTGATAGCGGCAAACGACTCTTGCAGGATAACGATCCTTCGCTGAATACGTT
>JBPCYD010000232.1:0-25783 GCA_051007895.1 Woeseiaceae bacterium
GAGTCGATCCGTATCTTGTCGTAATCGCTCTGCGTCATCGGTCGAAATCGCCGAACTGAGCCCGTCCAACTGCAAAGGAAGCGCAGGCAAGGTTTTGTCGGAAAGCCCTGTTGGCAGACGAGTGTCCCTGCGAGCGAGCGATGCGGTGCGGAACAGCTGGCGTAGGCAAATCTCCTTGATTCGATGCGGAATCTCGGCCAGCGGCATGCTTTGAAGTCGTCGGAAGTACCATGCCAGCGAACTCTGCTGCGCGGATCGCTTCCGGATACGACTCATTGCTTCGACAATCCGCCTACCAATACAGCCCGTGGTAATTGGCGCGACCGATCATGGCGGGCAATCGGACAAGGTCGAAAACCGGAACGGAATCGGGTAAGGACTTGGCATACGATTCTGATAGCGCTGTCTTGTGGCCAATGACGACCAAATCTGCAGCACTGGTTAACGCTTCTGCATCACTCACCAATAACTTCCCTAGGTGAGGAAGATGCTCCTCCATATAGGCTCGGTTAGCACCCACAAACTGGGTTGGATCAATATTCGGATCGAAAATAGCCAGTTCGCAACCCTTACCGATCAGAATCTCTGCCAGGCGGACGAATGGGCTTTCCCGTAGATCATCGGTGCCTGCTTTGAAAGATAAACCGTACAGTCCGATGCGTCGCTTCCCAAATGAAAGTATACGTTGCGCCGTGCGCTCAATTTGATCGGTATTACTTGGGACGACCTGGGCAAGCAAATGCAGGTTACTGTCCGCGTGCCGCGCAAAGTAATTGAGTGCCCGCACGTCCTTCGGCAAGCACGATCCACCAAAAGCAAATCCGGGCCTCAGATATACCGGGGATATATTTAATTGCGTGTCCGCCAGGAAAACGTCGATCAGTTCGTGACTGTCAACGCCGGCGATTCGACACAATTCGCCAACTTCATTGCCAAAAGTTATTTTCGTTGCGTGCCAGGCGTTGTCCACGCATTTGACGAGTTCCGCTACATCGGCTGGAATGTGGAATACCGGTGCATCGATTCCTGCTGTCAACTTGCCCACCTGTTTCGCTGCGAAGTCCGAATCTGTCCCGATTACTATTTTCGGTGGATTGTCGAAATCAGATATTGCCGTGCCTTCGCGGAGAAATTCAGGATTGACAGCAACGTGAAAATCTTCGCCGGACTTGAGACCTGATGCCTTTTCCAAGGTCGGCACAACGATCGTTCGCAGTGTTCCCGGTAACATAGTGCTGCGCACACAGACTACATGGTCACGATCGCCACTTTTTAGGGCCGTGCCGATTTGTTCACATACGCGCTCGAGTTGTCCGGTAGTTAACGCGCCGCTGTCGAGATTGGGCGTTCCAACACAAATAATGGAAAGCTCCGACTCTGCGACTGCACGAGCGGTATCGTTGGTGACAGTCAACTTCCCCGACTTGACAGCTTCACCAATTATCTGATCAAGTCCTGCTTCGCCAAGCGGCGCCCGGCCATCACGAATGCTCTGCAACTTGTCTTCTGTCACGTCGACACCAATAACTTTATGCCCGTTTCGTGACAGGCAACCGGCCGTTACACTGCCCACGTAGCCGAGACCAAAGACCGAAACGCTAACCTTTTGATTATTCACAATTTATTGACCCCTGATCCATCGGATTCTGTATCCCTATGTCTGCTTGCGGAAAAAGTCGCCTATAGACGGCAATGAGGTTCGGCGCTTGATGGTGCCATGCCAGATCGCGCATGACTCGCTCTCGTGCTTTGACTCCAAATTCCTGCATTTTGGCTTTATCGTCCGCGAACGCCATGATGCCCGTTGCCAGCGACCTTGCATCGTCGCCAGGGACATAAACGATCGCGTCACCGCCGCTTACCCGGGATTCTGGCAAGTCGAACGCGACCACGGCTTTTCCCAGAATCATGTAGTCCATTAGTTTGTTCATGGTGGAGTGATCATTGAGTCCGCCAGGCGGATCTGGTTGAACACCGATGTCGGTTGCAGACAGCGTAGCGACGACATCGCTCCACGGTATCCGTCCTGTCATTACGACATTATCAATGATGTCCAGTTTATCGCGCAACTCAACCAGGCTGTGATAAGAATCTCCGCTCCCAATGAGAACGAACGCGATATCCGGGCGCTGGAATTCGTTCTTGATAATTGCCGCGGCCTGCAGGACATTATCAACGCCATCCTGGGGGTTCATGTTGCCCAGATAACCAACGACGACAGGTGCGAGTGCCCGGATCTTCGCGTCTGGAACGGTTTCGGGAAAATCCGCAGGGTCCGGTCCGTTTCTCACTACCGTAACGTCACTTTCGCTCTTGCCACCGCGCGCAATAGCAACTTGCCGGTAACTCTCATTCGTCGATATGACATGGCTCGCCAGGCGAAAAGACATGCGTTCCATGAAACGCGCAATCGCCAGAAGTGTTTTGCGATCTCGACCAAACCGCTCTTCAAACAACTCCGGCACGAGGTCATGGTGATCGAAGACAAAACGTTTACCAAATAACCGGTACGGCGCCGCCACCATCCAAAGCAGGTCCGGTGGATTCGCTGCATGTATGACAGAAAAGCCGTGCCTGAAAGCGACGACCAGGGAAAGAAAGAAGTGGGCGACCAGGCTTACGACATATTCACCCATGTGGGCAAACAATCCTTCGCCGAGCGCGGGCTTCCGATAGCGATAGATCCGGACGCCATCCACAAGGGAATGGAATCGCTCTTCCCCGGCATTCGGACAAATGACACTAACCTCGGCGCCAGCCTCGCGAAGACATGTCGCCTCCCGACGAACGCGGTTGTCATACAAATACGGCCCGTCTTCAATAAGAAATAGTACTTTGGGTTTTCGAGTTTTCATTAGTGTTATTATCTCGCGGAACCGCGTTATTTTTCTTGATTAATGCCACACTTTCGCGGCGTTGTGTTTGCGAATTGCGCCTGCAGCCTGGTCGTCCTCCCGTGATAACGTACCGACCAGGCATGCCGTTGTTTTCTGGTTTCGCCTCGAAGTGATCAGCGTATTTGGCGGAACAGCGAATCCTTAGCGATTATTCAATTGCGGCGGTTTAGGCCTTGATCCCCTGTCAGCGTCGCTGCTCAGAAGGATTAATCCGTCCCTGTCGTCCAGCGACACCGAAGCGACTGGCTGTCCGTTATTGGTTGATCTGTCCTGTGTCCCATTAATTCGACTATAACCTGGTTCCAGATCGACCCTGCGTCTGCCATTGCCCTTGGGGTTTACAAGCACAACACCGTTCTCGAAGCGGCGACGATAGACACCATTCTGCCACGGGCTGAATTGCGGTGGGTCGATGGCGCGGCCGAGATCGACATCGAATTCATCGAACCAGAGTGCCGACCGATACTCCGTGTCATGCGTTGTGTAGTAGTAGTAGCCGTCGTCCATCAGGCACGAGGCCAGCCCGTACCGCATCAATGCGTAGTCATCTGGCGCATCGCCGTGCACGGTCATGATTGCCAGACGGTTACGCGAATTCGCGATCGTGGTCTGGTATTGCCGCATCATCGTTTCCCAGCCGCCCCAGGTTTCCGGTGACCAGTTATAACCAATTGCGCCCTCATGCAAGGACGTGATTTCTCCTCTGAACTCCGGTTCTGTCAACATGCCACTGCCATTCTGAGGTTCACCGTCGACATTACCCATCACAATCCTGTCCGGCGCCAGTTCTTGGATACGACGTAAGGCATTGAGAGACCCCTTACGGTAATCCCTCCCAACCGCTGCCGAATTTTTGTCATCGTCGCGGCCATCGCCATCCCAGTCCGCCGTTACTCGAGGCTTGAAAAACCAGTTGTCGATGAACCAAATATCCAGTTCCGGCACGTCGCGAAAAAACAACTCGTAGTCCCGTTTCGCGGCCCATTCAGGCCAGGTGTCGCCATTGCTGTCTCTACGAACATACTCGGTTATATTCGTATTTGAGTTACCAGGATAACTGCTGGTCTTTTCACCGTTCGATTTTTTTGCCCACCAATTATTGTCCGTTAGTTTCTGCCAACGTTCATTGTGCGGACTGACGCCTGGGTCGGTGCCGTTTTCCATGTACATGGTGTATTTGCCGATCAGCATTTGGTCATTGCCCAATTGTGATGCACGGCGCTTAATGTCAATCACCACATCGCGCATATTCAACAACTGACCCGACGCGGTGTCAGTACCCGACCAGTTGCGCCACATACCCATAATGACAATGTCGTGCCTTGCCAGTGCCTGCCTGTATTCAGGCTTGACAGTATCGTGCGTACCCGCAATCTCGTAGGCTCCGATCCGGGGATAGGTGCTCTTTAATGTCTGCCCGGAAACTGCGACAGGCAGTACAAGCGCAACGCAACAGGTGACAACAGTCCACATCCGGGCCAGCGATGTAGACGCCGTTTCGCCCGGCGTTTGTTTTCCCAACCAGCACTGTGAATCCCGCCGTGGGAAGAAAATTCTGTTTCCTACCTGAGTCATTTCGTCAACTATCCGCTCTTCAATCAAACCTAAATCATCCAATTCATCAAATATCGTTTGTCTATTTGACTGCCGTGGGGTTTATTGCCAGTTCAGCCAGACCTGTTCTCTCTTTGTCCGGGGCACTGCAAGTCGACGGCATGCAAATATCCAGCCATCCAACTTAATGCAAACAATAGGCAAGTTTCACAGCCGAAAGTGTGATGAACTGCTCAATATCCGTGAGTTCGGGGCTATATGCGGGCCCGAAACACGCTTTTTATTTTACATTTCAGAGGTTTAACATATCGCAAAAAATCAACTGAAATCGGTCGGCGACCCCGAAAGAAGACATTTCCGTATTGTTGGCGTTGCGGGTGGTCCCTCGAGCCACCCCATCGAGATCGCCGGGCACGTTTGTATGCTCCCAGGACAGGCTGAACAGAAAGCACAACCTGCGAATAGTTCGCAAGAAGTCTGTCTTACGCGATTTCGACCAGGCAATCATGACTATTTCTAACCATATTCCCGTAACTGAAGTTTTCGCTAACGACCTTCCTTCCAGCGCGACCAATTCTCCTGCGCCTGGACTCATCGGCTAACAGCCAGGACAAACAATCGGCAAGCTCCTGCACACGCCCGGGTGTCACCAGCAGTCCAGACTCCCTGTCATGTATCGCTTCCCCTGCACCACCAACACGGGTGCAGACCACCGGGACCTGCATGGCCATCGCCTCGAGCATTGCCATAGAGAAGGTCTCGGCCGCCGACGCCAGGACCTTGCAGTGCGCTGCGGATAGCAACGGCCTGACGTCCGCCAACTCGCCCACAAAGATTACCCTCGATTCCAATTCAAGTTGTTGTGCCAGCTGGCGAAGACTCGTCTCCATTTCACCTGAACCTGCCAGCAGAAGATAGTGATCACCTTCGCAATCATCCAGGAAGCGGGCAAACGCGCGAATGAGCACGTCGTGATACTTCTCTGCTCGAAGCCCGGCAACGGAGCAGGTGATTTTGCTTTTGGCTGGAATGCCAAGCTGTGCCAAAAAATTAGCGCCTGCATTCTTGAAATTCGCTGGATCAAATTCATCAATTTTGACGCCGTTGTATATTACTTTGCTCCGCTCAGCCAAAAACGGCATTCGCTCGATCCACAAATCAGCTTGAGACTGACACATAAACCAAACCTGCGTACACCGCTTCAATAAATGCCGGTACAAAAAGGCATCTGCCAATCGGTGCTTGAAATCTGTCTGGGCAGTAGAGTGAATCGCACAAATGAATATCGGCTTGCGGGTCGCGAATGCTGTCGCGAGCGTCCCATACAGCAACGCGTGTTCCAGGGTGCAGTGAACAACATCAATCTGCTGTTCATCGATGACCTTCCCTATATCGCGAGCTGCCGCCAGGTCAACCTTACTCTGCCGTCGAACCCGATGATAAACGACGGACGAATCGTCCACACTTGACAACAAGTCATCTTGCGGCAGATACGAAAGCAGGTGTTTTTCAAAAAACTCACCGGACAAGCCGTTGACTAGTTGCACAATCTGAGTCTCGGCACCCGCTCGCAGTAATGCAGGAACGATAAACAGCGTTCTTTGCCTAGCCATCCGAAATTTTCAGTCCCAGCTCACTATCAAACAGGTCCTGATAGTGCTGGACGATCGCTGTCGGAGAATAGTTCTTTACAGCGAAATCCCGTGCACGCGCACCGATTTCGTTGCGTTTGTCACGCGATCCTAATAACTCCTCAATCGGTGCACAAAAGTCTTTTTGTGTCGCAACGGCAGCGCCGATTTCTTCCGATGCGATTAAGCCGTCGGGATCGAAATAGGAGATGACAGGAACCCCACGAATCCAGGCCTGCAAATAGGAATTTGGGAATCCCTCGGAATCCGAGGTGTTCAGGAACAGCTTTGACCGGACAAAATAGGAATTTACCTTCGCATACGGCAACGAACCGACATAATCCAGGTTCGGTAGTGCTTCAGCTGCGCGCCTTAAATCCTGATGCAAATCCTCGAACCCCGCCATTGCCCCGCCGATCATAACGAAGTTGACGTTTGGCATCTGCTGAGCAATGTCGGCGACAATGTCCGGGCGTTTGAATTCTCGCAAATTGTTGACCCAGAGAACATCGATATCTTTTTCTACGGTCTGATTCTCGTCTGGGTGCTCCACCACCATATTGACGATGGATGATTGCAGCCCGTAATTCGTTTGCAAGGCTTGCGCTTGAACTGCACTCTGGGCTGAAATCAGGTGCGTCCGATTTAGTCCGTATTCGTAGAGCCACCGATCACGGAAATTATTGATCAGCTGCTGCCCAGGGATACAATCGGTGTCGTGCGCTATGCGAAAAACCATCTTCCGACCACGCGACTGCGCAAACTGTGCCACCACGCCCGTGTGAAGTCCGGCGCAGGACTGGAAGTAGATATCGGCATCCGCTTTCTTGAGTGCACGCCGAAGGCCGTGCAGGCGTGGATAAAAAAACCGCAGCCCTGGCACTCCCGCATTTGACTGATAGGTCTTCCAGACCCGAACGCCGTCGATTTCCTCACCGTCTGGCTGCCCAACGTCCAGGCAAACCACGCTGACATCCCAACCTTGCTTGGCGAATTCGCGAGACAGTAGTGCATGCTGGACTCCTTCACCGCCTGGGCTTCGTGACGATTTTGGATTCAGCACGGAGTACGTCATGGATTCAACGAAACAGATCTTCGGCATTATAGTTTCTCACTCGTCTGGATCGTTTTACTCTGTGAATGATCCAACCTTAGGTCCTCAACCAACAATCGCAATGTCGTTCCTGCGATTGCCCAAATAAAGAGCGAAGATGAATAGAGTTCAACAAAAAAGAGCGCAAAATGTAGCGCCAACAAACCAAGTATCAAGCCGATGATAATAGGCCTGGATTCCGCCGGCATATCGCGAAGACCTCGGACGGCGAAACGTAAAATCCAATAGACGATGACTACATAAAGGATTAGGCCCAGAAGACCGAGGTTGAACCAGTAAAGAAGATAGGTATTGTGCGGGTCGCCGTAACCAACCAAAAGTGTTGGATAAGCGTTCCAACCATAGCCGGAGATAAACGAAAACGGCCAGGAAGACATGATGGTGAGCGCCTGCTGCCAGAAGAATGTACGACCTGAACTCACGCCATAGAGCGTGACGCCCGAAACACTGAATCTTTCGAAAAATCCATCGGGATTCTGATAGGCAGTGACGCCGGCAACGAGAATCAGAACAATGAACCCAACGATAGAGCCCCGGACAATTGCTTCACGGCGAACATAGTCGCGAACCAGGTAGAGCCCGATGGCGCCACCGGCCAAAAGCCCAACGTAGGAACCCCGGGAAACCGTCAGGCCCAGTAGAATGAGCGCAATCAGTGTTCCAATCCCGTAACACATCCGCAACATGCCCCGCGACGCGAATGCAAGTCCGGCCGTGATTGGGACAATGAAAATGAGCACTGCGCCGTATTGATTGACCTCCTTCAACGGCCCAGCCAGCCTGCCATCGTCCCGATCAATGATGATGCCCAGATCGGGCACATTGAATACATCAACCATCGTAATGATGTTTACGACAATCAGAACAGCAATAAGCCATCGCAACAGGCTCAATGTGGACGCTGCGTCTTTCGGGCCATACAGATAGACCAGAAGGAATAAGAACAGGTCAACCAACTGGCCTTTTAGCGTGATGAAACCTAGCAGGCCGTCATAGCCGCGATGAACCCCGAGCAAGACGATTACCAGCCAGGTAAACGTTGCATACGTGACGAGCAGCATCCATAGGACATGCAAAGGCCAGGTTTCTTTCAGCGGATCGCGTTGGCCGACCGTAAATTCAAGGACGAGCGCAATAAACAAAATGTAAAGCATTGCATTTTTCAGGCTCAATCCCGGGGCCAACGACAGTCCAAGACCCAGCATAATGTCACTGAGCAGAATTGCGAAGAGGCTGACTAGTAAGAATATACGCATAGTCTATTTCGATAGGCGTTTCACGAGCTTTCGAGTCAATGCAGGCGCTGGGCAGGCATCTGCAAGAAACCGTCGCAAGTGGTGTGCCGCGATTATCATCTCGAACTTCCAGCGGCCGATCGTGATTTATTGCCTTCCTTGACGATGTCCCTGGTGCGAAGAAGTTCCTTTAGCGACAAAGCCGGATTGAACCATCGGCGCAGAAACTTCTTGATCAATTGCCAGCGACTAAGGGTAATTCCGGCTCGCTGCAAATTATCCGTGTGTGACTTCCAGAATTCAGCACTGTGACCGGCACCTACGTTTCCTGCGAGGAAGTCATAGTAATCCTGAAGCTCTTGCTCCCACGCAAAACCGTAGTCTTTGTCGGAAAGAATTTTAGGACCATGCGCAAGCAACAGGTGCAGGTTTTCCTGGCGGCGAGTATCGAGAAGATTATTCATCGAGGATACAGATTCATTGTGGCGACGCGTGTACACCAGGACTTGCCTGACAAATCCGAAGTCATGTTCCGCCAAAAGTAACAAGGCGGCGTGTTTGTCAGCATGCAGGTAACTCTCGTCATAGAAACTGGAGGAATCTCCGAGGAACTCTGTCCTCATCAATAACGACGACGGAGACCCAAGCACTGATGCTCTCTCGAGCAGAATTGCCCTGGCGACAACCCGACCATTCATCGTGAACCCCTCCACGCAGGGAATCAGTGGTGCATCTTCGGGGAGTTTATCCAACGTGACGCGATTCTCTTCCAGACGATATGCAGAAACCAGCGCCACATTCTCGTTCGAGTCCGCTACCTCGACCATTCTTGCGATACAGTCCGGATACAGCCAGTCATCGGCATGCACGAATTTGATGTATTTGCTTTGCTTATCAAGGAAATTCAGGGACCGATTCCAATTCTGAATGACGCCGACATGATCTGTGCTGCGTAATACGGTGACCCGATCGTCTGCTGCGGCAGCTAACTCGGCGATCTCCAGCGACCGATCGGTACTGCAGTTGTCAACAATATAGTACTGGATGTTTCTGTGGGTCTGGTTGAGAACGCTGTCGATACATTCTTGCAGGAACGGCTCTCCGTTAAAGACGGGTGTTATTACCGCAACTGAACTGCTATCGACGATCACTATCAACTATCCTTGTTCGACGGACGGACCTCGATGCGAGATCACTTTGGCCGGGTTTCCGACTGCAATTGCATTACTCGGGATGTCCTCGGTCACGACCGCACCGGCCCCGACTATGGCGCCCTCACCGATAGTTACACCATCCAACACGATGACACCGAATCCAATCCACGCACCGTCGTCGACCCGGATACCGCCGCGCGTGGTTAAGGGCTGGCGTTTGATCAGTTCGTCTGGCTTCGCACCGTGGTTATAAGCGTACAGCGCGCATCCCGGAGCCATAGCCACATGAGAACCGATCGAAATATCACCTTTGTAGGCCATCAGCTGACACCGCGGGTGCAGGTAGGTGTCGCGGCCAACTGTTATCGATCCGCCCTGCCCGGTTTCCAGAACACAGTCACGCAGAATGTTCACATTGGGCGAAAGCGTTACCCGACCCCCTGCGGCAGCCTGGTAGATAATTACACGGTCGGCTACAAAGACCTGTTGCTGAATATCCAGATCACCGTGATGCAGCACCGCCTGCGGATCGATATACGGATTGGGCCCGAACAAGGCGAGATAGTCCCTCGCAAGATAGGGGGGAGCGAAGGCCGAAGCCAATCGGG
Source organism: Woeseiaceae bacterium (assembly GCA_051007895.1). Taxonomy (GTDB): domain Bacteria; phylum Pseudomonadota; class Gammaproteobacteria; order Steroidobacterales; family Woeseiaceae; genus SZUA-117. Next base: position 10,194 of record JBPCYD010000232.1, read on the forward strand.
CCGCAATGCGGCCCGATCGGTTCGTACCTGCGAAACTCATCCAGAAGCGCTCCCAGAGTCTGCGCAGTTTTTCTAACATAGTCCGTCCGTGTCAGTTGCACATTTTCATATTAACCGCACATCGAATCCGAACTGCATGCAGTGCTAGGGAACGACGATGACGAGATATCCCTGCCTCGCTGTCCCGGTAAGGTCTGAATCCGTACCACCGATCGTGACAGGACCGGTTACGCCGGCCGCCTCAACAACGGTCAGACTGCCACCGCCAATCGCCGGATCGCTGACATTCAACGAGGACGATAAGGTTGACGCCACGAATGTCTCTGAGGACGTCGGCGGTCCACCTGCCCCGTCATATGCAATATAGACAGTCACTGCGGTTGCACCAACATCGAAGGTCATGAAACTCGCGTCTGTATTTGCATTGTCCGCATTGTCCTGCGTAATCCAGACTCCGTCCTCAAGTTCCGTCGGTATGCCGGTTAACGTAAAGGTCTCGTCGTTGTAGTACGTATCTCCAGCTTCGAGCAGATTCTGCTTCAGGCCGTGTGTATAGCCATCAAGGCCTTCCACAAAGTAGACAGAGGTTACTGCTGCCGGACATGTGCCTGCGACTGCTCCATTGAGAATGGCGTCTTCCCACAGCGCCGCAATATACGCGTTACCGAGCGCATTCGGATGCAGGAAGTCGGCAAACATAGAGTAGCGGTTTGACCCGGGCGTCAGGAAACAGGTGAATAGATCCGGACCTTGTGTGACGTAAGCAATTCCCGGCACCAGGTCGTCAGTAACAACCTGATTCAATTCCTGTATGCGCTTGTTGCGGACCGCCGTGTTCGGATCAAGCGACAGCAGGTCTGCTTCCGCATACTCCACGCCCGTCTCGCCACCGAAAATCGGAGGCATGACGGCAAGATAGATGACATCGGCACCACCGAAATTGTTGTTGTTGATGTCGTCGAGCAGGAACCGCATGTCCACGTTGTAGGTGAGATCACAGCCCGGTCCCGGCCCGGTGCAGCCCAGACCCGGAGGCGTTTCGGCAAACTTCTGATCTGTGGTCACGTTTGTGCCCAACAATACCAGTGCACGATTTGGCAATGGGTCTGCGTTCCGCTCAAAGGCCGCTGCCTGGTGGAAGAACCGCAGATCACGAACGGTATCCCCTTCGATCGACTCGTTGGCAATGATGTTCTGCGCGGAATTGGCGATCGTCAGCTTATCGGCCAGCGGCGCGACCCAACCTGAGTGAGAGGCTACCGAATTAGCGCCAGTTAGGTTCAGGTTGTCCCGTCGATAGGTATCGCGCAATCCCTGGGTAATACTGTCGCCATAGGCCACATAGAAGTCACCCAAACCATCGGCGCCAACCACGACATCGGTATTTCTGTCACGGTCAACCTCCACGCCCCCGCTGTCGCGGAGGATCGCGAGGACGTTGTTGTCGCGAACCGGTCGAGCGGTACACAGTGATTCGAAAACGCCTGGAGCCGATTCAACAGCCGCGTCACAGGGTGCGGCGACACCGATGAAATCGACATCCACTGTGCCACCCGCAGGAACGTTACGCGCAATCGCCGTCACGGTGATGTCGCGCTCGCCTCCCGGATACACGATGTTCGACACCGGCGATGAAATGACAATCGCGGGATCGGTTGAATTCACGTCCAGACTTACGTTGTCGAAAAAGGCGCCATCACGTGAGTACATGGCGATACCACCGGTAGCGTGAGCATTGTCGCTTACCGCAAACAACGGATCACCGTTGACAAAAATCTGGATCAACGGTCCTTCGACCTCGATTGCGACCGCCAGAGACTGACCGACACCATAGCCGAGAAAGTTCTTCGCAAGCGTCATATAAATAGGCTCGTTGCTCATGTCCAGGCCGACTTTGCTTTCGAGCCGCGTGTAACCGTACTGCGCGTTAATCGAAAAACGATAGTAGTGATCACTGTCGGTGACTCTGAACATGACGCCAATGTCATCCTGGCTGCCAGGTCTTGGCTGCAGGTCAACTTCCAAGCGATAGTCCGTGAGGTTAACGCTCGAATCGAGCAGGGAGTAGCTGCCAAGCCGATAGGACTGTGCCTCGTCTTTACCGATACCACCAAATGCAGGAATCGTCGCGGCCTGAACGTACACTTGATTGACCACGGTCCAGTCCGGTGCATTCGCGTCCGGGTCAACGATATCATTGAACGTAGTCCAGCCGTCGGCGTTTCCATCCGAGAAATCGTCGCTGAATGGCAATGCCATCGTCGGATTAACCGTGATGGAGACTGAGTCAGGCGTACTCATGACCGTGTCGTTATCGGTCACCACGAGATCAAACATCAGGATTTCACTTGCCTGCACATTGGGTGCAGCAAACGTCGGCATCGCCGGCACGGTTTCGTCAAGCGTTACCGCCGTACCCGCCGTCTGCGTCCACGTGTAAGTATCTACAGTGCCATCAGGGTCATCCGATGCGCTGCCGTCAAGGGTCACCACTGACAATGCAGCAACCGTCTGATCGGGTCCCGCATCGGCAGTGGGCGCCATATTGTCATTAACAACCGTGACCGTGGTGCTATCAACCGCTGTCGCGCCATCATTGTCCGTAACGGTAAGACTGAAGGTAAAGTCTTCGTCAGCCGCAAGCATTGGCGCGGTAAAGGAGGCAGTTGCCATGTCAGCGTCAGTCAAAGTGACTGCTGTGCCAGCAGTTTGCATCCATGCATAGGTGTCAATCGTACCGTCTGCGTCCATACCGGACCCGGCGAGACTAACCATCGTTCCCTCGGCAACCGACTGGTCACCACCGGCATCAGCGGTTGGCGGCAGATTATTGTTCGTCACCGAAATAATGACATTGTCGGCGCCGGTCGCGCCGTCATCGTCGGTTACGACCAGGCTGAATGTCAGATCTTCGTCAGCCGACACCATCGGTGCCGTAAATGAAGCGTTTGCCATATCAGCATCTGTCAGTGTCACCGCTGTACCGCCGGTCTGCGACCACGCGTATGACGCGATCGTGCCATCGGAATCGGCGCCCATACCGGTCAGGCTGACCATGGCCGCTTCTGCAACGGTCTGATCGGCACCTGCGTCAGCAGTTGGCGCTACGTTTGCGGGAGGCGGCGGTGGTGGCGGCGGCGGTGGCGGTGGTGTGGCAACGGTACTGCTGCCACCTCCGCAACCGGCGAGAACCAAAATGGCCGCGCCAATCGTCAGGATTCGTCCATTGAGCAATCTTGATAAAAACATTTTGTTATTTCCCTTTAACACCTGAAGTCAAGCTTCGGCCTAAAAATTTGTGAAGATGCTACTTATGCACTTCCACCTGAGTCATCTCCCGATACGTCACGGAAACCGTACCGGGCTAGATATGAAAACGTAGTCGCACTATCAGCACACTCTGCGACGTCGTCGGAGAAACCTTTTGTCGTTGAACGCATTTCTTTCACTACTTTCTGTTTCTTCTTATCGAATCCCTGATAATCAGGATTCGCCGTGATTTTCGACGTATTCCCCATTTCTTTTGCTTTTCTTACCACTTATGGATCGCAGACTACGCGCCTGCCGGTAAATTGTCCGAGACAAAAATCGCGGTAGGAAATGAGACTCACGTCACAGTTGGCTTGCCGTCATCCTCAGCCAGTTTTTCGCCGATGTGACCAGCAAAACCCGCACCGGCCAACGGCTTCAGTGCATATTCTTATTCTAGGGTTATCAATACTTTCTATAGATTATGTCAAGTAATTTGCCATGTAAGGACCGCCCATGCAACGGTTTTTTTGCGATGCATGCAACGTTATTGGAGCGAGACCGGCACAGAAAGCAGAACCTTCATTCGTACGTCGATACGTTAGATCGGCGAATCACCAAGCTCCGCGTCGAATCGTCTAAACAACGCTATGGACTTGCTGGTCACTTGGCGCAAATTGGCAGTCACCTCCCGATCCAAAAGGAAGCGCATTCTCTCGAGGTAATAGAGTCGCCGAGCGAAGCGAAGTTTTATCTCACTGGCCGCTGCCAGCGCCGGATGAGCGTCTGATAGCGCCAATTTATATCGTTCGAGAATCGCTTGGGCTTCCGCGACAAAATCCGGCGTCGTACGCTCGTAGTAGCTTTCTACAAGGACGAAATTATAGATGTCCGAATAAACACCGCCCGGCGCTATGCTCTCCCAATCAATAAACCGGAGGCCGCCATCTGCCGCGATGGCATTAACGAGTGAAAAATCGCCGTGCGTGAGGACTAATTGCAGGACATCTGCTTCTGCATTGGCGAGCAGCCATGCGCGAAGTTTTGCGATGTATCCGTCGACGTGATCGACTTCTTCACTGGACGCCCCACCTTTCGTCCAGCGCTCCCGAAAAGGGCTATCGGCCTTTGTGTCAACATGAGAACGAAGGGAAATTTTCGTCGCTGGACGACAACCGGCAAGATCGAGCAGGCATCTTTCTGCATCCGCGTAAAATCGCTGGTAATCGCTGGCGCCGGCAGTGACCAACGTCGTTGCACGCACACCACGAATGTATTCCTCCGTAAACCAGCGCGCGTCCGGGTCTGCACCCAGGAACCGCGGTGCAGAAGACACTTTCGATGCCGTTCTTGACGCCGATATCTCATGATCTGTACTTTGCGCGGAAACCTCGGCATTGAACACTTTAGTGACCTCGGATCGATCAAAGTCGAACAGCTTGTATCCGCGGTGAACCTGCATACCCAGGTGAGCGACAACCGACAAGGTGACTTGCAGCGACGTATTGGGGCGGCGAAACCGGTTGATAAACGCGACAATGACAATTTTTCGCGCAGCCGATCTGGACAGCCCTAAGGAATCCAACCGGTGCCTGGCATAGCCGAACAGGAATATCCGGACAACGTCGCTTATCGATTGTTCGAGAGGTACCAGGAAATTGCCAAATTTACGGTACCGGTACGCCATCAACAATTCAGATCGACCAAGCGTTCAGTCCGCCGAGCGGTCCCGACTCAGCGCATCATAGTAATGAACAGTGGCAATTTGAAACAGGATATTTGCATTGCGTGAAAGTTCGTCGACGGATGTCGCCTCCGTGGTCAGGGCGTCAAATTTGTCTCTGTACACGAATTCCCACATCGCCGAATTCCTGTCGTCAAGGCACTTTTCGCGGAGCTTGCCGCGGATTAGCTGTAGCCATTTTAGCCGCTCGAAGCCGGTGTCCTTGATAATGGCATGGAGCGGCGTTAAGCGTTTGGTCCTGGTAAATCGTGCGGAAATTTTTGCAGCCAGGCGACGTCGGACTTGCTGTGCCAGCTCCTGGTAAAAATTCATGGATGCCGATCGGCTCCGCCAGCTACCCTTATCAAAGCGAATCCCGAGCAAGTCCGGCGCCAGCGCTTCCAACAGGCCGTAGTGAAATGGGAGCGTTCGCCGTAAACGCGCGTTAACCGTAAACGCGGCTGTTGCGACTGAACGTGAACAGTACGGCGAATACGTATCACGTAAGAAGGTCGTGGGACGCATGACCTGACCAACTCGACGACCTTCCTCTTCATAGAGAAAAAAGGTGTCGTTTAGGTCGCTGATTTCCACTCCCTGGTCGGCATATCGTTCTACTGTTCGATCGAGCAACGCGCGCGCATTTGCAACCGCTTCCGGTCGAATCAGGCCGCCGGCATTGCTGACATTCCAGCTCGACAAATTATTCTGGACATCGACAACCGTCATGCCGCGAAATTCCTGGTAGGGATTAAAAGTGTGTGCCTTGAGTACGCCGCCGCCCGCGCCCGAGATGCGCACCGGCAGCGGCTTGGTCGCCACTCTATGTGCCGTATCATTGCTCATGATCGTGTGCAGTGGACACATTCCGTCCCCTTGCAGAACGAACTTCTCCGCCTCGTCGTCCCAATTGGCCAACAAATCAGTCGAGTCGGTGACCAGGTTCTCGTGATGAACCTCTAACGCCTCCGCAATCTCACCGGCTATCTCCCCGTCGACCCCGATCTTGTTCCCGTAGGTGTAATAGCGAGCGGCAAGCTTGTTATGCACCAAAAGCGCAGCGAGCACGCGCGAATCTCTGCCGCCCGTCAAGGGGCATAGTACATTGTCGAAGTTGCGACCGATGGCTCTCAGCGGGCGTGCCATTTCCTCGCTCAGCTGAGCAAAATCTGCACGGCCTGGTGTCGATTTCACTTGTCCTGTAATAGATTCAATTGAAGCTGTCTGCCGATACTCCGGGTCCGGCTTTCCCCGTTTCCAAATCCAGCGCTCACCGGCCGGGAACGTGCGAACCCCCTTGCGCAGGGTCCGATTACCAGCGACCCAACCCATTGACAGGTATCGGCTGACACCGGCCGAGTCCAGTTCATTCGCGCCAGACAGTTTGTCCAGCAGGCCTACACTGTTGCTAATAAGCCAGGTATCGCCTTCACTCCAGTAATAGACGGGATGCGCACCGAAATTATCGAGCTGCAGTTCAGTTTGCAGATTTCGTTTCAGAATACGGATGCCGCAAAAATAACCATCCAAAGCATGCGCTGCATCATCCCAGTTTCTTTGCAACTCGCTCGCGATGTGAGCTGCAAACCGATCGCTTGGGTCAACAGGAAGCCCGTCATAAACCACAATGGCGTCGTCATTTTCATCAATATAGCTGCGCGTGCCAAGCCATTCAGGCGAGGGATGCTGACAAGCGACCATCGTACTCTGGCACTGGCTCTGCCACGAGTAGAACTGTCCACCGTGGAGGGATGAATACGTCTGCGCGGTGCTTTTCAGGGCGCGCCCTACCAGGCCAGACTGGCCTTGCTTCAGGCCGCAACCCAGAAAGAACAGATTCACTGCGATCTCCCGGCTAGCCGTTGGCCACTTCCGTAACGGGGCTGTAATCAGTTGACCAATCGAGCTTTGGTCTCACGGCGCCGATGAGACCGCCGGCCCATTCACCGCGCGCGGAGCCACCTTCCATGGTGTCGATAACGTTGAATGCGATCCCATCCGCCAGAAAAAATGGAATATAGCTGCGAACGTTGGTGCGCATTGCCGGCGTGACATAGATCATTCCGTCCCTCAGGAAGTTGCCAGGTATCCACGCCGTGCTCACATATCGACCGGGTGGGCGGGGCTCGTCATGCCAGCGAAAGTTCTGGTCAATCGTCGAAAAAATAACGACACCTTCATCGTTGGCAAGCTGAAAATAGGGCATTAAGGGCTTGTCACTAGCCAGGACATCGTATTCCATTTGCAGGCCGACCGGTTTCCGGATATCAAACCCTTCCGACACGTTGCCTTCTTCATTGACAGCTCGAATCGCCCTGATCCTTACGGATTCGTCACCTGGTGGTTTGTCGGAACCGGACCATTCGCGGGCGGCCATCGTTCCGAGTCCCGATGTCAGGTAGGTGCTGACGATCGAATGCGCATCGCCGTCGCCAATGACGCCGCCATCGGATAGCAAAATGCCGCGTTGGCAAAGACGGGTTACGGCAGCCATGTTGTGCGATACGAATAACACCGTTCTGCCCTCTTTACCCACGTCTTCCATCTTGTTAAGGCATTTCTTCTGAAATGCCGCATCGCCGACTGCCAAAACCTCGTCCACGATAAGGATTTCCGGTTCAAGATGCGCGGCAACGGCAAACGCAAGGCGTACGCGCATACCGCTGGAATAGCGTTTGACCGGTGTATCGAGAAACTTCTCAACACCAGCAAAGTCGACAATCTCGTCAAATTTCGTATCGACCTCAGACTTACGCATCCCAAGAATTGTGCCGTTCAGGAAAACATTTTCGCGCCCACTCAATTCCGGATGAAATCCAGTGCCTACCTCCAGCAGGCTACTGACTCGGCCACGGATCGAGATATTACCGGCAGTCGGTGGAGTGATTCTCGAGATCACTTTGAGCAATGTGGACTTGCCTGCACCATTGACACCGACGATACCTACCACTTCGCCCGAGCGTACATTGAATGATACATCCCGGAGTGCCCAGAGAATGTCCTCGCCCTGATAATCGTTTGATAACTCGTCATCCGAGAATCGATAGAGTGAGCGGTATTTTTGATAATTTGATAATGGGCTGCGCAGAAAATTGACAATGCCTGTCGCGACCGAATCGTTCCTCTCGCTTTCGAGGCCAATGCGATAGACCTTGCTAACGTTGTCTACTTTTATGGCGTAGTCTGTCATGTCATTTAGTATTCCGGGAAACTGTTCTTATTGTCTAGAGTCGTAAGGAGTCAATTCGTCAAATGACGTCAACAAACACTCTCTCCATGCGACGGAAATAGAATGCCCCGGACATAAACATCAGCAACGACGTAATCATACCGGGCACGATGAACTGCCATTCGATCGGGCCACCAAGCAAGCAGCTTCGAAATCCCTCAATGACCGCAACAATTGGATTGAGGGAATACCAGAAGCGAATATCCGGCGCAATTCTTGCGGCGGTGTAAAGGATTGGAGCACTATAGATTAGCAACTTGATGACATAGGTCATCGCAAACCGAACGTCGCGATAGCGGATCGCGAGGGCCGCCAACCACATGCCAATACCAGTAGGGACCATAATCATGGTCACGACCAACAGGGGCAGCATGAGCAGATTCCAGGTCGGCGCCACCTGGTAGTAGATCATCACCGGCACGAGAATGACCAGCGATATAGAGAAATCGACGAGCTTGGCCAATACCGGCGTTAGCGGGAACAGGACACGCGGGAAATAGACTTTACCGAGCATTGCGCTACCCTGCACAAGACTCTGACTGGCAGCGGTCATCGCATCGGACATGTAGGTCCAGGGAATGATCGCCACGGTTGAAAACAGAATATACGGCACGCCGCCCGTATCGATATTGGCCACTTTGCCAAAGATGACGGAGAAGACGATGATCTGTATCGCCGGATTGAGAATCGCCCAGGAGAATCCGAGTACGGTCTGCGCGTAGAGAACTTTAATATCGCGCCAGACAAGAAATCGAAATAGATCCCGGTAGCGCCAGAGCTCACGGAAATCGATGGCTTCCAGACCTTGCGGCGGACCGATCTGAACGAGCGTAGTGTCGGGTTGTGCAATACTCATGAGCCGACCTCACCTGTTTTCTCATTAGTCAACAGATCGAACATCGCATCCTGCTCGGCACGAAGCTGATCGCACAATCGACCTGCAGGCAGTTCGACGTCGTCACGGGACAGTACGGCGTCTTTCGCGATGTCTCGTTTCAGGCGGGCGCCTATTGCAAGCCCCATGGGCAACAGGTGTTCCGACTGACAGATATCCGGGCGCTCTGCCTGGCCATAGGTCATGTAGAAACCAATCCCGTCCAGTGTCTGGCCAGCTTTGAGATCAATCTTGGCGGTAGCTACAACCTCGACACAAGGACCATCGATTGGCGCGATCGTTGCATCATCGAAAAGCACCGCTTTTGCCACCGTGGTTGGCACCTCGAAATGGCAAAGATGGTATGGCGTGTAGAAGCAATAAATAGGACCCTCTCCAAGCTTGTAGAGATTCAGATAATGTTGCTGCGCGGGATGGTCATGTGTACCCAGCACAAAGACACCGGGCGACGGAACTGCGCCGACGACGTAGTCTACGATACCCGGGCCCTGCAACAAGGCCTCGTGGGGATACCAGCTCGCGGCCTCCTCAATCGGTGTGCCGCCCGCTACAGTTGGGCCGAACATGCCACGCTTGGCGATGGTCATGCCGGTTGCGTTGGCAACGATTGCCTGTTCGAACGAGATTTTTGTGCCATCGGCAAATGATGTCACCATATGCGCCTTCTGGCGCCATTGCTTCGCAAAATCTGCCTGGGTAGTCGGGTTTCGATAGGGATCCTGCAGACCTTTGATGTTGCCGCAAAGAACCGGACGAACGCCGATGCCTTTGACAAAGCGGTAGAGGTTCATAATGACACCAGGCTGATCGCCATCGGTGTTCGTATAAATGACGCCCGCCTGATCCGCCCGCTGTTTCAAAATCGGTCCGATGGTTCCGTCGAGCTCGGCATTCATGAGGATGATGTGCTTGCCATGCTCGATCGCCTTAAGCGCAACATGCGCGCCATATTCCACCGCACCAGTCACCTCGAGCACCGCATCGATCGGCCCCGCGGTGCAGACAATGTCGGGATCATCACAGATAACAAACTTGCCTGACGAAATTTCGGCTTCTGCCTGCGCGGCGCTCTCAACCTCGACGACCGATTCGATACCCGCCTCCAAATACGCGCGGCGGGCAGGCTCGATATTGCGATTGCAGATCGCTACAAGCTCCATACCAGGCGTCGACTGCGCAATCTGCAGCGCAATGCCACGTCCCATAAATCCCGCGCCAATCATGCCCACTCTGATCGGCTTGCCCTGTTGCTCGCGCTCTGCCAGCGCGCGATCGACGATAATCATGTCAATCTCCCCGCGTCGTTACATTGACAGCCGAGCGCTCTGGGTCAAAGTTCGGCCAGTTTGCATCTCTCTCGGACTGTGTTGTCACCGGTAGCGGCCACGTGATGTTGAAAGCAGGATCGTCTGGTCGCGCTCCGTCTTCCGCCTCGGGCGCATAGAATTCGGATACCTGGTAGTAGGTCTCGGTGTCGTCAACCAGCGTCTGCATACCGTGAGCAAAACCCTCTGGCACCAGGATGATACGGCGGTTCTCGGCAGTAAGCTCCACGCCTATCCATTGCAGGAATGTTGGCGAGTCTTTTCTTAAGTCGACGATGACATCGTAGATTGCGCCGCGTATACATCGCACGAGCTTGATCTCCGCGCTGGGTGGCCTTTGCCAGTGCATGCCTCGCAGCGTACCTTTGTCTTTACTAAAGGATATATTGGCCTGTGACACCCGGGTATCCAGACCGGCGGCCTCGAATTCCTTTCGACACCAAGCACGCGCGAAGAAACCGCGATCATCCCCGATGGGTTCGAGATCGATAAGATAGGCACCCTTGAGCTTGGTTTCGGTAAATTTCATCGGGCGTGTGTCCATTTTAGCCGCTCGTTGAGCAGGCCACTTTCGCGCAAACCGGAAAGCACTTTCAGCCGCATAAAACCAGAGTCCCGAAACTCGCTATCGCTGAAGTCCATTTGTTCGAGTCCGTCGCGTAACAGCTTGATCGACTCGGCCAGCGACACTGCCGGAAGATGATTTGGCGCCAGTTCCCTGTAGCGCCCAAAATCGACCTGGTAGGATCTGCGATCCGGTTGGGCATCCTGATTGATTTCGATATCGACGGAGGGCATGACTTCTTTGACTGCCTCTGCGAGCGCTCGCACCTGGTGGTTGGACTCATCTCGTCCGGCATTGATGGCGATGAATTGACCGCCAGACTCCGCTTCGCGAACAATTGCCCACTCGATGGCTCTCGCCATATCCCGAATATCGATCAACGGTCGCCACGGTGAGCCGTCACTTAAAATCTGGATCTTGCCTGTGGCAACCGCTGAGGCCACAAAGTCATTCAGCACGAGATCGAGGCGAATCCTTGGGCTCATGCCGCAGGCCGTCGGAAAACGCAGGCAGGTGATCAGGGTCTTCTCATTCGCCAGGTCACAAATCGCCTTTTCAGTATCGACTTTTGAACGTGCATAGGCGGTCAATGGGTCCAGTTCATCCTCTTCCTTTTTGGCACCACCTTCCGCGAAGCCGTAGACGCTACAGGAGGATGCAAAAACAACCCTGCCAACGCCCTTGTCTCGCGCAATCTCGGTCAGGCGCACGCAAGCATCGCGATTGATTTCTGCAGTCACTGCTTCGAATGCTTTGCCCATTGGATCGTTGGAAATGGCCGCAAGCATGACTAACGCGTCTGCCCCATCCAGGATTGATGCGTCGACATCCCGCACATCGGAAAAATGCTGAATATCGACGATGCTTTCCGGCAGCGATCGCGCGCCGGCAAGACAGTGTCCGAAAAATCCAACGTCCACCCCGACCAGTGTCGAATCCGGGAATCGATTCCGCAAGTGTTGTGTGACGATGGGGCCAACGTAGCCCATATTGCCTGTAATCACGATCCTCATGATCTGAATCCTGCTCCCTTAATCCTGCCAAACTTTCCATGGCGCCTTGTCGGATGCCCACAAATCCTCAAGATGCATGCGATCCCGCAATGTATCCATAGGCTGCCAGAATCCGTGATGTCGTCGCGCGCTGAGCTGACCGTCGCGGGCGAGACGTTCCATTGGCTCACGCTCCCAAATCGAGGCGTCGTCATCAACGTAGTCCAGTACGCCCGGCTCGAGCACGAAAAATCCGCCATTGACCCACGCGCCGTCACCCTCTGGCTTCTCATGAAATGTATCGATCTTGTTGTTACCGGCAGCCATGGTGAACGCGCCGAATCGGCCCGGCGGCTGTACCGCTGTCATCGTCGCCTGGCAGTTATTCTCTTTGTGAAACGCTACCAGCGCGGTAATGTCGACGTCGCTGACGCCGTCGCCATAGGTCATGCAAAACGGTTCGTCATCCAGGTAGTCACGAATTCGTTTGATCCTGCCACCGGTCATTGTATTGAGGCCCGTGTCGACCAGCGTGACGCGCCAGTCATCGGCACTCGAATGGTGAATTTTGGTTTCCCGGGTGCGCAGGTCGAAGGTAATGTCCGACGAATGAATCAGGTAGTTCGCGAAATACTCCTTGATCGCGAAGCCCTTGTAGCCACAGCAGATGACAAAATCACTGATGCCGTGCGCATGATAAATCTTCATGATGTGCCAAAGGATCGGCTTTTCGCCCACTTCGATCATCGGCTTGGGTCGTACCGCGGTTTCTTCCGAGATCCTGGTACCAAACCCCCCTGCCAGTATTACTGCTTTCATGCAGTCGTTCCTTTCACTTTGTTCTTGTTATGTCTGAATCTTGACCGATTCCCGGTCCGAACGCGCAGTTAATGCACCGCATTATGTGACAAATGCACATTTCCGGCGGCGCGAAGACCGCTCTACTCCGCAAAATTGCCTGATCTGCCCGGACTTGGCGCAGTATGGCACCATGATCGGCATATTAATGTGAATATGATCTCACTCACAAATGAGACCCATGACCCGTGCCAGGTGATGACCGGAAGATAGAGAAATCGGGGCTTAAACGGTATGTTGGCCTCATTCCGGCTGCCGGGTTCGGGGCTCGCCTGCCGGACAGGAAAGCAGCCAAAGAGATGTTGGCGGTCGGCCATTCCAGAACACCGGTCATCGAGCACCTTCTGCACTGTATGGAGGTTGCTGGCCTGCGGGAGGTGGCCATCGTGCTGCGACCGGAGAAACGCGATCTTACGGATTTTCTGCAACATGAGAAGTGGCAACATATGCTGTTCCATTTACGGTTTACGCCAGGCACGTCTGGCGTACCGGAGACCGTGTCGCTCGGCCTTGAAGACTTGGAAGAGTGCAGTATCGTATTCGGCTTTCCGGACATACTGTTTGAACCCGGTCATGCGGTACATGCGTTAACGGATTGCCTCGAAGAAGGTGACGCGGACATCGTGCTGGGGCTTTTTCCGACAGGCAGTCCAGACAAAAGCGACATGGTCAAAACGAATAAAGGCGGGAACGTTATAGACATCGAAATAAAGCCTCGCGGCACCAAACTCGATTTGACCTGGATTTTGGCAGCGTGGAGACCCACTTTTAGTCGCTACCTGATCGATCTGCTACAGCACGACGGAGACAGGCTACGCAGATTCGCTGCCAGTTCGGACGATCAGCAATTAGGCCAGGTCTTTTTACTGGCAATGGCTGATGGCCTGAAGATCCAGTCAGTGGCCTTTACGAATGGCCGTTCTCTGGACGTTGGGACGGAGGATGATCTGCGGCTGGCCCAGGCATGGCCCGACTAGAAGCGACAAGAAAACAAGCAATGACCGATTCAGTTAAGGGCGCAACGATGGTCTATTTCGGACCAGAGCCATGGCATGGTTTGTGGCGCAATCGCCATCAACTCATGAGTCGTTTTGCGAAGCATAACGACGTCTGGTATGTGGAACCACCGACGTTGCTGCGGGAGCTGTTACGCGGCAAGTCATTCCGAACGCGCCTCTTCACGCGCGATGCATCAGGTGTCACCATCTTTCACAGCCCATGGTGGCTGCTGATCATAGGCCGTGAACCATTTAAGCGCATTAATATTAGACTTTTTATTTTCGTGCTTTCTTTAGTCGCAGGGCTGCGTAAGCGCCGACCGATAGCGTGGTTTTCGAAACCTGACATGATCGACTTTTTGCACGCGTTACCCGCACGCTTGTCGATCTATCATGTCGTGGATGAATACAGCGGGTATGGGAATCCGTCAGAAGTCCAACGCCGAAAAATTGAGGCCCGCGAAATTACCATGCTTCGAGCCGCTGATTTGGCCATCGTCGTAACGCCGACGCTGCTCGCAAAAAAGTCGCCATTCAGCGCGCATGCGCACCTGGTCCCGAATGCCGTCGATTTCGCGGCCTATGCCAATTGCAGTAAAGACGTGCCGGAAGACATGCAGCAAATTCGCAGTCCGATTATCGGCTATACGGGGTTGATCTCTGCGCGGCTCAATCTGGACCTTCTGCGCGAAGCTGCCACGGCACGAAACGACTGGAATTTTGTTTTTGTTGGCATAGTCAACGAAGATGGCAGCCACGATGAATTTCAGGCATTACGCGCGTTACGTAATGTTTATTTTTTGGGGCGAAAATCAGTTGCCAATACGCCGCGTTATGTATGCCAGTTTGACGTCTGCATGATCCCGTACACCATCAATCTTCGCGCCGAAAATGCCAGTCCGTTGAAATTGTATGAATATGCGGCAGCGTCGAAGCCCGTGGTAGCGACCGATTTTTCGGCAGCGCGCGATTTCGAAGGAAACATCTCAATCGTCGACAATGCTGCATCTTTCATAGCGGCCTGCGAAACCTGCCTTGACACAGCTTCCATGGCAGCCGGCATTGCCGCCAATCGTCGCTACGCCGAGAACAATACCTGGGATCACCGCGTCAGGCAGGTGTCGGAAATCATTCGTTCTTACGAATGCCTCTAATGTCTGAGCGTCTTTTGCATATTCTCTATATCGCGGAGTTTTCGACCGGTGGCTCTGTCGAAAGCCTGCTCTGCCTGGTTGGCGGCCTGAACAAATCGAGATTCAAAGCGACAATCTTGTTTTACTCAATGCAGGATGAAAGAACATGCAGGCGATTCGAGTCTGCAGGTGCCAGGCTACATTCCCTGTATCCGCACAGCACTGGGAACGAGCGATCTCCGGAGCTGCGCAAGCTGAACTTGCAGGCGAAAATTCGCAGGATGTTTGGTCCTCGAGTTGAACGTTATTACGAAACAGTGAAGTTCGCCCTGCACTTTTTTCGCTTTAGAATGCCAATTTACAAGGCGCTTTGTCAGCACATATCAGATGTAGCGCCCGACCTGATCCATCTCAATAACGGCGTCGACAGTGATACACCAGGGATACTTGCCGCCAGGAAATGCAAGGTGCCTGCCGTGTGTCACCTGCGAACTATCGCCGGATTGACGCACTTACACGTTGCCGCCTCGCGATCCGTAAAAGCGTTTCTCTGTATCTCGAATGCCGTACGGGACAAGGCAGTCTCCCAGGGTGTCAATGGGCAGCGTTGCATGGTCGTACCT
>JBPCYD010000233.1:0-5417 GCA_051007895.1 Woeseiaceae bacterium
AAGGCGCTAGTCTATAGGGAACTGCTAGGGTTCACCATGCGCGGCGATGGCCGCCTGGATGTGATCCTGCTCGAAGCCGCGATACTGGAGGAAGCGCATCTGGCGGGCTTTCTCTTTGAAATCTGCGGGCAGGTCGAAACCGAATTTTTTTCGACGGATTTCCAGCGCGATAGCGTACCAGTCGGCGCCTGCATTCTCGAGCGCGTCGCTTACATCGCCGGATCGAATGCCACGTTCTGCAAGCTCCTGGCGAATGCGTACAGGCCCCTTGCCCTGGTTAACGCGTGACTGAACGAAGCTCTCGGAAAACCGCTGGTCGCTTTGCAAGCCATCGTCACGCAATACGCTGACCACGTCCGCAGTAACGTCGGCAGCATAACCCGCCTTGGTCAGTTTGGCGATGAGTTCGTCGTGCCCGTATTCGCGTCTGGCGAGGTAGTCCATTGCCTTCTTGCGCGATTCTTTCGGATCCCCATAACGATCGACCTCTTCCGGCTGGAAGAGGTCGGCGTTTATTTCGTTAATGGACTTTGCGTCGCTGGACATTCGCGCATCCGGCTACCGGACGATCACGCTATGCCTGTTTGGCGACAGCCTCGTCCGTGGCGGCTTCGCCTTCTACCGGCGTTTTCTCCGGCATCAACGTGGCCCTGATTTTCGCCTCGATTTCCTCGGCTATTTCCGGATTACTTTGCAGGTAAACCCTGACGTTTTCCTTGCCCTGACCAATGCGATCAGATCCGTAGCTATACCATGATCCCGCTTTGTCGATGATGCCCTGATCGACACCGTGATCAATTATCTCGCCTTCGCGGGAAATACCCTTGCCGTAAAGAATTTCGAACTCGGCCTGTTTGAACGGTGGCGAAACCTTGTTCTTGACGACCTTTACACGGGTCTGATTGCCGATGACCTCGTCACCCTTCTTGATTGCGCCAATGCGCCGAATGTCGAGTCGAACGGAAGAGTAGAACTTGAGCGCATTACCACCCGTCGTGGTTTCCGGACTGCCAAACATCACGCCGATCTTCATTCGAATCTGGTTAATGAAGATCACCATCGTGTTGGAACGCTTGATGTTGCCAGTCAGTTTACGCAGTGCCTGCGACATCAGGCGAGCCTGCAGTCCCATGTGCGAATCACCCATCTCGCCTTCGATTTCTGCCTTCGGTGTGAGCGCTGCTACCGAGTCAATAACCACGACGTCTATCGCGCCCGAACGGACCAGCATGTCCGTGATCTCCAACGCCTGCTCGCCGGTATCCGGCTGGGACACAAGTAGTTCGTCCACATTGACGCCCAGCTTTTCGGCATATTGCGGGTCCAGTGCGTGCTCAGCATCGACAAATGCCGCGGTGCCGCCGAGTTTCTGCGCCTCTGCAACGACCTGCAGTGTCAGGGTCGTTTTACCGGACGATTCAGGCCCGTAGATTTCGATGACGCGACCTTTTGGCAGGCCGCCAATGCCCAGCGAGGTATCGAGGCCGATCGAGCCGGTCGAAATCGCTTCAATATCCTTGATGACACCGCCATCACCGAGGCGCATGACAGACCCCTTGCCGAATTGCTTTTCAATTTGTCCCAGTGCGGCGGCCAGCGCCTTTTTACGATTGTCATCCATTGTTTTTGAGCCATTCCGGAGTTAAAAGTTGAGCTTGGGATTATTCCACTAATTCAGCCGCTGCGACAGTCAATGCCCCTGCCACTAATTGAGCAATCTTTGAAGAATTTCACCGAAGCTATTGTTTCAAAGGGCGGTACTGAATATCGCCACGTTGAGCGATAGACTCAACCAGCTCGAAGTCCGTCCACAGCAATTCGACGGGTCGCGCCAGCCGCACATCCTGGAACATGCGGGCCCGACGCGAGACGGTGATATGCGGCCGATAAACGCGTTCTTCCGGCGTATAGCCGAAGGGCAGCAGCGCCTTCTGCAGCGACTCGACCAGTTGCGAGAGCTCGGGGGGTATGATCTTGGCATGCATACAGGCGATTTTGGGTCGTTGCCAAAAAGTAAGCGTATCGAATCGCAGGCGAATTTCTCCCGCATTGATAACGTCGACGGCTGCCTGCAGACCGGGAATCTTCTCCTCCGGAAAATCGCCCACGAATACAAGGGTTACGTGCCAGTTGCGGCGGTCGACGGGGTTTCCCTCAATATCGGACAGTACTGGATTGATCGTGTCGCGCAGCAGCTCCCGTTGCCGGTGAGAAGGCCACAATGCGAAAAAAAGTTTCTTGTCAGCCACGTTTTAGCCGCTCGTCTATACCCTGCAACGCCAGGATTACTGTTTGGACGCGTATCGCTTCTCTGTCGCCGTCCAGCTGATGGACTTGGGTCTGCCTGGCAATCTCACCTTCGCCTCTGCTTGCCCAGCCGAACCAGACTGTCCCCACCGGCTTTTCCGCAGTCCCACCGTCGGGTCCCGCAATACCGCTGACTGCAACCGCATAGTCCGCGCCGCTCAGCGCAAGCACCCCCGCGGCCATTTCGCTGACCACCTGTTCGCTAACCGCACCATGTTCAAGAATGGTGGCAGGATCAACGCCCAGCAGAGACTCTTTGGCGCCGTTGGAATAGCTGACTATACCGTACCCGAAACACTGTGAACTGCCCGCAATATCGGTCAATACTTTTGCAATCCATCCACCTGTGCACGACTCCGCAGTTGCCAGCGTCTTACCGGCAGCGACGAGCCCGTCGACGACTGCCTGGGCGATGGCTGAAACGGAATCCGTTTTACTCATGCATCACGTGCTCGTATAAATCGAGGTGGCTCCCTACCATCGCCTTAACGGAAAACTCCTCCTGCATACGTTGCCGGCCGGCATCACCAAGACTGCGCCGCATCTCAGGCTCGTCAATCATTAGCTCAATGGCCCTCTGCAGGCCTTCGAGATTACCGAGAGGAATCAGGACGCCTGTTTTACCATGACCAACCGCTTCTTTCGCGCCGGCCACATCGAAGGCTACGACCGGCAGACCCGCTGCAGCGCCTTTCAACATCGCCACACCAAGGCCTTCATGCTCGGCAGGGTGAACCAGCAGGTCGAATGCAGACAAATACTGGTCGAGATCAAGTCGAAAACCGGCGAAAATGACGGCACCGCTCAGACCCAGCTTCCGGACCAGGGCGCGCAGGTCCTCCTCCTCCGGGCCGACTCCGCAGATAACGACCTTCACACGAGGATGCTTGAGACACAGCCCCGGAAGTACGTCGAACAGAAACCGATGACCTTTGCGTTTTATGAGTTGTGCGACAACAGCGATGGCAAAATGGTTCTCGTTAACACCGTAAAGCGTCTGCAGTACATCTGCCGACGGCTCCGGATCGATGCAGTCAACATTGACCGCATCGCGAATCACTGCAAGCCTTTCGACGTCGAGTCCATTGCCTTCCAATACCGTGGCAATGTTTTTTGAAATCGCAATGACGCGCCTGAACGGTCGATAGCGCAGTCTTGCCATGCCTGCAGATTCCGGGTTGTCGACCCGGCGCGACAGTACGGCGGGGATGCCGGCCGAACTTGCCGCCCAGCCGCCAAGAAAATCTGCGCCACGGCGGCTGTGACAGTGAACAATGTCGGGGCGGGACTGCCGCAGGAAACGCCTGAGGCGCCACGCGAAACGGACATCGAGGTCGCCTGCGCAGGGAATAGGCTGCACGTCGAGCCCCGCGGCAATCGCGGCCGCTTCAATGTCCGAGTCCGGCGGGCAAACGAGCCGACACTCGACACCGGCCGAACTCAATCCCTCCAGCAGCCACACGACTTGCTGCGCGCCACCATAAAAGTGGCGCCCGGTTTCCACATGGACGGTCTTCAAGCCTTCATTCACGGAGCATCGACTTCATCACAGGCACAGGCTAGCATGTCTCGATCGGATCGCTTAAGAAAAACAAAAGCCGCAGAATGAGCATGAGCGCCAACGTTACTCCCGTGCATACACCGATGATGCAGCAATACCTGCGCATCAAATCCGACTATCCGGACATGCTGGTCTTCTATCGCATGGGAGATTTCTACGAGCTGTTTTTCGACGATGCGCGCCGGGCTGCAGAGCTCCTCGATATCACCCTGACTGCGCGCGGCAAATCGGGCGGCAATGCCATCCCGATGGCGGGTGTGCCCTACCACGCCGCCGAGGGCTATCTCGCCAAACTGGTGCGCAAAGGTGAATCCGTCGCCATTTGCGAGCAGGTGGGTGATCCCGCCACCAGCAAAGGCCCGGTCGAACGCAAAGTTATGCGTGTGGTTACACCGGGCACGCTTACCGACGAGGCGCTTCTGTCAGAGGCACGCGACAATCTGATTGCCGCCGTGCATGACGACGGTGAACGCACTGGACTCGCCTGGCTCGATCTCGCCGGGGGGCGATTTCGTCTTACCGAGCTTGAAAATCGTGATGCGCTGCTTGGCGAGTTGGAAAGACTGCGGCCCGCCGAAATAATCGTCGACGAAGAATCGCGGAACGTCAGGTTTCGCGACGGGATCCGCGTAACAGGAAGACCGCCCTGGCATTTTGACCTGGACAGCTCGACGCGACTACTGTGCGCGCAGTTTCAAACGAAGGACCTTGCGGGATTCGGGTGTGACACGATGCCACAGGGCGTTGCCGCAGCCGGCGCCTTGCTGCAGTACGTAACCGATACGCAAAAGACCAGCCTGCCCCACCTCACTTCCGTCACCGTGGAGCAGATCAGTGACGCTGTGACCATGGACGGTCCAACCAGGCAAAACCTTGAGCTGGAGGAAAGCCTCACCGGTCACGATGAATTTACGCTCGCTGGCATCATGGACCAGTGCCAGAGCCCTATGGGGTCACGCCTGCTGCGACGCTGGATTCAACGGCCAATGCGTGATGCCACGCTGTTGGGCAATCGCTATCAGGCGGTCGAGACCTTGCTGCTGGATCGGCGCATCGAATCGTTGCAAGAAATTCTGAAGGGAATTGGCGACGTCGAACGAATATTGTCGCGGGTCGCGCTGCGTTCCGCCCGGCCTCGGGATCTGCGTCAGCTTGCAGCAACGCTTAAAAAAATTCCTGATTTGAAAGCGGAACTGAAAACGATGGACTCTCCCCTGCTCGCTTCTTTAAGTGGGCAAATTGGAGACCACGGCCGGCAGCGGGACCTGCTGCTCAAAGCCATCATTGACAGCCCACCGATGCTGATTCGGGATGGCGGTGTCATCGCTGGAGGATTCGACGACGAGCTCGACGAGTTGCGAGCGATCGCTGAAAACGCCGATCAATACCTGCTCGACCTGGAGTCGCGCGAAAAGGAGCGCACCGGGTTGTCGACGCTGAAGCTTGGCTACAATCGGGTGCACGGGTACTACATCGAAATCAGCAAGAGCCTGGCAGCAAAAGCGCCGGATGAATACGTAAGGCGTCAGACCCTTAAAAACGCCGAGCG
>JBPCYD010000234.1:0-16841 GCA_051007895.1 Woeseiaceae bacterium
GACCTATGCGCGCTACATCGTTAAACATCTGATCCCTGCTTCAATTCCGGGTGAAGGTCTGAAAAACATTGCCCTCGGACGGATCAATTTTGGAGCACTTGACGAATCCGACTCACCAACCCGAATCAGGTTAAGTGCAACTGCTGCCGACGTCCGTCAGGCGGGCGACAAAGTTCAGGTTACCTATGCCAGAAACGGTAAGCTGGAAAAGGTGCTCGCCAGGTCCGTCGTCGTGTCAACCGCAGGAATGATGGCGAGAACAATTGTTGATGATATGCCCGCATCGATCAGACAGAATTACGCCCAGTTCAATCACGGCCCCGTTCTCGTCGTCAATGTGGCACTCAACAACTGGCGTTTTCTTGAAAAACTGGGATTCACTGCCGCGCGATGGTATGACGGCTTCGGATACTTCGGCAGCATTCGCGCACCGATGCGAATCGGTGATCAGATGATGCCGTTTGACCCGGACAAGCCTGTCGTCATGACGTTTTATGTACCCTTCAACGCACGTGGGGAAAACATTCGTGACCAGGGAAACATTGGTCGTTATCGATTGCTTAGCAAAACTTTTATCGACTATGAACGCGAGATTCGCGCGCATATGAACGACATCTTTGCAGTTGGCGGTTTTGATGCGCGGAGGGATATCGCAGGTATTATTCTTAACCGCTGGGGACATGCGTATGTGGCACCCCAGCCCGGCTTCTATTTCGGTGGCCCCGCCGGAGCCGGATTGGCGGCGCCTATAAGAAACGGGCATGACAGGGTTTTCTATGGGCACTCCGAGTTGGGCTCCCGGATGAATTATCGAAATGCCATCGCCGAGGGCGGTCGAGCCGGCGAACAGGCCGCCGCCGTGGTTTAAGTCCGCGGAGCGACTACGTATCGCCGCGTAAGGCGGATTCGAAACGGGCGCCTTGCGCCCCCGAATGCAATGCTTCAGGGCGCGGGTTCAATGAGAAAAACGTCTTCCTGCGTAGGAATGAGCCACTTCACCCCGTCTTCCGTAATCTGTGCTGTCTCTTCAAATCTTGCGTACCAAGTCTTCCCACCCCATTCAGGAATTGGTGTACTCACGTGTAGCTCGATTGACGCCCACTCGTTCGCGACAAGCGGAAAGCGCACACGATCTCCATAAGCGAATGGCAGATCAGCCGCTACCCGCGCACCAATGTCGTGCGCAACGTTGCCAACTGAATGCCCATAGATGCCAACCTCCGGCTGGTTTGCAGTGACCGCATCGCCTCCAGAATCAGGACCTACGGCTCTGTACCCCAGTTTCTCGGCCTCCGCATTGATGGCCGACCAATTTTCGTGACCAATGCTGCCAGGCACCATCTTGCTCGCATAGATGTCGCCCATATCATGCGCAGCCCGCCACGCCGATAACAAGTTCTCCGACATGACCGTCTCACCGGGCCGCAATATGTACGCAGTTCGTTTGATATCAATCGCATAGCCGAGATAGTCCAGGCCACCATCAATGCCGATAATGTCGCCGGGCTCGACGGCAATGTGAGGATCGTGTATCGGAAGAAGCACACCTTCGCGAATTACCCGTACTGTACCGCCACCGGTCACGCCGAGCTCAAGCGCCCGATCTTGCAGCCAATATGCAATGTCTTCGGCAGTCGTCTCGCCTGTCACAATATTGGCAGTGCTCAGTGCTTCTTCCATCCAGCGCGCCGACCATTCCAGCAACTCCGTATACAGCCTGGTTTCGAGCTCTGTTCGGTTGAGACGAAAATCTCGCACGACGAGTTCCGCCGATACGATGCGATCGGCATATTTGGGTCCGATAGTATCAACGAGAAAATTCCTGAGACCCACCGTCAGTCCATCCGCCTCCGGCAAGGTGTGCGACGTATTGACAGCGATCCTTTTCGGATCCTTGTCGATTATCACTTTGCGAAGATGCGGCGTCAGACCTTCTTTGCTGTAGCCGTAGTATATTTTCTCGTCGTAGATCTGACTAACTACGGAGTTTGCAGGTTGCTCGTGCGAGCCATAGTAAATTTTCTCAGGCATGTTGCTGCCATTGTCGAAGAAAATAAACGCTGCACGAACACCGGAAAATCCGCCACCGAGTTCGACATGAAGCGGATCAGGATTGTTTTCTCGATCGAGCACGATCCACATGTCGATGCCCTGGTTTCGCATCGCCGGCAATAATGATTTGCCCAGTTTGTCCGATATCACCGCTTTTTGAATCTCGAAACGCTCTTTGGAATTCGGAATTCCGTAATTCACAGGATCGGGAGCCGTCGCGACATTGTCCGAGTCTGCCACTGATGAATCGTTATTCTCAGAGCCCGCGTCTGGTGTACAGCCGATTCCGGTCACGGCAAAGATCGCCGCAATGAAGAAACAATACGCACAAGATCTTTTCTCTGACATCACTCGTCGCCCTCTTTTGCATTGAAAGTTTATTGAACGCACGAATCAGCTTCGCTGGCGGCTAATCCGGCTAGCGTGCGAGTTACGACACGAAAACACAGTCGCCGGAAATAGCGTAAATACGGTGGTTGGGTTCATTTTATTTTTCGGTCATTGGGTAAGCGAATGTAACCACGAAGCTGCAGATGTTCTCATAATAGACTATTCCTGGTGTTTCCGGCTGCTGAGGCAAGTCGCGGATTGAATCTCGATTGCTGTTTCGCTCAATTCACCGATCAGCTAAACCGGTCCACCGTGAATGGCCGGATATCAGCGATTTGTTGTCCGGATGTGATCAGCTCGGCCGTGATCTGACCGAGGATCGGACCCATGGTATAGCCGTTGGCTCCAACAGCATTGAAAAAACCTCGATGCCCGGGCAATTCACCCAGGATGGGCGCGCCGTCAATCATCACGCCGATGGTTGCCCAACTACGAATCATTTGTAACAGGCCGATTTCCGACATGACCCGTTGTGCAACCCAAAGATTGCCTTCAATGCTCTCCCGTAATATCACGGCCCGGCCGCTTTCGGATTCGTAGCCGGCCGGCCATCCGCCACCGATGATGATATTGCCATTTGCGACCTGCTTCATAGTCAGGTGGCGTTTGGCGAGTGCCATCAAATTGTTGATTACCGGATCGACGGGCTCCGTAACAATCATCTGTTGCGGGGCCGTTTTGACCGGCAGCGTGACGCCAATCATCGAAGCGATATTTGCTGTCCACCCACCAGCTGCATTGACAACATTGTGGCAGGATATTTGCCCATTGTTTGTCGCGACAAGATATTTTCCTTTTTCGTAGCGAATATCGCTGACGGCAGTGTTCTCGCTGATTCGTGCGCCGGAATCAAGCGCCTCGGCCAATAACAATGGCGATGCCAACAGCGGGTTGATCTTCCCCTCCCCAGCGCAATAAGCCGCACCGGCCATACCCTCGGCCACCATGGGTGCGATATTTCCCAGATCAGTTTTGGACAGGATTTCCACGTCGATTCCGCAACTTCTCTCAAGAGCCGCTTTCCTGCGAAGAAACTCAAGATCATGCATGTTCTCGGCAAGCATAAGTCCGCCCGTGATTTCGAGCTCGAAATCCGCGCCAATCTCTCCCCGCAGTTCTTTCCATGCATCGACTCCCATTTTTTGCAGTGCAAGCGCGCTGGTTGCGGGCGAGTTCTCAGCACCGGCCTGATCGGAAAAATCGAAAGACAGGAGTTGTAAATGCAGACTGCCTGCATTGCCACCTGACGCCTGACTGTTTGAAACGTCGCGATCCACGATCATGACTTCGACGCCTTCCCTGGCGAGGAACAAAGCCGTGGCGATCCCGATGACGCCCGCACCGATCACCAGCACATTCGTATCTGTCGTCAACGCCGCCGCGTTCCTCGTTACGGTGGCATCAGGCATGCCAACGGTACGATAACCCTGCCATTCCGGTTTTTCGGCGGCGACGTTCTTTATCAATACCGGTTTGACTGGTAGCTGCGGAGCGAACAATTGTGCTGTTTCGGGGATGTCCCCGGTCATGTCGGTCAGAATCATCGCGATTTGCTTTTGGCAATATCGCCCCTGACAACTCCCCATCCCCACTCGGCTTAGCCGCTTGAGGCTACCCAGGTCACGAGCACCACTTTCAATCAGTGTCTTTATCGTACCCAACGTGACCATTTCACAGCGGCAAACCGGCGTGTCGGGCAATGCGGGAGCAATAATGGGCGTATCATAAATTGACCACAAGTTGCGCTGAAATCTTCGATGCCGACGCAATGACATTCGATCACGCCGGCCAGATTTCAAACTATCGTTCGTGAGATTTTCCAATACAGCCCGCGCTGCCAGTCTTCCTTCTGCCATCGCAACGTGCGCACCGCCCAGAACACCTCCGTCACCAATCACGAAGACGCCCGCGATGTTGGTTTGACCATTCTCATCGCGCACAGGCGCCAACACGCCCGGCTTAACAAGCTCGTGTTTACATCCGAGCGACCTTGCCAGTTCATTGGACGGGTGAAGTGCGTACCCGACGCATACTGCATCAACCTCATACTGCTTCGCTGTATTCATAAGCAACTTCGCGTCGCGGCCTATCTTCGCAATTGACGCAGAACGAACACGACCCTCTCCATCGGCACGCAAAATATGATGCCCGTAATGAAGCGGCACACCATGTTTCCTGAGGACACGGAGATAGCCAATCCCACGCAAGACAAGATTCGGCGAACTGCTCAGTGCTCCGATCGCGGCCAACGGGCTCCGGGAAAATAGCCTGGCAGCGCTTTCCGCGACCGCCACAACGTCCACCCCACCATTGATCAATTCGCAGGCCAGGTGAAGATTGAGAGGACCGTTTCCCGATACCAGCACTCTTTGACCTGCCGCAACGCGATTAGCACGAAGCAAACCCTGTGCGGCCCCTGTTGTCATCACTCCAGGCAAAGTCCAGCCGGGGAAAGCAGGCACGGACTCAAAAGCGCCCGTTGCGAGAACGAGTTGCCGAGCACACACAATGTACGACTTCGTCCCTGCCGCCACGCAAATTTCAGTGCCACCAGCCTGCTGTTGAAAAACACCCCAGACCGTTGCATCGCTTACTACTCGCGCATCGGTTCTCATCATCCTTTCGATAAGAACGGCTCCATCGCGATATTGACTATCCAGAGGTTTGTTATGTGCGAACGAATAAGACGATGCAATCTGTTTGAAGAACTGGCCTCCGGACTCGGGCCTTTCATCAACAACAATGACACTTACCCCGGACTCGGCCAGCTGAAGCGCTGTGGACATGCCGGCTGGTCCGGCGCCGACGATCAACGCATCACATTCAAGTCGCTCAGGCTGGTCTTGTTGCGAAGCTGCGTCAGACACGGGAATCCCTGCCCGGTAAGCCAGCGACCGTATTTTCATTCCTGGCCGAACTTTGGTCAGGCATGCTCGCTGGCCTGGTCCACCATCCACGGAAACCTGGCAGTCGAAGCACGTGCCCATGCCACAGAAAAGTCCTCGCGGCGCACCGCTTTTGTCACGTTTTAACGCAAGCTTTCCTGACGCCACCAACGTCGCTGCAACACTGTCTCCGGCAACGGCCTCGAACGTTTCTCCATCCAAATCGACCAGGAACGCGGAATCTTGCTGGAAAATGCTGTCATTCTGAAGGCGCGGCATATCAGGCGTGAATGACCACGTAGTTCCTAAACGGAATAACCAATCAAGTTGTCGAATGCCCGATCCAGTATCGCCGCACTAGATCTTAGCGATTTGATTGAAACGGATTCGTTACTTGCATGTCCTTCACTGCCGATGCCGGGGCCAAAATTTACGATTTCTATACCATCATCAGCGAAGTAGCGACCGTCGCTTACACCTATGGCAGCTGAAAACCTGGCACACGATCCGGTTGCGGCCGAAATCGCATTTGAAAGCGATGTCACGAGCGGCCCGCTTACGTCAGCCCTGAAGCCGTTGGTTCCACGAAGTTGCCGGACACAAACCGTTTCATCGGGTTCCCCCGCTGCATTTACGAGAGAAACCATCTCTGTGAAAGCCTGATCGACGGTCTCAGAGGGTAGGATTCGACGATCGATCTGAGCAACGCAATGGCTCGGCACGACGTTGGTATTTTTGCCACCTTGCAGCTTGCCAATATTGATAGTTGATCTCATCTCACCGTCGACCCGTTGACTGAGTCGGGAGGACATTTCATTGTCCAGATGATTGATGACGCGCATCATCCGCAATATCGCATTATCACCATCTTCCGGTTGGCCTGCGTGCGCAGGGCGACCAATGGTCGTTACCTCCACCCACAGAACACCGCGTTCGGTGGTAATGAGCGAATTATCCGTCGGCGCCCCCAACAACAGCATGTCCGGTTTGACAATTCCCTGCTCACGCAGGAAACACATTCCGTTCGGACCAAGACTTTCCTCATCAGTCACAAATGTAAAGACCACCTCTCCTTTCGCCGGACCACCACGCTGTGCGATTCTATTCGCTAACCATAGCTGCACGGCGCCGCTTCCTTTGCAATTGGCGGATCCAAGGCCGAACACGTTGCTGCCGTCTACGGTGGCTTCCAGTGGCGGACGTGTCCAAAGAGAGAGATCCCCGGCATCGACTGTATCAACATGAACATTAAAAACGAGCGAAGGCGACCCGGACCCCATCCGTGCAACGACATTTTCCAGACCGGGTACCACGCGGTGCATCTCGGTCGCGTACCCCATTGTCGTGAATGCATCACAGAGATAGGTCGCCATTTGTGACGAATTACCTGGAGGATAGGCGGTCGGAATAGAAATCAACTCTTCAAGGTAAGAGATAATTTCTGGTGACGGATCCTGTTGGTCGTGCCCACTCACTGGTTCAAGTCACGCTACTTTTCGATGTTTGTGTCAACGCGTATTGTGCGTGCCAGTCGTTGCTCTGCATCGATCACCTTCGCTGTTGCGGAACTCAGATCACCCAGAACCGCAGCGCCGCCGTCACGTATTCCGATATCGCCTGTGAATGACTCGGTCGCCGTTGCAATATCGGCGTTCTTAATAATCAGTTCCAGTTCGGGCATTTCTTTATTTCCTATTTATAGGTCAAGCCAAGATCACGGATAGTGCGTTCAACCCAGGCGAATTCCTCTCCGGAAGCAGGCAGCCTGGGCGGGCGTGGCGGCCCGACCGGCAGCCCCATCAGCTCCAACGCCTGCTTTGTCGCACTGACATAACGATGCTGCCCAACCAGTTCAATGACGGGCAAAATCCTCCGATACAAATCTATCGCGGCCTCAAGATCCACTTTTTCCACGCAATGGCGATACATATCGGAAAACGCCCGAGGCATCAGGTTACAACCGACTGCGGTCCAGCCAACAGCACCATTGAGGAATGATTCGTAACCCATGATTCCGCCAAAAACGGCGATTCGGTTATCCGACAATCGAATGATGTCGCGAACCCGAGTTGCGTCCATCGTCGACTCCTTGATATAGGATACGTTGTCGATCTCCGACAATCTGGCTATCAACGGCGGCAACATATCGACATTCGACGTTGCGGGATTGTTGTACAGCATGATTGGTATCGATATAGCTTCGCCGATGGTCCTGTAATGTTGATACAACTCATCATCTGTTGGAGTGCTGTAAAAAGGGGGGATAATGAGCACGCCGTCCGCGCCCAACTCTTCGGCCTCACGGCTGTAGCGCACGACGTCCCACGTACATTCAGCACCGGTACCAATCAGCACAGGAACTCTTTTGTTGGTCTGATCAATAACCGTCGCGGCAACCATCCGCCGCTCTTCGTCAGAAAGCGACAGAAACTCTCCTGTACTTGCAACTGGTATGAGTCCATGCACTCCCTGCTCAATTTGCCATTCAACCAAATCCCTCAGGACGGCCTGTTCGACCTTACGACCGTCGGCCGTGAATGGCGTAATTGTGACTGTGAATGTGCCTTTGAATGTCGCCATGAGTCTTCCGGTCAGTTAGTAGTCACATTGGGCATAAGAACGTCTGGCAGAAAGGTCACCAGCTCGGGCAGGAATGTTGTGAGAATCAATACTGCAAAAATCAGTGCGAACGGCAGCCCGATCTTTCGCGAAACCTGAAGGACAGTGCGATTGGCGACGCTACTGGCAACGTACAGGGTGATGCCGTATGGCGGCGTTATCATGCCAAGAGAAAGATTAATGATAACTACAACAGCAAAATGCAGCGGGTCGATGCCAAAACTGACCGCGATAGGTAATAGTACGGGGACCATCACTAGTATTGCCGATATTCCTTCCATGAACATACCGATGACGATCAGGAGGAGGTTCATTAGGAGCATAAAAACCAATGGGCTTTCGGTAGCAGCATGTAACAGGCCGCCAATCAATGCCGGGACATTTTGCGAAGCGATTAGCCAGGAAAATACGCTGGCCGTGGCAATAATCATCATTACAGCTGCTGATATCGACGCCGCTCTCAAGACCATAGGCCGTACGGCTTTGAATCCGATTTCCTTGTACACGTAAATCGAAATAATCAGGCCGCACAATACGGCGACGGCTGCCGCCTCGGTTGGCGTAAAAATTCCGCCGATTATTCCGCCAACGATAATGACTGGCATGATAAATGCCGGCACGGCCGCGACGAATGTCCGACCTAATCGGCGCAGCGAAAAACTTTCGTTATCACGATATGCCTCACCACCGCGTTTTGCGTACATATAACACGCAATCATGATTGCCAGTGCCATGAGCAGACCAGGCACGATGCCACCCAGAAACGCGCGTCCGATCGACAAATTTGACGTCGTAGCAAGAACGACCATCATGATACTTGGCGGTATCACCGGACCCATCGTACCAGCGGATGCCATGAGACCAGCCGAAAAATCGATGTCATAACCACGCGTCCGCATTTCTCCCAGCATGATTGACGAAATCGCCGCTGTTGATGCGGCCCCCGACCCGGAGACTGCGGCCATTCCAATACCCGCAACCGTTGCCACAAGCAACAAGCTCCCGGTAATCCAGCCCACTAGCGCAACTGAAAAATCGATAATACGTTTCGCGATGCCACCCTGCTCCATGATGATGCCGGCAAGGACGAAAAACGGGATAGCCATAATCGTGAAGGAATCCAGACCGGCATACATTCGCTGAGAAATGATGCTTACCGGAATATCTGTGATGTAGATCGTCAGTGCTGCCGATACACCGAGGGCAAACACGATTGGTGCACCGATGACAATCAGAACCAGGAACGCAACTAATGTGATCGTCATATTGCTGGTGTCTCGGATTTGATGGCCGGCCCTTTTGGGTCTTTCCACCTGGCGACAAGCGAGAGAATCAGCTCCAGACCGAAATAGCTTAAGCCGATCGGCAAAGACAAATATGGAATCCACATCGGAATTTGCAGCACTGGCGAAGTTTGAATCCGGCCAATATCGATCAACGCCAGGCTCCCAACGATGGCCTGCCATAAAAACCAAAGGCACGGGACGCCGATGACCACCGTAAGCATTTTGACTATGGAATCGGGCATTATACCGGTAAGCACATCGACACTGACGTGCAGTTTTTCATGCATCGCCAGTCCGGCCGCCAGCAATATCATCCAGACTTGTGCAAATGTTGCGGTCTCGGCTGCCCAATCGATCGAATAATTAAAAACATAGCGCCCCACTACCTGGATCAGGACCGCAATACCCATATAACTGAAGAATCCGAAGACCAGCCAAGTCACAACAGCGCGTAATCCGGCGGAAGTCTTGCCGGCGATCACCAGCAGCGAATCAAATCTTGCCGTCATCAGATTTCCTTACAGCTTCCCCTGGTCCGCGCAAACGCGATTGACGCATAGCCTGACGCAAGGCCAGTCCTCTGCAGCCACCTATTGACTCAATATCGTATTCAGCAATTCGCGTTCTTTATCTGTAGTAATCAGCTTGTCATACACTGTTTTCGATGCTTCACGAAATGGAGTTGGATCCGGGTAGGTTATTTCTACGCCTTTACTTTGCAGCACGGCAAGCAGGCTGTTGTCGCTGTCGGCATAGGCCTTGCGCTCCAGGGTTTCCGACTGTCTCGCCGCTTCTGTCAAGATGTGCTGGATATCCGGCGGCAATGACTGGAAATTCTTTTCCGACATGATCACGTCAGCGGTCAGAATAACCCAGCCAATTTGCGCCCAGTTTGGCGCAACTTCATAGAACTTTTTTAGATTGTAATTCGTATTGGCTGCCTCTGCCCCGTCAATGAGTCCCGTTTGTAAGCCGCCATATAATTCGCCATAGTCCACCGCGACAGCGTTGGCGCCGAAAGCATTGAATGACGCAATATGCGCCGGCACTGGCATCGTCCTGATTTTCAATCCCTGCAAATCCTCATATGCATTGATCGGTTTCGAGGAAGTCATGATATGCCGAACGCCGGCGTCATAGAATCCGAGCAGGTGGAAACCTCGCTCCTGCATCGACCGCCTGAGCTCCTGGCCCACATCACCATCCATGACTCCATACATATGATCCCGGTCACGAAACAGGAATGGCAAATCGAGCACGCCCAGTTGCGGTACAAAGTTCGTTGCGGATCCGTTGGCCGCAACCACTATGTCGATAGTTCCGAGCAACAATCCTTCGATCATCGCTTTTTCACTGCCCAGTTGCATGGCCGGGTATATCTGGATTTCCACCCTGCCATTGCTTTTCTCATTCGCAATTCGCGCCATTTCGACGAGCCCTAAATGATAGGGTTCATCTGCATTTGCCGAATGTCCAGCCCTGAGAACTATCTTATCGGTTTGTGTCGAAAGTTCAGATGTCGTGTCAGTGAAAAAGAATACCGCCAGAGAAACCACCATCACCGCGGCAAGAACACTTCCAATGACAATACTTTTTCTCGGCATGTAATTTCTTCCGTTTCCTTTTCACCAGTCTTTTAATGCGGCAATTCATTTCTGTCGCCATCTAAGTGGTCACTACACTATTGGTCATATGGAACAGTTTCTATTGGCATAGGTCCAGGCGGAATATCAAGTCGCGTTTTGTCCTCTCGAACCATCTCGCGGACCTGCTTCAGCAACTCTTTCGCATCGTAGACTATGCCGTCTTTGATCGTGTAAGTGACGCCGCCCACTCGTTCTACTTCACCGGTATCATCATTGAGTCTTATAACTCCCGTGCCGCGCAAAACACTGAGGTTTTGCAATGGATTTTCGTCAACAACCACGAAATCTGCTTTTTTTCCAACCTCAATGGACCCGACTTCGTCGTCGATCCATAGCTGGCGTGCGCCTTGCAATGTTGCAGAGTGAATCACTTCCAGCCCTGAAAACCCCGCCTCGCGAAGCAGCTCCATGCCTTCAATGTAACCGAAGCCGTACAGATTGTAGGTATATCCGGAGTCTGACCCTACGGTCACACGGCCGCCGCGATTCTTATAGTCATTCACGAATTGCATCCAAAGCTTGTAGTTGTTTTTCCAGTCTATTTCGTCCTCCAATGTCCAGTAAAACCAATACGATCCGTGAGCGTCACGATTTGGGCGATAGAAATTCCACAGACTTGGAAACGTGTACTCTTCGTGCCATTTCGCGCGCGCCTGGCGCATCAGGTCGCGGGTCGCGACATAAGCATTGAAGGTAGGTGACATTCCAAAATCGCGTTCCAGCAACGTATCCATGACGCTGTTCCATTTGTCAGAATCGGGCTGCGCCGTCTGGGCCCACAGACGACCCGCCTCGGAGAACCGGTCTTGCTCATCCTGATAAATGTAGTCGGTCGGATAACGTTGAATCTTCTGCCCCTCAAACATCGCCTCGGGCAATCCATACCAATGCTCCATCGATTTTAGTCCTGCCGCGGAAGTTGTTAGGACATTGGAGTGCATCACAGCTATCTGGGCATGGTGCATCGTCGAATTGAGTTCCTGCTTTTCGGCTTCATCCATCGCAGCAATGAATACGTCCTCCGGAGCACCGATAAACTTTACTCCTGTCGCACCCAGCCTTTTCATTAGCCGAATATGGTCGCGACCTTCTTCCGGCGTTGTCGCCGGCGTTAGTCCGATCGCCGGCGATCCAAACATTGGATAGACCTCCATACGAGGACCGGTAATCTCGTTTTGCGCACTCCTCTCAGCCGTATCGATCATCCACCTGGTATTGACACTGCCGACAGTTCGACCACTCGTGATTCCATGTGCCAGCCAAAGCTTGAGTACATATTCGGGGGGAACGTTCTGCCCTTCTTCCATGGTATGCAAGTGTAGATGGGTATCGACGAAGCCAGGCAAAATAAACTTGCCGGACAAATCTATTTCCTGCGCCCCTGACGTCGCTTCGGGTCGCTTGTCGGGATCTATAGCCAGTTTTGGCGCGCCAACAATCTTGATTTCAATTATTCGATCATTTTCAACGACGATATCAACTGGCCCCTGAGCAGGCGCTCCGGTGCCGTCGATCATGTATGCGCCACGCAATATCAATTTGTTGTATGGCCCGTCTCCTTCCGTACGCGCCTCCACTGGTGCCGGCTCGGGCACTTCGACGGCAGCTCTTGCAAGGACAGCATTCGGGTGTGCAAGGCCGGCTATAAGCAGCAGGAAAAGCAAATATGGCCGCCGGCGGAAAAATTCTGACGAACCGGATTTCTTCATCTTACACCTCCAATATTTCGTGATGTGCATAAAGGCATCAACAATGGTGGCGGTCAGAGTCTGTACATTTCTTGTTAGCATTTTGTTTGCTCCTGCAATTCCACGCCGCTGCCAGCGACGAAAAGACTAGCGACGTCTAAAAAGATTCCTGATTATATGTCCTGCAATCTGCGGATTTTCAGCCAGACGCCGCATCGAGTATTTGAACCATAGATCACCGAACGGCACATAGACACGCAATGGATGTCCCTCTGCCACCAGCTCTTTACGCAGCCGTCCGGCAACGCCGAGCAGCATCTGAAACTCGTACTGATCTTTAGCGATATTCAGTTTCCTGATCGTGTCTTTGCTCTGCGAGACCAATAGTGGATCGTGGGTCGCTAACCCGACCCGCGTCGCACCGCCGTCCAACAATTGTTCCAGGAGGTTCTGGTAAGAAAGGCGCACATCGTCAGGACTCTGAAATGCAATCGGCTCAGGTTCGATATAGATGCCCTTGCAAATTCTTACATTTGTGGGCCCGCCTCTCAGTAATTCTGCAACGTCTGCTTCACTGCGCCGCAGGCACGACTGGATTACGACACCGACGTTGTCGAAGTCGTTTCGCAGCTGCTGGTAGATATCCAGTGTCACGGACGTAACGGACGAATCCTCCATATCAATTCTGACAAAATTGCCGTGGTCTCTGGCGCATGACACGATGGTCCGCATCACATCGAGGCAATACCCAACGTCAAATCGCAGGCCCATATCCGAAAGTTTGATGGAAACATTGCAGTCCAGCGAAGCCGGTTGTATGCCCTGAAGTGCCGCAATATACAAATCACGCGCCGCGTCGACCCGCTCCGCGCTGGCGCTGTCTTCACCGAGCACATCAATCGTCGCTGAGCACCCCATGACGTTAAGAGCACGCACCGTTTCATAGGCATCCTGCAGACTCTTCCCGGCGATGTAGCGTTTGGAAAACCGCCAGACCAGCGACTCTGGCATGAACTGCATCGCGCCTATCAGTGTGCGATGAAACATACTCGCCGCCAAGAAATCCCCCCAATTCAAACTGTGTGACCAACAACTGTTTCCAAAATTCGAACGTAAGTCAATCCACGATGACTACTTTATAGACCGGAAAATCGTAGTCACCGGCTTTTTTGTTAACGGATAACAAAGGCCGCTCGGCCGTTTTACTTACCGCCAACGCGAATAGCGACTTTTATTACACAGCCGTCAAAAACGTAGAACAGTTTTCATCGCCCGAGGCAAGGAAATCGACAAGCAAGGATCCCGGCTAGATCTTCAGCAACGCCCATTCCTTCGTTAGATTCGGTACGCTTCCCTGCACCCAGCCGCTCTTTTGTCCAACGACGACGTTATCGGACGGGTTGTATCCGTAGCCACCGCTGGGATTGAACAGGCCCGGTTCCATTGAAAACGTCATCCGTTCCTCGAGAATTGTCTCGTCGCCGAGGGCGATATACGGCTCCTGATGGCCCTCCATTCCCTCGCCATGAGCCACGCGCTGATACAGGAGCTTTTCCATGCCATTCCTGACCTGGTATTCATGGATGGCCTTCGCGATATCCTGACACGGCGTACCTACTTTGGACATTTCAATCTGCATGCGCGACCCCTCGGCCATGACCTCCCAAGCCTTCTCCCAGTCAGATTTCCAGGGTGCTATTTGATATGGACAATACAGCTCGCCGCCGCAGCCACCAATTTTGACCACACCCGATACCTGTAGCGAATCGCCTTTTCGTACCGGGTTGTGGTGAAACTGGTTTGGGTGAGGATATGCGTTGCCAATTCCCGTTCGGCAACTTATTCCGATGCTCATGCCCACGGCTGTATGCGGATGTCCGTCGCGCTTGATATCTTTCATGATCAGATCGGTCCCGTATTCTGTCGCCGCCATCTTGATCTTGAAGTCAGTCAGGTCTGTTCCGTGCTGCAGAATATAGTCACGTGTCCAGGCGTGGATCTTGCCGAAGTAATTGTAGGCTCGCTGCGACAGCGCAATTTCCTCCGGTGTCTTCACCCGTCGCATCTTGATGCAGATGTCGCTCACATCTTCGAACCCAGCATCCGGAAGAATTTGCGTCATGCGCTTCATTGTCGCAACCGTCGGCGGCTGGCTAAGCCCTAATTTCTTGTCCCCGAAACCTCGCTTCGCGATTCCGTCGAGTCGCCATTTCAGCAGATCGACCGCTGGCGTGCTAGTCACTTTACCCTGGTCGGGATAGCCGCCGTCAGCGTGCGGAAAATCGTAGTAATAGTCGCCATCGGTAAACCACCAGCTCCGGACCGGCTCAAGATCCAAGCCAGGATAAAACCAGTAGACGGCGAGCTCATTCGTCGGAATAAAACAGGCAAACGGTCGCTCGGTGGTCGTGTGGAAAAGGCCGGTAAAGTAGATAATGTTCCATCGGTCCGTAATCAGGATGCCATCGAGCTCACGCTCCGCAAGCTTGCCCTGCAAACGTGTCACGGCGGATTTGTGCCACTCAAGCGGCAGACGATCGGCGCTCGCTGGCGTCACGTGCTCCGGGTGCGATGCGAGCATGCCGGCGGAATCGCCACTTTGCTCTTCTCGACTCTGGCCATTCGCTGAACTCAAAGCGGCGCCGATAGTGGCCGCGCCCAACCCCGCTACGCCAGAATGTTTTAGGAATTCTCTGCGCGTACTCATGACTTCTCCCTGGGAAAAGGATCTCGGGACTGCATGTATCCAAATGATATATAATATATTATGTGCAATTAATCAAGAAGAGTGGCAGTTTGAAGACCGTCTTCGTTGGCAACATGCCGCAACGTCTTGCAGACGAGATCGTTCTTCATTCGCAGGTCGAAAAGCGAAGCCTGTAATCTTTGACAGACTTGCGCATGATAGAAATCGAGGTTTCAATGAGGATCAGGTAATGAAGCGAACAAACAGGAAGAACCTTTTTGCGTTGGTTGCAGCGAGCTTATTTTCGTCGATGGTGACAGCGGCTGGCGGTGTGCAATCAAGTGCAGATACCTACACTCGCTACGAGCTACTGCCGGTTACAACGAATAGCTTTCGAATCTACTATGACGTGAGTGCGGCTACAGAGGGGGCAACGCGTTATTACAATCCGATTCGACGCGGTAGCGATCCTGACGTTCACGGCGTGTATGACCGCATGACCGGCGAGCCACTCGACTGGTCGCTTGTGGATGGCAAGGACGCGAAAGCAAGCGGGCTGCTGCCAGATGCCGAACCTGACTCCCAATATATAAGAGTTGAACTCGCGCGACCGGTGCCGGCCGATGGTCGCGGCCGCATGCTGATCGACAAGACCTATAAAGACGCCGCCAGTTATTTCGCAAACGGAGACGTTATTACTTTTAGCCGCACGCTTGGCGTAAAACGAAACGCGGTCACTTTACCGGCAGGATATGAACTTGTTTCTGTCAACTACCCCTCGCAAGTGACTAGCCGCGAAGATGGTCGCATTGAAGTCAGCTTTGTTAATCCCGGTACGATCGGCGTTCCATACGAAGTAAGTGCTCGCCCGCTTCGCCCGGTCACGAGCAAAAGGATTGATCCACCGAATGAATTTGAGAGCCCTGCTGCGATCCCGATTGAGCGGGCCATGGCCCGTGTTGATCTGGACATAGCGCAACGAGCGCCGCAGTCGCGAGACATTGTGTACTTTCTGCAGCAACCGGAATCCCACTCCTTCCGCCTTTATCACGACTATGAAGAAATGCGTGAAGGCATGGATCGCTACCTCAATATCGTGCGACCAGGCAGCAAGGCAAGCGACCCGTCAGCCGAAATTCTGGACACCGGAGAAACACTGAAGGTTGAAACGTTACAGGGTGCCGAGATTACAAGGCGCAATATCGATATTGGAGAGCCTATCTCTGACTCGACTGAGCTTGTCGTCATCTGGTTTGACCCGGTAACGGCCGGAGGCAGTACACTCTTAAGAATCACCGAGACTTACACTGATCCGAACCGCTATATCCTGTACGGGGATGAGTTTATCTGGGACAGGAGCTTTGGCCGCTCCCGCAATACGGTAGTTTTGCCCCACGGTTGGTTTCTGACGGCCAATGCTGTGCCGGCGACAGTAAGCACACGTGACGACGGCCGGGTTCAACTGGTCTACAGCAATGATCGCCCGGGAAATATTGATGTTTTCATTAAAGGTCGAAAAAGATAATTCATTCTTCAACAATTCTCGCGTCAAAAATACTGTCCAGTTCAGGAAAGTGTTCATCGAAATA
>JBPCYD010000235.1:0-21451 GCA_051007895.1 Woeseiaceae bacterium
CAACTGTTATGTACTGGGGCTTACGCAAGTGGATGGTTGCATTCTGTGCTCGCTGGGGCATTGAGCTCGACCAGTTTGATTCAGCGGACCCGGACGATCTGGCCGATAAAGTCAAAGCAGGCACGACGTCGTTAATCTGGATCGAAACCCCGACCAACCCAACCTGGGATATCATCGATATCGAGACCGCGGCTGAGATTGCGCACGGCGCGGGTGCGCTGCTGGCGGTCGACTCGACCGTGCCGACCCCGGTACTGACCCGGCCGATAGATTTCGGCGCGGACATCGTTATGCATTCCGCGACCAAGTACCTGAACGGGCACGGTGACGTCGTTGCTGGTGCCTTGATCGCCGCCAACAGTGACGAGCACTGGGAAAAAATAGCAGCAGTTCGCGCCGAGGCGGGGGCTGTCCTCGGTTCATTCGAGGCATGGTTGCTGCAACGGGGTATGCGAACGCTGTTTATGCGTGTGCGACAGGCGTCGGCAACGGCCCTGGCGATTGCTGAACATTTCGAAAACTATAGCGGCGTAGAGTCAGTCAGATATCCAGGGCTCGAAAGCCATCCTGGGCACGAGGTCGCAAAAAAGCAGATGGGTGATGGATTTGGCGGCATGCTATCGCTTTGTATTGCGGGTGGGGAAGCCGCTGCGCTTGAGATGGTTAAACGTTGCAACGTTTTTATTCGGGCGACGTCGCTAGGCAGCGTCGAAAGCCTCATTGAGCATCGCTATTCTATCGAAGGGACGGGCAGTCCAATCCCGCCCAACCTTGTGCGGGTATCGGTGGGTGCAGAGCGGGTTGATGATTTGATTGCAGATCTTGAACAGGCGCTGGCAACCTAGTCGTCTTCCTTTTTCGAAAAATCTTCCCCGGCCTGATGAGACTCGAACACATAGGCCCCGCCGTCCGACAGCAATGCGATCGTTTTGAAGTCCTGCGGACGGCTATGCTCCATGCCAGGGGAGCCGAGCGGCATTGCCGGAACGGCGATGCCGGTAACCGCCGCGGGCTTTTCTTTCAAAAGACGAAGAATGTCGCGCGCGGGCACGTGGCCCTCGACGAAATAACCGTCGATGACGGCGGTATGGCAAGACATCAGTGGCTCCGGGATGCTGTAGTTTGCCTTGAAGCCGAGGATTCCCGGATCTTCGATTGACACTACATCGAACCCGAATGACCGCAAATGATCGGCCCAGACGTCGCAACAGGCGCAACCGGGATTCTTGTGCATTTCAACATGCAGCGATTCATGACCCGCGCCCGCAGCTGCCTGCTCATCACAAAAAGCCAATGGCGACAAGACGAGCGTCACCCACAAAATGCTAATTCTGATCATGACTGAATTTCCAATGCTCCCGGTTGGCCAGATGGTACAGGAAGTCGGCATCGCATTAGGAAAAAGTTCCTTCGGAAAACCACTAGTGAGCAAGCAACGGCAGGGATCTAGTATCGTTTAACAGCAGCACATTAGTGAGGATCGAATGAATGTCAGCAAAATTCGACTGAATAGACTGATCCTTATTGCAGTGTGTAGTTCAACGCTGTGCGCCTGTAAATCTCAGCCTGAACCCGGCGAATTCGTCACGTTGCCTGCCCGTTTTGCTGATGAAGGGCTGGCGCAGCCATTAGTGGCACAGGAAGCCTTCCTGGATGATCAGCATTTCTATATTCGGTATCAAAAGGGCGAGGAAATTCTGTTTACGGGCGGCCAATGGAGTAACCGGATCGAGTTACAGGCGCTGGTTGCGGGTGGTCCTGCCAACGGACCCTACATCATGCCTCTCGAATATCATCAGCAGGAACGCTGGGAAGAAGACCCGGAAGATCCTGTATCTGCAACAATTCTGAGTAGCGCGGACTGGGAGGCGTTTCGAGACCTGTTTTTTGACAGCAAACTGCCGAAGACCGGCAACACTGGTGTCGTTCTGCATTTCTACATCGATGACTATTTCCTGTATTTCGATGAAAACGGCGTGTTTCATTCGACACCGCTGCTGGATATGCCTGCAGGTTATTCGGTCAGCGAACGCTACACTTTTGGTGAATTTGTCGCATCGGGTGCGCCACAACTGGAGACATTCCTGCAGGAGCGAGGGATAGCGGATAGCAGAATCCTGTTTAACACGGGTGATACAGGCGCTTACTCGCTACCGTTTCTGTACATCAATCTCGACCTGCAGCTGGCGGTATTCGGACGTGACCAGCCGCTTCGCAGAGCGCGCAATAGCGGTCGTGCTGTGCCGCTTCTTCAAACCGCCGGTCATCTTACGGAAAGTCATTCCAGCGGCCTGGTGCTGCGCCCGATATCGTCACTCTACAGACTGCTATTCGTTGCCAAAGGCGCAGTCACCGAAACGGCGAGGCCGGACTGGCTGGTCGCCATGGAGTCGGTACCTGTCGAACCGGTCTATCAGGGTTCGGGAATGGATCTAGATGCCTGGGAGGCGACCCTCGATAAATTGACCGGCCGGGAGGCGGTGCGGGGAACGATTGAGTACCTGGTGGACGGTGAGGCTTTTTTCACCCGTTTTATAGATGCAGTGAGTTCTGCAAAAAAATCGATTCATCTTCGCACCTACATTTTTGACAATGACGATTTCGCTGAGCGAATCGGGACGCTCCTGAAGCGTCGCTCGAACGACGGCGTTGATGTCAAAATGTTGTTTGATGGTTTCGGCACAATATTGTCGACACTGGAGCAGCAGCCGACCTTACCTGATGACTGGAAAGGCACATCTTCGGTACGTGCATTTCTTGAGACCGATTCAGAGGTCGACGTTCGTCAGACGTCGAACCCCTGGTTCACGGGTGACCACGTGAAGACGATCGTTGTGGACAGGCAAACAGCCTTTACCGGCGGGATGAACATCGCTCGGGAGTACCGGTATGACTGGCACGACGTGATGATGGAAGTGCGTGGCCCGGTCGTGAACATCCTGCAGCATGAGTTTAACAAGGCCTGGTCCCACGCGGGATTCTTTGGCGACTACGGGTATTTCTTTCGTCGTGTCCTGCCGAAACCCGATGACGCAGAGGATCTCGGATATCCCATGCGGGTCCTCTTCACCCGAGTGGATGACCCGGAGATCTTTCGGGTGCAACGAGAGGCAATTCGCAATGCCAGGCGTTACATCTATGTGGAGAATGCCTATTTTACGGATGATGCGCTTCTGTACGAGCTTGTAAAGGCGCGACGGCGAGGGGTTGATGTTCGCGTGATCATGCCATTGGTCACAGATCGGGGACCCATCACCCGCAACAACGCACTAGCCGCAAACGTGATGCTGGAGCATGAAATTCGTGTCTTCGTTTATCCCGGCATGTCTCACGTGAAAGCGGCAGTGTTTGACGGTTGGGCCTGTTTGGGGTCAGCAAACTGGGACAAATTGAGTATGGCAATCAACAAGGAGCTCAACCTGGCTACGTCAAATCAGGAAGCGGTGGACGGACTATTGGAAGGCGTATTCAAGATCGACTTCGAGCGATCGCCAGAGTTGACGGAGCCGTTTCCGGAGCGCTGGTCGGATTTCCTGCTCGAGTTTTTGGGGGACTACATTTTCTGAAATGATCTCGTCCTAGATCTGGAGTTCACGTTGCCCGGGTTGCCAGCGTGCGAGATTGATATTGGCGGTGCCAATGCCAATTGACCGCACCCATTTGGCTGCCGCATCGAGCGTTACCCACGTTTTGACTTTGCCCTTTTGGGTTTCTGCCGTTACCGAACCGTTGGGCGTATTGGCCTCGATATGAAAGCGGGCACCGTTGCCTATAATGTTGATTTTCTTGATAGCGCCGGCAGTGACCATCGCCCTGATCATTTTTTCATCCATTGTGCTTCCTCACGAACATTTCATTTTGTTCAGGAATAACGATTCCCGCCTCATCGCAATAACGCCGTATCAACATTTCAACCATGTTCGCTACGCTGCGGTGCTCCATATCGGCAGCCTCGCGCACGGCATCCTTGATGCCGGGGTCGATTCTGAGATTGAGCGTTGCGATTTTGGTACGCGCCATTGATGCAATGTATAGCTTAAGTGATGTAAATGTAACGCACTTAGCGTTATTCAACAACCACTGCGACTCACTATGCGCTGAAATACACGGATTTAGGCATCCAATAGTTCCCGATCGCTGCGGACAGGGCTTGCGGTGAACGTGACGGGAACAGCTTAGTTTCTGAAGGCGGGCGGCCTGTCGCCAGCTGGCTGCAGGTAACGATCCCGTAACAGCGTTTGCCTGCTTTCCATCGACACAGCAGCTCCCTGGATGTAAACCTGTTCAGGATAGTTCGTCAATTCCAGCGGATCGGCCGGCCAGATGACCAGGTCGGCGTCTTTGCCGGGTTCAATGCTGCCAACCGTATCAGCGACGCCGAAAATCCGGGCAGGTGCAAGGGTGATGGCCTCCAGGGCCTGGTCCCAGGTCAAGCCGTTGGCGACCGATATCCCGGCCGCCTGGGTCAGCAATCTTGCACTCTGAGTCTGGGCGCCGGCGCCGAAGGCGACCGTTACGCCGGCGTCCAGCAGCAGGTCAGCGGAGTCGAGTCGGGCGTTGATGTGGTCGAAATTCCCCGGGAGATTATTCATTCCGTTGAGGATGACGGGAATACTCGCTGCAGACAGATGATCGGCCACCATCCAAGCTTCTGCGCCACCCGCGATGATCGCCCGTATATTGTATTCCTCAGCAATGTTGATAACGACCATCAGGTCGCTGGCTCGATTAACGTTGAATAGCATCGCTGAACTGCGGTCGAGCACGGACTGCAGCACCTCCAGGTCACTTCGACTGACGGACAAATTTCGCCATTCAGCCCGTTCGAAGGCGGCCCTGTTTTCTGCGTACTCGGCGGCATCGTCAAGTGCGCTGCGCAGTATCTGGACCGCGGCTGCCCGGGAACCGGCGGCCACCGTGCTGCCACCTTCGCCAAAATTGGCAACAACGGCGGCACCGTGCCTCACGAAATGGTCGGAGCTATCGCCGAGATGGACAACCGAACCCAAACCCGACAGCACGTGACTGGAATTGCCTGCATCATCCGGACTATCTGCTCGAGGCGTTATGGCGGCTCGTGTAACGCCATCGATGCGGCTAATCGCAACAATGATCGAACGTGGATTGTAAGCCTCCGCGACGTCAAAACTGGCCGAGAACTCATTGCCGCGCTGGGTTGCATCGTTGGTGCCGGCCACTGCGCCAACCTCACTTAGTC
Source organism: Woeseiaceae bacterium (assembly GCA_051007895.1). Lineage (GTDB taxonomy): Bacteria > Pseudomonadota > Gammaproteobacteria > Steroidobacterales > Woeseiaceae > SZUA-117. The sequence goes on from JBPCYD010000235.1 coordinate 5,219, forward strand.
CGATCTGGCCCAGTGGAGAGAACAATCCGGGCGTAAGAATTTTGCCGCTTGCATCGATCCGGGTGGCCTCAGCCGGTATCTCGATATCCGTACCGACAGCGGTGATTCTCCCACCGTCGATGATGACGGTGGCGCTCTCGAGCGTTCCTTCGGGACCCACGGTGTGAATGGTCGCACCGGTAATGGCGGTCGTTTGCGCGCAGACCGAGGTACCCGTCAGTATGAGGAAGGCGGCGACGAATCTATGCAGAATGCTCATTGTGCACCCCCGTGTTGCGCAGACGTCCCGAGGGTAAAATCAGTGACCGGGTTAACTGAAGGATCGTTGCGGTCAAAAACCAGCGCGCCATCGACATAAACCTTCTGCGCCTGGGCGTACACGCTGAACGGGTTGCGGTCCCACAGAGTCACGTCGGCCATTTTGCCGGGCTCAAGCGAGCCGGTAACGTCTGCGATGCCCAGCGCCTTCGCCGCGTTCGAGGAGATCCAGCGGATCGCCCGCTCCGGCGGTATATCGATTCCGACACGCGCGGCAGCGCCGATGACTTTCGCGCTTTCCTGATTCAGTCGCTGTATGCCCAGGTCATCGTCAGAGTGCATCACCGTGCAGGCGTTTGCGCGATCGAGAATCGCAGCATTCTCGCGAATGCCGTCAAACGCTTCCATCTTGAAGCCGTACCAGTCGGCCCAGATCGCGGCGCACGTGTCACTGTCGCGCAGCAGATCTGCGATCTTGTAGGCCTCGACGCCATGATGAAAGGCGGTCACTTTGTATTCGAATTCTTTAGCGATCTCCAGCATTACCGACATCTCGTCAGCGCGGTAGCAATGGTTGTGCACGAGGATCTCGCCATTCAGCACACCGGCAAGCGTCTCGAGCTTCAGGTCCCGCATGGGCGCTTCTCCCTGGCCTTTCTCTGCTGCCGCCATTTTGTCCCGGTAATCTGCTGCCGCGATCCAGGCAGATCGGTAGCCGGCTACATTGCCCATGCGGGTCGATGGCGAACGTCCCTGGTTGCCATAAAACCGTTTGGGGTTTTCGCCGCAGGCCATTTTCAATCCATGCGGAGCATCGGGAAATTTCATTTCCAGTACCGAGCGGTTGGGAATATTCTTGAGCGTAACGCCACGGCCGCCGAAGAGGTTTGCTGATCCGGGAAGGATTTGCAGGGAGGTCACGCCGCCGGCGAGTGCGGTGACAAATCCAGGGTCCTGTGGCCAGACGCTGTGCTCTGCCCAGACTTCGGCTGTATTCGGGTCCGTGGCTTCATTGCCATCTGAATGAGCGTCTACAGACGGAGACGGATAATTGCCAAGATGAGAATGTACGTCGATGACACCAGGCGTAATCCACATACCGGTCGCATCGACGACGATGGCATCACCGGCGGCAAGGTCTGAGCCTACGGCGGCTATTTTACCATCCTGCATCAATACATCTGCGTCGTCGAGACGTTCGCCTGTGCCCGTCAAAACCGTAGCGTTCTGCAGGACCGTCGTCTCCGAGGGCAGGGCTTCATACCGGCTGAGGTAGGACTCCGGCCCATCCTGGTAGGTGCCGGACTCGCAGCCCGACAACGAAATGAAGGCAGGTAACAAGAACATTAGGGTGGGCAGTGATTTCATCGTCTCTCCTGTCTCTTATTAAAAGACAGCTTGGCCGTTTCGGTATAACGAAGAATAGCAGAAGGCTCAATTCGCCAGCAGCACCGACGCCGTTGGACGGTTCTCAATCGGTACCCGTCGGAAATTGGCAATGAGCAGGCATTTCAACGCCAGTACGTATTAGTATTGCGCGGCAAGAGATTTGAAATGGGGGTGCGATGATCGATATAGACGAGTTTCCGGCGGCCGACAACGGTCTGCTGGATCGGCGGGTTTTTCTCCGCGCAGGCTTTTTGGGCGGCGCCGCGCTGATGACGGCCAAGGCGTCTGCCGCGGAGCGCGATGCCTGGATGAATGCGCCTGGTGAGGGTATGAGCGAGAGTGGCGCTCCGTCACCACACGAATCGCACCTGGTTCGCGCGCCCATTGGTTCGCAGCGTGGGACGACTGGCTCCGGTGCTTCGAGGTCGCCCCTGCAATTCCTCGACGGCATCATCACGCCGAGTCGCCTGCATTTCGAACGGCATCACAGTGGCGTTCCGGATATTGACCCGGCGCAGCACAAACTCACCATCCATGGGCTGGTCGACCGGCCGTCGTCATTCAACGTCGAAACATTGGCTCGCTACCCAACCGTGTCAAGAATCCAGTTTCTTGAATGTTCCGGAAACAGCGGCGTCGGACTGGCGCCAGAACCAGTGCAGGGCAATTGTGCTCAGCTCCATGGACTGGTGGCCGCAAGCGAATGGGGCGGCGTGCCGCTATCCATTCTGCTCGACGAGTGCGGTGTCAGGCCGGAAGGTAAATGGATTGTGGCCGACGGTGCCGATGCGGCAATCATGAGTCGCAGTGTGCCAATGGATAAAATCATGGACGACGCGATTGTGGCCTTGTATCAGAATGGCGAGCGTCTGCGCCCCTCGAACGGCTACCCGATGCGCTTGTTCTTGCCGGGTTGGGAAGGCAACGCCTGCGTGAAGTGGCTACGCACGATCAAAGTGCTTGACCAGCCAGCGATGACGAAAGACGAAACGTCCAAGTATTCTGATTTGCAGGACGATGGAGTCTCGAAATTGTTCAGTTTTCCGATGGGAGTGAAGTCGGTCATCACCAGTCCGTCACCCGGGCTGTCCATGCAGGGGCCGGGCATCTATCAGATCTCCGGTATCGCATGGTCCGGGACAAGTCGGATCCGCCGCGTGGAAATCTCCGCCGATCGCGGCCGATCGTGGACCGATGCCGCGCTCGATGAGCACGTGTTGCCGAAAAGTCTTACGCGTTTTCGGAGCGCCTGGAAATGGGATGGTGGCCCGGCCGTTATTCTCAGTCGGGCAACCGACGAAGATGGACGAGTGCAGCCTACGCGAGAAGCCGTGCTGGCAGGACGTTCGCGCGCTGCGTTTTATCACTATAACGGCATACAGGCCTGGGAAGTCGGCGAGAACGGGGAGATAAGCAATGTTTATGCGTAACATTGCTGTTGTGGTCTTACTCCTGGTGAGCGTTGCCGCAGCCGCGCAGGAATCGCCGGGGCTGGGTCAGCAGGTGTCTGTTGCTGAGATTGAAGCGCTCGACTTTACTGTTCAGCCTGATGGCGCCGGACTCCCTGACGGTGCAGGATCAGCGAAACAGGGCGCGATCGTTTATCAAACTCACTGCCTGGCTTGCCATGGCCCGGAAGGTCAAGACGGTATCAATGATCGCCTGGCCGGAGGCCATGGTTCACTGACAACGTCCACGCCGGTCAAAACGCTTGGCAGCTTCTGGCCTTACGCCACCACGGTATTCGACTATGTACGCCGAGCAATGCCTTATCAGACACCCGGTGTTTTGACGAACGACGAATTGTATGCGGTTACGGCATACCTCCTGTTCGTGAATGATATCGTGGAGGAAAAAGCGGTCATGAATGCGCAAACCCTGCCTGGTGTACGCATGCCTAATCGGGATAATTTCGTATGGGATTACCCGTCCAAAGACTAGCTGAAGACTTGTGTTTTGCGATTTTGAGAACTGTGACACCGACTTGCAGGCATTGAATTTGCTAGCATTTTCAAGACTAAATTGAGAGCAAACGCAAGAATGAATTCCGAAGTTGTGATTACTGATAATGAATTGCCCAAGGATGTTATTGAGGCCATTCAACAAGGTCATAAAATCGAGGCGATCAAGCGCCTGAGGGAAGCGACCGGCCTGGGACTTGCCAATGCCAAGGTTCTTGTCGACCGGGCCTCGCAAACGCTCGGGCCAAAAAAGCCAATCCCGAATTTCGCCGATCAACCCGCTGGGGTCAGCGGTCTCGCAAAAATGCTCGGTCTTATTCTCATCCTTATTGCTGCCTGGTACTTCTACCAGGGCTGACGCACGTTGGCGTCGCGGCTCTTTTGCCGAAAGCTCGGGAATCTGGCTCAGTCAAACCAACATCCGGCCAGTACGCCGCACAAACTTGAGTGCGGTTTGAACTTTATTTTCCTGTTAACGGTCCAAAACACTAAGCGTATAATATGCATTGCAGGGTTGGCCTGAAACAAGAGGAAATACGATGACTAGCAGTGATCAACCGATGGATCACGTGCCGCCGCACGCTGAAAGCGACAGTAACCCCGGCCCAAGCGATCTGGAGAAGAACGTCAAGTCACGTTCTACCTGGATGCGCCTGGTGTTTATGCTCATCAGCCTGGCGCTACTCGCAGTATCGCGAGTGGTTACAGCAGCAGTTGTGCTGATTCAATTTTTCACCGTCCTTCTAACCGGCGAGACGCACGAACAGTTGAAAAGCTGGGGGCACTCACTGGCAATTTACTCTTACGAAGTTGTTGACTACGTGACCTTCAATTCGGAAATCAGGCCATTCCCGTTTGACGCTGACTGGCCGACAGAATTGCCGCGCAAGGAGCGTGCAGTGGACGACGACATCACCTAGCGCGACGGGAGTTGGCTCAACCATGACCGGGTTCGCAAGAAACCCGGCGCCGGCAATCCTCGGGTGGATGGGTGACTCGCGGTTCTGTCCACCGCGATCAACGGCGAGGACGTGCCACAAAGAGCCAGATTGAGACCAGGGTCGTAACCGGAATCGCCTGACCGCTGCTATATTCCATCTCGATGGACGCGGAATTTTTCTCCCAAAACTGGGCACTGCTGTTGGCCGCACTGCCCGCACTATTTGTCGCAATATCGGTAATCCGGAACGTGGCGGCAAGAAGTGGCTCCGGGCAACTCAAAAGCATGTTGGCGAATCATCGCAAAGCGGTGCAAATGTTTGATGATGCGCGTGCGAAATGCGGAAAAGCAGAACGTCGCGTCGAAAAGCTTGCCGTTAAGGCCGAACAGGTCAAACCACGCGTTCTGGAAGAAGCCAGGGCATCGGTGCGGGACGCCCAGGCGTTGGAAAAAATTGCGGCTGACAAGGTGCTGGTCGCCGCGAATCATGTGCGGCGCATTATTCACGAAGAATTCCCGCCGTCGCGGCACGAAGAATTGCGCGCACGGTACCTGCCGAGCGACTGATAGGTATGCCGATCATGCCGTTCCCAAGCCGTACGTAAATCTACGAATTCTGGGTGAGGCGCTTTTCGACGACAATCAGGGCCTGTTCGAACAGGAGTGCGGCAATGCTTGAACTTGTTATCACAATATGTGAATTAGCAGGACCCGGGGCGGCCATATTGATAGGCGTGACACTTGCTGCAATTGCCATGGACAAAGTCCGCGTCTAACCTGATTACCTAAACCCGGAAATCAGAGCCATCCATCCCATCCAGGGCCTCGAATGACACGACCGGGCAGGGCACCCGTATGCCTGCCGTTTTCCAAGACCTGTTCGCCATTCACGAACACGTGCCGTACACCTGTGGCGTATTGATGCGGATCGTCAAAACTCGCGTTGTCTGCAATTCTTTCTGGATCGAAGACGACGATATCCGCATAAAACCCTTCCCGAAGTTCTCCGCGATCCAGGATTCCGACATTTGCGGCGGGTTGCGAGGTCAGGCGTCGAATCGCTTCCTCCAGTGGGATAAGTTCCTCGTCCCTGACATAGCGGCCAAGCAGTCGTGCAAAATTACCGTAGGTTCTCGGGTGACGGCCGGATTCAAGGAACAATCCCTCGGCCGCGGGTGCCCCGGCATCTGAACCGAAACTTATCCAGTCTTTCGCAATTTTTCGTCGGATGTTTTCCTCAGACATCAGGAAGTAAACGGCGTCGACTCGGCTGTCATCTTCAATGACCAGGTCCATCGCGGTGACCGCGGGATCCGTGCCACGCTCATCGGCAACTTCCTGGAGTGACTTGCCAACCAATGGGCGCAATGCATCGTTCCTGAATCCAACCAGTAGAATATTCTCGGGTCCTGCGGCCAGGTAGAAATTCTCCCATTCGTTGGTGGGCTGTTTCATTTCGCTGACAACCTGCTCCCGGATTGCCGGATCCTGCAGGCGTTCAACCCAGGCGGCGTGGCCGCCTTCCTGTACCCAGAGCGGCATGGTCGCATTGAGCCCGGTAGATCCGGCGGTGTAGGTATACATGTCGGCAGTAATGAATAGTCCTGCTTTGCGCGCGTCTTCGATCATATCGAATACGTTAGAGAGCTTGTGCCAATTCTCCTTACCGGATGCTTTCAAATGATAAATTTCAGCTGGTGCGCCGGTCAGGCTGGCAATCTTGATCAGTTCCTGGATGCCTTCTTCGAGTCGATTACCTTCCGAACGGATATGCGAAATGTATGTGCCGTCGTATTCGGCTGCCGCACGAACGAGTGCGATGAGTTCGTCAGTATCGGCAAAATTTGCCGGCGCATAAATGAGTGATGAGCCGACACCCAGCGCACCTTCGCGCATCGCCTGGCGCACGAGCTCTTGCATTCGGGCCAGTTCCTCGGCCGTTGCCGGCCGATCGTCATAACCCACTTCATGCACGCGCAGTGTGGTTGCGCCAACAAAAGAGGCCACGTTCGGAGACACCCCCTTACGCTCGAGGAATTCCAGGTACTCGCCAAGCGTGGTCCACTCGGCCTCGTACCTGATATCACCCTGGCGGCTGATGAGCTGCGCCTTCATGGTCTCGTTGAGCGGACCCATCGATGAGCCTTCGCCCATAATCTCCAGCGTTACCCCCTGTTTGATGTCGCTCATGCCGCGACCATCTTCGATCAGCGTTTCATTTGCCCACGACAGCATGTTGATGAAGCCAGGGGCAACAGCGAGACCGCTCACATCGAATTCCGAGGTGCCCCTGGATTCACGCAGATCGCCGATTTTTGCTATCTGGTCGCCGGAGATTGCGATGTCAGCTGTTATGGGCGCACTGCCCAGGCCGTCATAGACAGACCCGCCACGGAGAATGACATCGTAATCGCCTGGCGAGCTGCAGCTCGCCAGGGCCGCGACAATCAACAACCGGATGCAGCGAAGCATTATGCGCTTGGGCTTTGGCACGAGTAGAATCTCCTGGGAATTTACCGTTTCCGGTCAGGCTACATTCCTGCTGCCGCCTCGACGGCACGCCAGACGCGCAACAAATTACCGCCCAGTATTTTCTCGATATCGGCCTCGCTATAGCCCCGGTCGAGTAAACCTTCCACAAGATTGGGATACGTGGATACGTCCTTGAGTCCGATTGGCAGGCTGTCTCCGACGCCATCGTAATCGGAGCCAATACCAACATGATCAACTCCGACAAGATTAACGACGTGGTCGAAGTGGTCCAGCGTTTCCGCGAGCGTGGCATAGGGGTATCCACCGTGCTCGGCTTCGTAAATCAGATCGAACGCTGCTGACGCTTCTTCGGATGCCTCAATGCTATTCATTTCGAGATAAGCGCTCATTGCTTCTCGTTTTGCACTGCCGTAGTCCTGTGCGCGTTGCACGAGGAATGCGGAGCCGTAGTTGATCATGACAACGCCGCCATTCTCTGCAAGTCGGACAATCATGTCATCGGCTATATTTCGCTCCCACTCCGGCGTGAAATGCCGTGCCGAGGAATGTGAGGCGATGGCCGGTGCAGTCGTAACATCCATTACATCCCAGAAAGCGCCGTCAGAGACGTGACTGATATCGACCATAATGCCAACGCGGTTCATTTCCCTGACAACTTCCATGCCAAATTCACTCAGACCGTCCCACTGCTTGTTTTCATCATAAGATGAGTCCGAGATATGGTTCGATAATCCATGCGCCAATGTGATGTAGCGAATGCCGCGATCGAAGAAATGCTGCACGTTAGCGATGTCGCCCTCGATAGGTGACCCGTTTTCCATTCCCAATGGCAGTGAAATAAGGCCAGCGGCAAATTGCGCCTCGACATCCGCGGGTGACAGCGCAATCGCAAACTTGTCGGGAGAATCCGCAACGATTCGATTAACCAGGTCGATGAGTGACTCTGCCACGTCCTTCGAACGTCCCTCAGCCTCCAGTCCCGCCGGCGTATAGATCGACATGAATGGCGCGTTCAAGCCGCCTGCGACTGCCCGCGGATAGTCGAAGTCGCCTCCCTCCGTTGACTCAGAGACGTCTTCCCATGCGTCGACAATGCGATACGGGACATCGATGTGGGTGTCGATAATGATGGCGTTCTTCGCGATCTCTGCCGCTCGGGCGGCATTGTCGACTGCGGCTTCGGGGGTAGCAACCGTTGGTTCAGGCGGCGCGGCCTGCTCGGCTGGTCCGCAAGCGGTAATCAAGAGTAAGCTTGCCAGAATCGCGATAAATCGAACAACCATTGTTTTTTCCCCTAATTATTTTGCAGCAATATTTCGGTAGCAGGCCTTCGAGTATAGGCAAAAAGTCACACCGCGGCAGCTTCCTCGCTGAGTTCATCTCGCCACTCGGACAGGTTCATCTCAATTGCGGCGAATCCGCCAATCCAGAGCAGCTCGTCCCAGCCGTAAACGTAATGTCCTTTCCAGATCCAGATCACGGCGTTGCAAATCAGGACACCATAAAGACCGATGGTCAAGTAATTACTGGCGTTGATTATTGTCCCTTCTGATATCCCGCGTTCCTGAATCAGGACGACGAACTCTATAGTCAATACGACTGCCAACCAGACCAGGGCGTCTTCAAAGTCGACAGCGGCCAGAAACTTGAGCTCACTAATGCCGGCAGCGTCGCTGACTACGGTATCGCCACCAATCTGATACAGCGCTTCTGCGCTACTCAGGGACCCGCAATTCGTAGCGTCGATTACCGTGTAGGCGAGATTTCGCACGAACGAGAATGACTGGTCGGCCAGGTCGCAGACCGATGCAACATCGCCGAGCAGGGGCGCATCGACAAGTTCGCGATAGTCAAATGCATAGGCATAGACGGTGTGGGCCAGGAAGGCGTAACAGGCGAATCGCAGTCCGACGAAACTGAAACGCAGAAAGCGGGACATTCGGTCATCCGACAACCAATAGGTCTCGGCCTCGAAAAGAAACAGCATTACGAACCACGCAAGCTCGTCCAGCGAAGTTGCGTAAGCGTTAAGGACTTTGAGAATTCCATCTCCGGCCATCAGGGTGTGTTGCGCTACCCGCCAGTCGTCAAAAATGTAGTAGCCCCAATTGACGACTAGCAGGGAATAGACGACCCACTTGATCGTCTGGCGTATGACTTCGGGACGGCCAGGTTGAGGCGTCGCTTCAATACTGTTCTCGATAGAAGGTTCTCCGCTGATGGATCCCGGAATCTAACGCATTCTGCGTGCGCTCGAAACCGGTTTGCCCCGGCGAAAGGAGACTGGTGCAATGTAACGCAAACAATGCTGGGCAGGTCATTGAAGTTCGCCAGTTTGCGCGTTCGTTGATAGGTCCCGTCGTGCCTCAGGATTGCTGGGTGGTATGCACATCATTCAGTTTACATAATGTATCGATCTATTGCTATTGTAATGAAATCGAAATGATATCATAATGATATTTATTGACAGCAATGGAGAATAACAATGAATCGCGAGATCGATAGGAAAGTCCCTTCCGGCTACCTGGTGCTGGTCATTTTGCTGATAACGCAGGCCGCGCTTATTTTCTGGTTTGTTAAATCGCTGCAGGCTTTTTCAATCGCGGGCATCATTTCGTCCGCAATCGCGATGCTCCTGGGCATGGTTCTTTGGTTCGGCTTTTTCATGGTTCAGCCCAATGAGGCGCGGGTCCTGCAACTATTTGGCGCCTATGCAGGCACTGCACGCCAGCCAGGGCTGCGCTGGGCAAATCCCTTTTACACAAAAAAGGCCGTTTCAGTTCGGGTACGGAACTTTGAAAGTGGCAAACTGAAAGTTAACGATTCGCAGGGCAGTCCAATCGAGATTGCGGCGGTGGTGGTTTGGCGCGTCATCGATACCGCGGAGGCTATATTCGAGGTCGACGATTACGAGCAATTCGTGACGATCCAAAGTGAGTCCGCGTTACGCAACCTCAGCACAACCTATCCGTATGAGCCGCATGAAAATCAAACGCTGGCGTTGCGGAGTAACCCGGGCGAGATCGCGCAGGCGCTCCGCGAAGAAATCCAGGATCGGTTGGAAGAGGCCGGGGTCAACGTAATCGAGGCCCGCATCAGTCACCTTGCCTATGCACCCGAAATCGCCAATGCCATGTTGCGACGCCAGCAGGCTTCCGCCGTTATCGCTGCACGTAAACAGATAGTGGCAGGTGCGGTCGGCATGGTGCAGATGGCCCTGGACCAGTTGAACGACAACAACATTGTCGATCTTGATGAAGAAAGAAAGGCAACCATGGTAGGTAACTTATTGACTGTTTTATGCAGTGAAGAGGGCGCGAAACCAGTGCTGAATACTGGATCGCTGTATACCTAGTCCGGCAGAAGCTGCCGTTAACCAGTGAAGATTCACTCACAGAGAAACAGATGAGTTCACGCAAGGCATTCGCGCTGCGCATCGACGAAAAGACGATGAAAGCAATGCAGCGTTGGGCCGAGGACGATCTGCGCAGCCTGAATGCGCAGATCGAATTCGTGTTGCGTGAGGCACTGCGAAAGTCAGGGCGGCTCAAACAGACCGACAGGTCCCGAAAATAACAGCTAGCGCGATATCGTCGCTCGATTCGAGCTATGATCGTCCAATGAATCTCTTATCTCTGATTCTCGTGGCAATGGCGCTCATTGTTGCGGGCTGCGTTTTCTACGTCGCATGGGAGTTTTCTTCCGGGAAGTTTGAAGCCGGGCAGGCCGCTGAAAAAAACGAAAAAGAACAGGGCAAATCTGAAGAGTCGTAAGATTTACCCCGTTCCGGGTCGCAGCCGTCGCCGGCCCCGAGACACCAACCGCCTGTTTATCCTCGGCGTCCTGCGGAGCCTTCTCTAGTTGCCATTGCGTGGTCGTGATGTGCCACGTCGTGACTGGGTGGCGCGGGAGCTGCTTTTTGGCGCGCTGGATGATCCGCGACTACTGCTGGTCTGTCGTCCCGACGTTGGCGGAGCGATCGTGCGCGGTGCCGATTTGCGAGTTGGCGCTGCCGACCGCGGAGGTGCGCTGCGGGCCGGTGCCGACACCCGAGGTGCACTGGATCTGGTCGCGATCTGAGCTCTTGGTGCTGCCGCGCGCGTTTGTGGCACTCGCACTGCTGAACGACGGTCATTCATTGTGCGACTGCTAACTGCGGCAGTACGATTGGTCGCGCTACGAGTCGCAGCCTGGCGCTGGGGCGTTGCAGTCCGGTCCTGGTTTCGCGGCGAACGCTGATTGAGCTGCCTGGATGCCGGTGAATCGACGTTGGCCCGGCGTCTATTGGAGCTGCTGGTCGTCTGCCTGTTCTGCGATTGAGAACTTGCAGATCGAGTATCAGTGCTGCGATTCCTGAACTGAATAGCGGCATTTGCATCAGCCTGCGAACGATTTTGTGAGCGCTGCGTATTGCTGGGAGATACGCGGGCGCGGTTGTTTGCGCCAGTCTCTGCGCCGATATCTCTACGATTGCTGTTCCGTGAGGCTACGCGGGCTCCGGTCTCGTTGCTGCCACGACTTGAAACTGTCGCGCGGCCATTGTTTCGGGAGCTTGCGGCAATTCGAGTCTGGCCATTTGTATTGACATTGCTGCGTGCCGCAACCCGCCTTCGATCGGCATCACTACGCTGGCGCAGATTGAGATCGATACGACCGTTGCTGCGAGTATCGAGTCGTGAACGATTGACCGTATTTTCACGTCGCCGTTGGTCGCCACCCGGTGGGTAGTGATAGTTGCGTATCCGGGGTTCCGCAGGACGAGACCCGGCTCGGTTGCGCGGCCGCCAGTGATCGCCATCACGATACCGATTCGACGATGAATAACGATTGTTATTCACATACCACGTGTTATAGACATTGATACTCGGTCGACGATAGTAATGACTATAGTAACTACGGCCGTAGTATGGATGTCCCAGGTAAGTCGGGTGGTAGACATTCAGGTAATGATTCGACCAGCCGATCGAAAAGGCGGTCGTTACGCCCCAGAAATAGCCGGAACGAAAACGGTAGCCGGCCGGATACGGGTAATAATAAATTGGGTAAGGGTTCGGGTAGTAGTGATAGACAGGCCGCGGCTGGTAGACCACTACTTCGGCTGGCTCGTAGTACGGCACATAAATAATCTCTTCGTTGACAGGCACAATTTCAATGACGCCTTCGTCAACAGAGACAGTTTGATTGTCATCGGACTTGAGATTGCCCGCCGCATAGGCTCTGTCACGAAACAGCTCGACTGCGGCGATCACTTCCGCCTGTTGGCTGATGACCGCGTCCCCGAGCCTCCAGGTCCAGTCGATGTCGTCATTCATCATCTTGATGACATCCGGGTAGTTCAGGAGGGCGACCACTGATTCATCCCATTCTTCGTCAGGTTCGAGGCCTTCGTCTGCTTCGAGCAACTCAAGGAACCGGGCAGCCTGAACGATCTCGAGCGGATAGGTCGATGCCGGCAAGACGATCGCAAGCAGGTCGTCAGGATACAGCGCGATAGGACCGACGAGATCCTGAAGATCGCCGGAAGTAAGGATGACGTCGGACGTTTCTGCAGTCGTCCCCAGGGTTGCCTGTTCTTCGGAATAGGCAAGGGCGTTGCCGTCCTCATCCACGGGTACCTGGGCGAAAGCCAATCCGGAGATGAGGCACAAAATAATCCCGGGCAGGAACTTCCTGAACCGTGATCGTAGCGTTGTCGTTTGACTATTCATCGATGCCTCCTGGCAAGATTCCGTGCGTCTTGCGCCCATTTACTGATGTTGAGCGTAAGAATAGCGCAATCTACCTGAATGGCTGCTTAACCCGTGCCGAAGGAGGGTCTAATAAATAATGTAATAAAATTAAAGAGTTATACGTTTTTATTCAATTAATTGGGTAGCTGCGGGGTTGTATATTTCCGTTTTTCTATAGGTGGGATCGGCATAACGGCCGGGACATCGAGGCGAGCTTTATGGTACGCAAACGCATCCACTCACGATTGTCGACCGTCGCCTTGATCAAGCATGCGCGGGTGTCTGCACGAGCTAATTTCGCAGGCTGGCGTTTTCAGGACGGGTGGTACCTGTGGACGTGGTGTCGTCAGGCGAGATCCGGGGCGGAATCACAAAAGGGCCACGGGCTCCTGTTTGCTAAGTGACGTTGGATCCACCGTGCCAGGAGATGAACTTCCAGCCGTCCCCATCTCGAACGAGTACATCGGTAAAGCGTCCGTTGCGAGACTGCGTGCTCTTGTCCTTTAGCTGCGTGAACGATGTATACAGGTAATGAACGATAGCAACGTCGCCGTGGACTACAATGGAAAGCGGGTAGAGTTCATGTGCCAGGCCCTTGCTTTGGTCTGCATCGAATCGCGCCCACATACGTGTTGACGCTTTACTACGTGGTGCAGGGGACGCGTTCGGCCAGCCCATAAAATCCGCCGAAAGCATCGTATCGACCCAATCGTCATCACCCTGTTCCTGTGCATCCCAGATTGCCTCCACGGATGCCCATACTGCAGCCTGATCGTCGACATTGTCCTGTGCGCTGGCGAAGCCGCTCTGCAGCAGCAGGACCGAGACGATTATTGCCAGTAATCTGATTTGTCGTGGCATAGCCCCGAAACCTCTAAGTCATTGCATTTCAACGATTTAGAAAGTCTACACTCAATAAAAAGAGCGAACCCGGACCTGCATATCATTTGCGGTATAAGGGGGGCCAATAAAATCGTGAAGAGCGTCACGCTTTGAGTCATCAAATATGATTTCTCCATAGATTCGTTGCAGCTCGTCGGCCGAAAGATAGTCAGGATGATGGATCTCGGTGATTGTTGCGTACTGGTATGTGCGGTCGTCTTTGCGGATATTGAATAGATAAACGTGCGTCGCCAGCGTTTCGGGCAATTCGAGTTGCATATTCGTGCCTATTTCCGCATAGGACTCCGGAACCTCGAGCGCGCCGATGAACAAATGCTGTTTGTCGATTTGCCACCCGGCGCTTCTGAAAGTAGCGCCGATAGAGGCACCGTTCGCAATGAGTGCATGTTCACGTTCGAACTGCGGTTGTGGCTCGCCCGCGAAGTCGACCACGGCGTATGTGCGTGTTGTTTTTGATCCTCGCTCCAGGCTGTACAGACTGGATGTGCGACGATGGGAGTCTGCTCGGAGCACATCGACACCGTAACTGCCAAAGGCTTGTTCGATGCGGTCACTATTCAGCCAGCCGCTGTTCGTGCTGCACCCGGCCAGGCAGCACAATATCGCTATCGCGACGAGGCGATTTAAGAATAAAATAAAGGTATAAAAAATAGACATTTATAGCTGTTTATTAATCTTCATTCTACTCTCGGGCACTCACACTCACGGTGAGATGAGAGTCCGCGATCAACGAATTCGTTATGAGGCATGTCTTCTCCGCCTTTTGCAGGAGCCGGTCTGCCTTGTCACGTTGATTTCCCGACGCTAACTCAAGCTGGGCTTGAATTTCGAATCCGGTGAAACGCATGCCACCGTCGACGCGGTCGAGTATCCCGTTCGCACTGCATTCCAGCGTAAGCCAGTCAAAACGGGACGCTTTGGCGATCGCTTTGAAAGACAGAATGAAGCAATCTGCGACCGCGGCAACCAGCAAAGATTCCGGTGACCATTTATCTCCGGGACCGCCGAACTCCGCGGGTGGCGCGGATTCGAGTTTGTCCAGACCGGCAGCCGTTAAGCTAACGTCGCCATCAGTGTGAGCACTGGCAGAGACAGAATATTGATGTGGAAATTGCTGCATTGCGAATCGCTCCGGTGGTTAAATCGTTTACCCGTTGTCTAAAGATTTATATTCTTAGCACTAGTCTGAATATTTTGTGGTTTGGTAGCAATCGCAGGAATCAGTATGTCTCAAGAAATTACCTGTTTTCGCTGTGGAGGGTCGCTTGCGCATCTTAGCCTGCCGTTGTCGAGAAGGGATGAATGTCGCGCATGTCGCGCCCCTGTTCACGTCTGTCGAATGTGCGTGTATTTCGACAAGAACGTACCGAAACAGTGCAAGGAAGATGACGCCGAAGAGGTGAATGACAAGGAGAAGGTAAATTTCTGCGAATGGTTCAAGCCGGCAACCGGCATTTTCGATTCTGCAGGTGCGGCACATGCGGCTCAGGCCAGGAATGAACTCGACGATCTGTTCAGCGGCGGTGTGGCCGCCGAGCCGACGGATGATCCCGATATTGGCGCAGCTGAGGATCTTTTCAAATAACCTGGCTTTTTACCCGGCCTAGCAATACAAATCGGATGGTAATACCTGCATGAACGTTAATCACCGCATAGTGCGTCTGGTTGTGGCCTTCGCATTTGGCCTGTTTGTGGCATACGGTTCCTATCAGTGGATCACGGATACGGAGCGGCCCGCTCGGCGAGCGCAGGAAGAGAGTGTTGTACTCGAGGCCCGTGAAATTCTCCGTGGGTATATCGGCGCGACTGACCTTGCCCTTTCGGATCCGCTCAAGAGGGTTCGCGCGGCCGGCAAGGTTTATATCTATCCCACCGACGGTGGTTGGGAATTATCGGGTCACTATCGGCGCGCTGACGAAAAGGCCTGGCATGATTTCCTGATGATGCTGGATGCGAACGCCGGCTTGTTGAGCCTGCGTGTCAACGACGACGATCCAAGGCTTGTGAGACTGGCAACGAGCGATCCGCGTTTCTCGATATCAGATTAGCCCGTCGCTGTCCGCCAGCTGTGGGGCCACTGCAGACTTGGCGCAGGTGCCAACGCAAAATAAATACGATTTTGGTAAACGATTTTCCCCCGTGGCGCATCAAAGTTACAGAAGAGAGCGTCTGAGCGCTGTGACTGGTTGCCTGGGGAAGAAAGCTGAAAATAGCGGATACATCGGGTCAGGACGTAAAGCTGGAACCGAAGCGGGCTAAACATCGCAAGTTAATCGGTGGGGCGGCGTTCCTGGTACTGCTGATCGTTGCCTGGACTATTGTGCCCACGATAAGTCGCTGGGCGAGTGCCAGTGCGACAGTATCAATGGACCGGTTGCGCATCGCTACCGTTACCCGTGCCGACCTGGTTCGCGATGTTTCTGTCGAGGGCCGCGTCGTTGCCGCGGTGAGCCCGACATTGTACGCGCCCGCACAAGGCACGATTACGCTGCTCGTCGACGCGGGAGCAAGCGTCCTCGAGGAACAGCTACTGGCGCGTGTCGATAGCCCCGAACTAACC
>JBPCYD010000236.1:0-8787 GCA_051007895.1 Woeseiaceae bacterium
ATCCGGGCACGTCAACCACGCCCACAATGCCGCGGCGCAGTTTGGCCGCCTTGGAAAACGCTGTCGGGGAAGGTGATTCGCCCGAGCGCTTTGTAAACGAGCCCGCAATCTGTTTACTCATGGCCCGGCACGGCGGATTGTATTCCTCAACCACCAACTCCGCCCCTGACGGAAATCGAAGCAGCGTACCTTTTGGCAATCGGGACAATTCGGGAACACCGGACAGGCAAAGATTGGCGCCGAGAAATGCCGGCGTCAGATCGTCGCTAAGATCCATCTCCCTGCTGATTTCTGCAAGCTCATCGACCGATACCGCAGACCACTGACGCTCGTTTCGCCGCACGGTGCCCGCGGGCTGCTTGTCCCCCTGCCACGTCTGGCGCTGGCCGGACTGGTGCCGATCCCCGGCAATGCCGTCAAGTTCTGCCTGAATGGAAGGATGCGCTTCCTTGCTGAGATCATCGTTGGACCCGGCATGTACCGATTCAACCCGGGCGACAATATTGCTCATCCTAGCGAGAGATGCCGTTACCCGTGGTGCCCAAGCCGTCGGGATGCACGATAAATACCTGGGTCATCTTCACGTCGAGTGCCGTGGAAATGGCCGTATTGGCACCCGTTTCGGGATCAGGATACGCATCGGCCAGTCGGCGCAGCGCTTTGTACAGCGAAATGCCTGAAATTTGTCCGTTACTCAAATGATGCGTTGAGTCATTCCTGATCAACTGTTTGTACCAGGTGTCGACGTCTGCATAGCCAGCCACCAGGCCGTTAGCGGCGTCAGTCGTAAGCGTCAATTGCAATCGCATATCACGAATGAGCTGTACCGTTGGCACGGACAGGTTCATCCAGGGAATAATGGCTTCGGCAATCGGCTCGGTTGTCAGCACGGAATCGACGATCTTCCCCTGCGTTTGCCTGATCAGTTTCGCTCCCCAACGCATGTCGACGCGCTGCGAACCTCCTGACATGACTTTCAGACCGGTTGCATCAGTTAACAGGCGATCGAGGCCGCGATAAACAGTCACCGTAACGTCATTGTCGTTTGCCAGGTCATCGACACCCGTCAATTCGATCATCGTTCTGTTATAGCGTCGGTCCGCGATCGCTTTGTCCTGAAAAATTACTTCGACGCCATCGGGGCCCCTGAAGCCGATGATGCAGCCGACCGCACGGTATACCTCGTTATCGATGCCGTCCCCGCCGTCGGGATGCATGAAGTCGTTCGGTCCATTCTCGTTGTCCAGGTTCAGGCCGTACGAGTAAGGCCCCTGGACATCATGAAACGGCAACGGGTCCGGATCGTCGGTAGGGTGCCAGGTTTCGATCTCTTGCTTTAGCTGGGTATCCACCACGGTACGATTTTCCGGATCAGGAAACAGGATTTCGAATTGTTCTCGAGGACCATCATTGAAACCGTTCGGACACTCCTGCTTCGCGTCAGGCGTCTGGTAAACCGACCAGAACAGGTTCGTCATCACGTATCCGATCTTGCCATCGGGTGGTGCAAATGCCTCGCCGTCTTCTGCCTGTGCAGCGAAGGCAACTGTCATGCCAAACCCGATCATTAACGCCGATAACTGATTCTTCATAGCGTGCCACGCATATAATCGTCTCTTAGCCAAATTGCTTTTAATCCGTTTCGCTGCGCACGCCACTCTCCAGTGCCAGCACCATTGACGTCGCCCGGCTGGTCGTCACCACCGTAGGTATACACCGGTCGATCGCGGTACGCCCACACACTTAAGGCACCTGCCTGTTCAGCCGCCGCGAGTTTGCCCGTAGCCGGGTCGATGCTGATTACACTCCACGCACGGCTTGTTCCGATCACACCGTCTGCCGCCTGCACGTACGGCCAGTATTCCTGACATCTTTCCGCGTCACCTGCGCCGCACATTGCCAGCCTGTAAACCTGCGTATCATTCGGATGGTCGCAACTCAGTTGATCGATCGAATCGTCGCCACAAACATAGGTGTAAATCGTCATGCCCCGAGCGTCGGCCAGCACCTGACCGGCAAGCGTATCCTGAACCGTGAAAACACCGGGCGGTCGCGGCGCCAGCTGTGTATATACATTGCTCCAGCCCTGGACGTCACTGCCCTCGAGACTCCACGAACTCTGATCCAATACATAGGTGTAAAGTGGCTTCCCTCGAAACACCCACTGGCGTATGCCGGGCGAGCGTTCGATGATGGACCACTCTCCTTGTGCAATCGACAATGCCCCGGCCGTGACCGGCGTCCACATCCGTGCACAATCATCAACGCAAGTTGATGTATCTGCTGTGTCATTGTCGTAGCCGTAAACAGAAAAATTCTTATCCGTCGTCAGCAGGCGACCCACTGTCGTGGTCTTGACAGCAAATCCGGGCGGTACCTTGCTAGGCGGTTTTAGCGGCACGCGCATAGCCGGCGAATCCCCACCATATCTCCGCGTCGTGCCACCCATTGCGTCGCCAGGCTTGCTGTCTAGCACGGATGTGTAGAGCGGCTGTTCATCGTAGGTCCACTGCCGCTTACCGTCCTTGCGCCTGACGATTGTCCATTTGCCAACCGCTTTTGCCGCATCATCGGCCAGCACTGGCGGCCAGAGATCGGTGCAACTCGGTCGGCTGTCAAGATCGGGTAATGTGATGCCTGGCGGATAGGGGCTCATCAAACCCGCTGTCGTCGTTCGAACCTCATCATAGCAGGCAGGATTTCCCTGGGTCTCACCGCTATAACCATTGCGCAGTTTGTGCGACGGCCATGAATACAGGGTGTCGCCGTCGGCATTTGCAAAGACGGGGCCCTCGAGTTCCGTGTGTTCAACCCGGAATCCCGGCGGCATCGGGACGGATACGTATTGTTCCACGGGCGGAGATGACCGCGACTCATCCTGGCGCGCCGATGCAGGAGCAAGCGCAGTCAAAGTAACAATAGTAAAACAGAATAAGCCTGTCGGCTTCACACCAGGATCTCACCGATTTCGCTGGACGTGTTATTGCTTTTGTCACCCCAGGTCGGTACGTCGACACCCATCAAACGCAGCGCGGTATAGCCGAGTCGACATCCAGGACTGCCGCCACCGTCAATATGCAATCCGGTTTTAATTTTGCCGCCGGCACGGCCAGCACTGAACATCGGAATGCCTTCAATTCCGTGAATCTTGGCAAACGACTGATCCGTCGTTGCGTAAATCAGGGAATTGTCGAGCAGCGAGCCGTCGCCTTCCTTGAAGTTGGCGAGTGCCTCGACGTAGTAAGCCCACTCCTCCATCGCACGCCGCGTATACCAGGAAACATTTGGCTGACACTTAAGTGCTTCATCCACCGCTTCCTCGTGTGTCGCAGTATGGTGTGGTTTGTCGTAGCCCGGCTTGGTTGTCGCCGAAAACGCAGACGCATAAAACATATTGAACACGCGCGTCTGGTCGCAGGCGATTGCCATCAGCATCAGGTCGGTCATGATTCGGTGTCGCTTGGCCACGAGGTTTGCGTCAAGTCCAGATCGCAAATCCTGAGGCCTATCGGTAACGATACAGGCCTCGCGCGGATCAGGTTTCTTTAGCTGCAGATCGAAGCGCCGCTCCAGGTCCCGAAGTCCGGTGAAATACTGATCGAGGCGGGCGCGATCCTCCGCACCCAGCTCCTTGTTCAGGGCCCGTGTTTCGTCAAGTACGGTTGACAACGAACTCTTGCGCACCATGACCTTTGGATCGGGCGTAAACTCCTCCGCATTCGGATCCTGGAAGTCTGTGCCAAACAGGCGTTGGTAGAATCGTAGTGGCGACCATTCCGGCGCATTGACCGAGTTACCGTTCTCATAACTGAAGCTATCGCGAACGTCGCCGGTGGCGGTCGCACTCAGGCTACGGAAGCGTGTTGCGTTGCCAATCTTCCGGGCAATCGTGACATCGATCGTTTCACCCGGTCGATTTTCGGCAGTAAACGGTGCAATGCCGGAGCGCAGAATCACCCAACCGGAGTGATGACACAGGTTGGGGGCCGCGTCCTTAAAGACATGAAAATTGGTGAACAGATTGATATGTTCCTGTACCGGTGCGAGCGATGCAATTTCTGGCGGAAGGTCGAAATTGAGCCCGGTCTTTTTGGGCACAAATATCGCTTCGCTCATGCCGAGCCCCCAGGACCAGGTTCCAAAGCGTTGTGGAATCGGCGCCCCGGACGCCAGTGCCGTACCGTTTTCGTTCAGGAAACAGTCGAGAAGCGGTAGCGCAATAGTCACGGCGCTGCCGTTCAACATGCCTCTTAATACGCGGCGTCTGCTCAGTTTGCTCATAGGAAGACTACCTTTCTCTGTAACTTGACTAGTTTAATGCCAGTTTTGACGGATTTGCACGGTTTCCGTTCACAACCTGCTCTGCTTCCGGAGCCGGCCTGACCCGTGAAAATGCCTGGCTTAAGGCCATTTCCCGCAGCAGTACTGGCACCCTGTAGCCGTGCTCACCGAATCGCTCCTCAAAATACGACAGGATTTCCCGGTCATAACGCAACGATACCGGCCCACCGGTGCCGTAAGCATAGAGCCGGTTTACCAGGCAATAGGGTAGTTTCGGGTGGTCCCGCATTGCCTGCGCCAGGCCGCTCACGGTGTCG
The DNA here is from genome assembly GCA_051007895.1 of Woeseiaceae bacterium. GTDB lineage: Bacteria > Pseudomonadota > Gammaproteobacteria > Steroidobacterales > Woeseiaceae > SZUA-117. The sequence continues at coordinate 4,599 of JBPCYD010000236.1, forward strand.
TATTCGGCACCATCCAGTTCGCCACTGATATCGAGCTCAGCGCCGTTCTCCGTTTCCCGAAATCGACCGGCGCCGTCGAAATTCTCGAGGGCAAGGCCCATCGGATCCGTGATCAGGTGGCATCCTGCGCAGGAAGGATTTGTATTATGTACCTTAAGTCGCTCGCGCGCCGTCGGGACATCACCTGCATCTTCCAACGCGGAAAAGTCGACGTCGGGCGGAGGCGGTGGCACCTTCTGGCACAGGAACAATTCCCTGAGCGCCTTACCGCGCAGCGTCGGTGAGCTGCGCACCGCGTGTGAATGAGCTGCGAGAAAACTGACCTGGGTCAGCAATCCGGATCGGTTACTGTCCTCGGGAAATTCGTAGGGAACCCATCCGTTCGTCGTTGGTGTTGCATATAGCGCTGCGAGGCTCATCGACATAAACGTCTTGCGAGTCGTGAATAAATCGCGATAGTCCTGATCCTTGTCGAGAATATGGTCGATGACGGTACGCAAGGTCTGCTCACGTGCGTCGGCAAGCGTCGCGCCTGTCACCATTGGGTAAACAACGGGATCTTTCGCCAGGCTCGCAAATTCGTCGAATGCCATCATGTCGTCGAAGAATGCGCGCAGACCATCTTCAAGTCGCGCACTCGATAGCAGCCTGGTGACTGCGCGTTCCAGACCGTCCTGCGTATGCAGCTCGCCGCGCTCCGCGGCAAGCAGCAACGCATCGTCCGGCGCGGAATTCCACAGGAAAAAACTCAGCCTGGAGGCCAGCGAGAAGGCATTCAGGCGTGCCTGTCCCGGACTCGCCGGATCCGGCTCCGCAATATCAACAATGAACACAACTTCAGGGCTGATGAGCATCGACTCCAGCGCCAGCGCCAGGCCCGCATAGAAATCCTCAGTCTGATCGGCCGCTGAATTCGCCACGCTTGTTAGTTCGGCCACCCTGGTTTCATCCAGGGGACGCCGATAGAGCAGTCGCCCGGTTTTTCTCAAAAACTCTGCTGCACAGGTGGCGTCGGCTTCCGTCGGCGATTCAGGCTCACAGGGAATCAGAAAATCCCGGTGATATTCGTCAACGACTTTCGCAGCAACAAAAGCGGCGGCTTGCTGAATTTGCTGGATTTGATCGGACGTTACGCCAACGAACGTCGCCCCCGATGACAGCAGACCATCAGTTCGTGCCAGCGGTGGCAGAGGCGGTGCAACGCTGTCCGCGATATCGGTGCCGAATACGTGGGCCAGCGTGTTGGAATACTGTTCCCCGGTCATGAGACGAACACGCAGTGGCGACGCACTGTCCTCCGGTTCGGACGTGCCCTTGGTGCAGGCAACCAGCAGAACGAGCGTGAACAACACCGTTATCGGCCGGATCTGCGCCAGGCGCAATCCACGCTGAAAATCAGCATCCAGAATCTTCAACAATTTCGCCCCGTCTGGTATACCAAGATGTTAAAAATTATATCACCGCGAACTCTCCCTTACCGGTGAGATCGGCGGCCTGTCTCACAATGCGCACTAGCGCTGTTCGGCTACCTGCTGTTCCGTTACGAGACCACCAGTGTTACCCCAGTTACTGCGAATATAGGTCGCAACCGCCGCCACTTCGGCATCGGTAAGGAGATACTGAAACTCATCCATCGGGTTTCTCCGCCTGCCCGGAAAAGGCGGATCCGGATGCTGGGGACCGTACAGAATTACGTTGATCATGGAGGCTGGATTGCTCGCCTGAACAACGAGACTGGCACCTGCCAGTCGTGGTGCTGACTCGACGTCCCCCAACCCGGTTGGCAAATGGCAGGTACCACAATGCAGGTTGTAAACCGTTCGTCCCATGCCCAGTACGCTGCTGTCGGCCTGCGACCCTGGTGGGTCTTCGTGCGCAGGCAGGCTCTTGAGATAGTCCGTCATCGCATGCACGTCTGCATTTCTCAAATGCCGCGTGCTGTTAAGAATCACTTCATTCATTGGGCCAAACGTCTCGATAAAGTCGTTTTGCCCCGTCTTAAGGTAAGCCGATAAATCTTCTTGTGACCAGAGGTCCAGACCGGTTGATGTTGAAGTGAGGTTCGGCGCGAACCAAGGACGTATTGCTCCCGTCCTTACTCTGTCGGCGTATACGCCGCCGGCCATGGCCCGATTGTTGTCTTCAGCACCTAATAGATTTCTTGGAGAATGGCAGGCTGAACAATGCGCAAGTGCTTCAACCAGGTAGGCTCCGCGATTCCATTCATCGGATTGCAAATCGTCCGATTGGTAGACGCCGGCGTCAAAAAACATGGCTTTCCAAACCGACATTAAACCGCGTTGACTGAACGGAAATGCGATGTCGTTATCGGGCACTGTCATGCGAGCAGCAGGAATACTTTTGAAATAGGCATACAGGGCAGCAATGTCGGTATCCGTCACTTTCGTGAACGCCGTATATGGGAAAACAGGATACAAATGGTCACCGTTCGGGCGCACACCCCGGCGCATCGAATCTAAGAACTGTGGACCGGTCCAATTGCCAATTCCTGTTTCGGTATCCGGCGTAATATTGGTCGAGTAGATCGTGCCGAAGGGTGTTTCAAAGGCGAGACCGCCCGCCATGTAACTTCCGCCCTCGGTCGTGTGGCAGCTGGCGCAATTTCCAGCGAGTGCCAGGTATTTGCCTTTTTCGATCTGTGCTTCCCGGTCAGCAGTCGATCCAGGATTGAATATTTCGTCGCTCACCACCGGAACCGGATCGCTCGCACTAATAAACGTCGCGACGGTGATGACGAGAAAGATTACTGCGGCAACTAAAAGGAGCGAACTGAAGCGCGAGGCGCCATGCTGTGTACTGACCATATTTCCGGATGGTCTCACGAACGGGACCACCAACAAAGGGACCTTGATTTGGATTGCGGCTAATAAAGTTCGCGAGTATAGATGCGGCGGTCCGCGCCGCGAAAGATACCGAACACGGCTGTACCGGTCGGATCCTCAAGTCCCGGCAGGCCGGCATCCCAATCGTATTCCAACCAGTTCGGCACATCGGCAGTGGCAGCAGCACTGCCATCGTTGGTCGCTCCCGGCGCGCGCAGGTAAAGATTGAAGTCACCGCCGAACGGCGGTTCCCGGTATTGCAATGCCGGTGGCCCGGCCACTGTACAACCTTCGTTGCTGGCACCTGGTGCGCCGGTATCCAGCACGCAGGTATCTCCCGCCACCAGGTTTTCCGTAAACGCGCCCAGCGCCAGGGTGACCGTGCTGGTACATACGTCGTCAACATTCGGCACGAAGCCGGTGGCTGCATCGACGAAATACTCCGTCCTGAACTGTAACGCAAGATCGACCAGCTCGGAGCCGTATGCATTGAATACACGCGCACGGCCATAGCGCATCGTCGACCCTGAATCGAAGAGCATGCCCCCGCCACCACCAAAGACGATCGGATTACCTGTTGCCGCAGCGCCGTCTGAATCGATAACGTCAATGCTGAGACGAATATCAGCGCTGAACGGTGACTCCTCTGCATTGCGGGTATAAGACAGCCCGCTTCCATCGGAGAACGTCAAGGTGCCGATGCCGGCACCCAGGTCCACGATCGCCGGGTCACTGCTGCCGGGCGGCAAACCTGACATATCAAGGGTCGCCGGTGTGGAAGTGTATTGCGGATCAGGAAGACTTGCATTGCTTAACTTGAAGAACCCGCCGGTATAGTTTTCCGCGGTTTGCCCGGCGAGCGCGGTCGCCGTTACCGTAATCTCGGGGACATTTGAGTAAGTGAACGTTTCCCCAATATAGCTGAACGATCCGGCGGCACAGATTGTCGAGAAAGAGGGTGTATTCAGTGCAGCCGTGAAATGATGCGCCGTAAATCGACCTACGTTTGCAGAAGTCTGGCCCTGTACATCCCCCGCGCCTAAATAGTTGCCATCACCCACTGACGGCGTAAGCGTGATGATGCCAACTTCCGGCCAGCTAAAACTGTTGCCAGTGGCTTGCCCGGCAGAAAATAGCCCAAAACTTACGGGCGCGCCCAGAGCCGGATTATTGCCAGCGACGGGAGCAACCAGGTTGGACGTCAGAATTACCGTTTCAGCAACAGTTTCCTGCCCGTAGTTAGGCGTAACGTCACCCTCCGCGTCGAGGGCTGTCACGGTAACCGAAAATGCTTCTCCGGCCGCGACGAATGCACTGCCATTTGCGTCAGCAGCTACAGGATTCGG